>CAYVPO010000133.1:0-10091 GCA_964453825.1 uncultured Holophagales bacterium
CTTCCGATCCCTCCGTCGCTTCCCCCCGCTGGGAGAAGGCTCGCCATCTCCCCGATAGATGAGAACGGGCCGAGGACCGGGGCGGGTCCAGGGCTCGCGAAGCGAGCAGCGCAGCGGCCACAGGCCCTGAACGCGGCCCAGGCCGCAGGCCGCAGCGGCCTCCGAGCGGCACCCCATTCTTGAGTTCGTCCTTGGCGCGAACCGCCGAAGCCCAGGCCCGCCGCACTCCACGAGGCTCAGAGCGAGTTGACCCCTCAGCCCCGTTCTGAGAACTCGGTTCGCCTGGCAGCCCGATCGCGGAGCCATTTGACCTTCCCCGCTAACCCGCTGAGGGGAAGCGGATCGACGGACGCCGGCAGAGATGCCGGCGTTTCGCGTTGGCGGGCCGGAGCTGGCACAGGGTTCACCGAACGAGCTCTCAGCGACGGCCGAGCACTCCCGTCTCGAGATACGTGCGGAGCTGCTCCTGCGCGGCGACGACGTCGTCGTGCGCGAGCAGCGACTCGATGAAGACGATGCGGTTGTTCCGGAGGAGGCCGGCTGTCACGGCGCTCTCGGCGACCTCCGCGAAGGGAACGCCCCAGGCCCGCAGGTCGTCGATGAAGTCGAGCGTCCGGGTGCGCGTCCCGCCGCCGAGAGTGTGGATGACGACCAGCCTTCCGCGCGAATGCTCGACCCACCGGGCGAACTTCTCCAGCTCCCCATACAGGCCGTCGACGAGGTAGACCTCGCGGACGTTTTCCGTCAGCCCGCCCCTGAGGAGGATGAACGAGATCACGCGGTAGGCGCCGCTGTGCCCCGCGAGGACGATCGAACCGGGTCGGGGCTTCTCGATCACGCCTCGCTCCTTCAGCGTCGCGAGGACGTCGGCCACGAGGCTCGAGAAGACGCCCGCCTCTTCCAGGTTCCCCCCGAAGGAGTCGGGGGCGTCCTTCGCACCCTCGGCGAGGACGAGGACCGCGTTGACGCCGCTCGCGACGAGCTGCTCGGCGATCCGGAAGGTCGCGAGCGTCCGGTCCACGTCGTTCCTCCAGCCGTGGAAGTAGAAGACGAGGTCGGTCGTCTCCCCGGAACGGAAGCCCTTCGGGACGAAGATGACGACGGTCCGGTCGCGGTAGTGCGGGTCCGCCGGGTAGGTCTTCCCCTCGTAGACGTAGCCGCTCGCCCGCTTCGAGTGCGGGAACATCGTGTGATCGGAGGTCGTGACGATCGTCGTTCCGAGCGCGGCGTAGCGTTCGGCGAGCGGCTGAGCGAGGAGAGGCAGCGGGCTCAGGAGTAGCAGTGCCAGCACGGCGGGTCGCATCCTTCCCAGGCTAGCCCCTTTCGGGCTCTCCCTCGAAGGCTCCGGTCGAACTCTGAGGCCCGCCGGGCGTGGCATCGACCCTACTTCAGGGGGAGCCAGATCTCCGTCCGGAGCTCCTCTGGCTTCACCTGGTCGGGGCTGTTCAGGTAGACCTCGAAGGAGGGCTCGTCCCGCAGTCGCTCGCCGCTGGCCGGGAGCCAGGTGCCGAAGATCCCGTCGTAGGTCGCCTGAAGGCCCTCGTAGGCGCCCTCGTGGAGGAAGACGGCGTACCGGCCGCCCGCGATCGCCTTCCGGCCGACTTCCCCTTCCTCCTTCACGTCGCGGTCGAAGGTCAGGCACGCGTCGTAGCGGAACCTCGACTCGTCAGTGACACGCGGGTCATCGTGGGAGATGCCGATCATCCGCGCGGCTGGTCCGAGGAGGCCGCGCGGCCCCGCGAACGCGCAGAGGACGCCGAAGGCGTCGGCGGCCGCCTGGTAGTAAGGGCCCGTCCGGCGGACGAAGAGGACGGGGATGGGGTCGATCGTTCGGGTCTGGGGGGTCATCATGGGAATCTCCTGCTCGGTCGGCGGCGCGAGAGGCCTCGCGCCTCGAAGAAGGGCGGGCTCGCGCCGTTTTCGGTATTCGGTCGGGCTGACGCCGAAGAGGGCGGCGAAGGCCCGGGTGAACGCCGAGGGGGTCTCGTAGCCGGCCCCCAGGGCGATGTCGGTGACGGGGACTCCGTGATGGAGGAGCTGCTGGGCCGCGCGCTCGAGGCGCAGCCGGCGGATGAACGCCGCGAGCGACTCGCCGGTGAAGGCCGCGAAGATGCGATGGAAGTGGAAGGGGGAGAAGCGCGCGACGCGGGCGAGCTCCTCGAGGGTCATCGACTCGCCGAGCCGGGCCTCGACGTGGAAGATGACGCGGTTGACCCGCTCCCTGTAGTCCTCGCGCGTTGCGTCCTTCGCAGCCATTCGCTCCCCTCTCCCGACAGGAATACCGCGTTCGGCAGGGCCTCCGCTTTCCCGTCCTTGCTATCTTGGCGCTTCGTCATCCGGCCGGCCCGGATGGGTCGACGGGAGGAGGACGGCCATGAGCTCTTCGGACCCGCGCTCCCGGGATGCGACGCCCCGGCTCTACCGCGACCTCGCCGAGTGGTACCCGCTCCTGACGCCGGTGGAGGACTACCCGGAGGAGGCGGCGTTCTACCGCCGGCTCTTCGAGAAGCACGCGGTGCGCCCGCCCCGGACGTTCCTCGACCTCGGCTGCGGCGCGGGGCACGTCGCGTTCCACATGAAGCCCGGGCTCGCGGCGACGCTCGTCGACCTCTCTCCCGCGATGCTCGCGCTCAGCCGGCGCCTCAACCCCCAGTGCGAGCACGTCGAGGGCGACATGCGGAGCGTGAGGCTCGGGCGCCTCTTCGACGCCGTCCTCCTCCACGACGCGGTCTCCCACATGACGACGCGCGAGGAGCTCGTGGCAGCGGCCGCCACGGCGTTCGCGCACACCGCGCCGGGAGGGGTCGCGCTCTTCCAGCCCGACTGCGTGACGGAGACGTTCGAGGAAGGGAGCGACACGGGCGGGAGCGACGGCGACGGGCGAGGCCTGCGCTACCTCGAATGGCGCTTTCGCCCCGACCCGGAGGCCGAGCGGTTCGTCGTCGAGATGGCCTGCCTCCTGCGCGCGGTGAGCGGAGAGGTCACCGTCGCCCACGACCGGCTCGAGATGGGGCTCTTCCCGCGAGCGTTCTGGCTCGAGACGCTCGCCGCGGCCGGCTTCGAAGCGCTCGTCGTTCCGCTCGAGCACTCGACGGCGGCGGGCTACGAGGTCTTCGTCGGGCGGCGCCCCGTGCGTTAGCGCGCCGGCCGATCTCCGACCGGGCCGGGCGCGAGCTCACGCCGATCGCTCCGAGTCGCCGCCGGGACCACGTTCCCAGGCGGCGGGTAGATGCCCTTCGGGTGGTCGAGGTCGACCCGCGCGACGTCGGCCCAGGGGACGAACTCCGGATCGGGGCGGTCCGCGACGAAGACGAGGAGGCCGGCGTTCCTCGCCCCGAGGTCGCCGGCGAGCTCGAGGCGCAGCTCTTCCCCGCCGTGGAGGGTCACCCGGGCGCGGGGCGCGGGGCGCTCGTCCGCGCCGGGGAGCTCGATCGAGGCGACGAGCCCGAACGGCAGCATGTAGTCGACGCCCGCAGACGGCGCGTCGAGCGTCTCGGTGACCTCGCTCTCGTCGAGGTCGTAGACGAGGCGGCCCGAGAGACGGCGACCATCGCGGGTGGAGACGGTCCCCGAGAGCGGCGTGCCCGGCGGGAAGTCCTCGTAGGAAGGACCGCTACCGCCCGGTTCGAAGTCGACCCGCTCGAGGGCCTCCCACGGGACGAGGACGCGGCCGTAGCGGGGGTCGTCGACGTACGTTCCACGGCCGCCCCAGCCCCGCCCGGGCGCCCGGGCGAGCGACAGCTGCCGGCCGTCGTTGTGCGTCACGAGGAGGACGGCCCCTTCGCGCCGCTCGAGGGAACGGATCGTGTCGAATCGGATTCGACGAACCCCCTCGGCGGTGCGCCCCACGAGCTCGTCGGTCCCGACGCACTCTTCCCGGTCCCACTGGAGGAAGCCGCGGAAGGAGCCCTGCCGGGTCGTCACCGTCCCCTGGAGCCGCGTGGGGACCGGGCCGGTGCTCGGGCCGGGGAGGAGCTCGATCACGCGGATCCGCGTCGAGTCGAGATCCACCATGCCGCGCCGCGGGTCCCACACGCGGACCCCGTCGTCGAAGTCGCTCGCCTCGAGCCGGTCGAGGTCGACGACGGCGCCGCTCTTCAGCGTCACCCGCACCCTCCCGCCGTGCGCCTCGATCCGCGAGAGGTCGCCGAAACGCGCCATAAAGAGACGGACGAAGCGGACGGGGCGCTCGCGGCGGCCGAGCTCCAGCCCGAAGAGGGAGAAGCCGCGACGCTCGCGGGGGAGCCGGTCGGGAGGGACGTGGCGGACCCATCCGTTCTCGACCTTCCGGCCGTTGAAGGCATCGCCCCAGAAGGCTTCCTGATCGCCTCCAAAGCGGAGCCGCCCTTCCCACGTCGCGCCGGCCAGGGTCGTCACGCGACCGTGGAGAAAGCCCTGCGCGTCCCGTGAGTCTTCTTCCTCCGTCGGGGCGGAGGACTTCGGCGCCTCCTCCGCGCGCGGCGCCGAGCCGGGCGCCCAGCTCCGGGAACGGACGGTAAGGGCGAGGGCGAGAAGGAAGAGCCCGACGGAAAGCGCTCCGCCGACGAACCGGGCCTTCTTCATCTCGTGCGCCCCGGCGAAGGCCGGCGCCGAATCGCGTTTCGCGTCGCCCGATCCATGCGGCGAGGGAAGCTTACGCTCGCGGACGTCGGGCCCGGAACGGCCCCGGGCGGCCGGGCCACCGGGCGAGCTCGCGTGCAAACGCGCGACCTGTCGAGGCGCCGACGACCGCGGCCCCCGGTAGACTCGACCCGAGGACCCCGATGACGCTCATCTGCCGCCGCCTCTCGGATTTCGAGGTTCAAGCCGCCTTCGCGCGGGAGCCCCGGCGCGGCGGACGGGCGATCGCCGATCCCGGCGACTCCACACGTCTCTCGGAGCACCGGTAGGGAGCGGCGCGTGGCGACGGTGAGCATCGACCGGAGACTCCTCTACGCCCTCGCCAGCGTCGCGGGGCTGTCGCTCATCGCCGTCGCGTTCCTCCTCGGGCGGGCGAGCGGCGACGGGGCGCCGTCAGCGCCTTCGGTCCCGGGTTCCGCCGCTTCCGTGGAGCCCGGTGGAGTCGACTCCTCCACGCCCGTGCCTCAGGCAGGTGTCGACTCCGCCTTCGCGGAGCCCCCGTCGCCCTCCGCGCCGCAGCCCGTGTGGCACGCCGCTCCCGAGCCGCCCGCGTCCACCTTCCCGACGCCCGTGTCCGCTCCCGACCTCGCGCCGCTGCCCGACGATCCGGAGCAGGCCACGGTCGCGGCCTACCTCGACGCCGTCGACGCGATCCAGGCCTCCGGCGTCGCGGGGAACCCGGAAAGTACGGCGAACGAAATGGCCGTGGCCCTCGCGCGGGGTGACGCGTCGGGCCTCGACGGGCTCGTCCGCGAGGCGGAGGAGGCGCGCCGCCGGCTCCTCGCGATCTCCCCGCCGGCAGCCTGCGCCGCCCACCATCGCGAGACG
Organism: uncultured Holophagales bacterium; assembly: GCA_964453825.1. GTDB lineage: Bacteria > Acidobacteriota > Thermoanaerobaculia > UBA5066 > UBA5066 > UBA5066. The sequence goes on from CAYVPO010000133.1 coordinate 5,449, forward strand.
CTCGCGAGCTTCGACGACGCGCTCGGGATGCTCCGCGCGCTGAAGGCCGCGACGGGCTCGACCGATCCCGCGACGGCCCTCGCCGACGTCGCCGCCCGCGCCACCGCGTTGAAGGCGCGCGCCGAGAGCCTGAAGGTCGAGGAGGAGGCCCTGCGGCGCCGAGGTCTGAAGCGATGAAACCGTCGGACGATTCGGCTCCGAGCCAGGAGCGGCTCGACGCCCTCCGCGCCGCCGAGCACCCCCGCTGCTTTCTCTGCAGTCCCGACAACCCCGCGGGGCTGAAGCTCCGATTTCGGGTGCAACCCGACGGCTCCGTCGCCGCGTTCTTCGCGTGCCGGGAGGTTTTCCAGAGCTATCCCGAGACGCTCCACGGCGGAATCGTCGCGGCGCTCCTCGACGGCGCGATGGCGCACGCGCTTTTCTCGATCGGGGTCGTCGCCGTGACCGCCGAGATGGACGTCCGCTACCGCGCGCCCGTCGTCCTCGAGCGGGGCGTCGTCATCCGCGGGGTCGTCGAGAAGACGACCGCCCACCCTCTCTACTACGTCCGAGGCGAGGTGGAGCAGGACCGGAAGGTCGTCGCCCGCGCCTCGGCCCGCTTCCTCGCCCGCAACGGCGTGTAGCGCGCGCCCCGGGAGCGTCAGGGCGCCGGGAAGAGAGCGAGGTAGCGCGCCGTCACCCCCGCGTCGAAGAGGACGAGGAGGAGGACCGCCGCGGCGGCGACGAGGCCCCGCCCGGGATCGCGCGCGAGTCCGCGTGCGGGGAGGCGCTCGAGCCCGCGCGCCGCCGCGAGCGCGAGGACCGGGAGGAGCGGCAGGTAATAGCGCGCGTGGATCCCTCCGAGGCGCCCCGTGGCGACGTAGCCGTCCCAGGCCCAGGCGAGGTTCACGAGGAGCGTCGCCGCGAGGGCGACGGCGCCGGCCCGGACGAGGTCGTCGCGCGGGTTCTCCGCGCTCTCTCCCGGCCCGCTCCGTCGGAAGAGCCCGAACGCCGCGAGGAGAGCGGCGAGCGCCGGGCCGGCGAGCGTCGGGAGCGGACCGACCGGGAGCCAGACGTGCGCGATGTGCGAGAGCCACGTCGAGCCGAAGACCTTCAGGAGCTTCATCGCCCACGGGACGACGCCGAGGCGCGGGGCGCCCGGCGCCTCCACGAACGCCGAGCGGGCGAACGCCTCCGGGTCGACGACCTCGAGCGACGGGACCGGCGTGCCGTAGCGGACGAGGATCGGGACGTAATGGAGCGCCGGAAGGAGGAGCCACGGCGCGAGGGCGAGGAGGAAGCGAGCGTCCCCCTCCCAGCGGACGGTGCGGCGCGCGAGGGAGAGCGCCGCCGCCACGGCGAGAAGGACGAGGAGCCCGGCCGTCGCCTTCGAAAGGAGCGCGAGCGCGAGGCCCGCGCCGACGAGCGTCCCGGTCCCCGCGCCGGCGCGCCCCTCGAGGAGGCGTGCGCAGCCGAGGAGCGCGAGGCCCCCGGCGAGGAACGCGAGGACGTCGTTGTTCACGGCGGAGCCGACGAACGCGAGCGGCGGCACGGTCGCGATCGAAGCCGCGTAGAGGGCGTGCGCCGGGAGCGACGCCGCGCGCCGGAAGCCGAGCCAGAGGAAGAGCGCGGCGGCCGCCGCGAAGAGAGGCGCCGACAGGAGACGCAGCCGGCGGGTCGCCGCGTCGAGAGGCCTGGCGGAGAGGCCGCCCGTGGCGCGCGCGAGACCGCGGAGGAGGTGGTAGTAGGCGGGCGGGTGGGCGAGGTACGACGGCAGCGATCCGAATCGCCCGTCCGCCTCGAGGAGGCGCATCTCCTCGTAGCGCGGGAGGAGCGCCCCCGAGGTCTCGAGCCAGGCGACGTAGGAGACGTGGACCGGCTCGTCGGGCGGGACTCCGGGCGGAACGCGGTCGCGGAAGAGCGCGGCCTTCCCGAGGATCCAGGCGAGGGCGAGGAGGTAGACGGCCGCGACCGCGACGCTCCTCCGGGGCCGGTCCGCGGGCGGGTGGTCCATCTCCGCCGGTCAGGCCGGCGCGGCCTCGGCGAGCGCGGCGCGGAAGTGGGCGAGCGTCGCCCCGGCGGCCTCCTCGAGATGCGTTGTCGGTCCGGCGAACGGGTGGACGGCGCCGAACGTGTGCCCCGCCCCGTCGACCGCGAGGAGACGCCCGCGCCCGGCGGACGTCGCGTGGAGCTCTTTCGCCTCGTCGAACGGCACGGTCGGGTCGGCCGTCCCGTGGACGAGGAGCCACGGAACGGCGAGGCGCCGCGCGGCCGCGGCGAGGTCGAGGCGGGCGAGGTTCGCGAGGACGTCGTCCAGGAACGCGACCCCCATCGGGAGACGCTGGCCCGTGCGGGAGTTGACGACCTCGTAGACGCCTCTGCGGCGCCACTCTTCGATCGTCGCCTCGTCGGCGATCCGGTCGAAGTGCGAGACCGCGGCCCAGGTGACGAGCGCGTTCACCTCGCGGCGCTCCGACGCGCCGAGGAGGGCGAGGCCGCCGCCGCGGCTGTGGCCGAGGAGGCCGAGCCGGGCCGCGTCGAGCGACGCGTCGATCCTTCCCGACAGGACCGCACCCAGGACCGCGTCGAGATCGTCGCGCTCGATCGAAAGCGTGTTCTGCCGAAAGGCGTCGAGGTCCTCGATGTCGCCGTCCACGGCGCGGACCCCGTTGCGCGAGAAATTGAAGTGGACGGCCGCGAGCCCCGCCTGGGCGAGGCGCGCGCCGAGCCAGGGGTGAAAGCCCCAGTCCTTGAAGCCCTTGAAGCCGTGACAGCAGACGACGACGGGGTGCGGCCCGGGGCCGTCGGGGAGGCGGAGATCGCCGTGGATCGGCTCGCCGAGCCGGCTCGCGAGGGTGAAGCGACGGTGGATCACCGCGCGATTGTGGCTCACGCGGACGGGAGGAAGACGCGCAGGTCGAGGCCGCCGTCGGGAGCGGGGAGCGCGACGGCGCCACGGACGCCGGGCGTCAGGATCTCGAACGCGACGGGCGGCCCCGCGTCGAACGCGACCTCGGCGACGGGGAGGCGCGAGAGGTTCGTCAGGAGGAGCCCCTGAGTCGGGTGGACGACGTGGCACTCCTCCATCGCCCCGAGCCCCTCGGAGCGGCGGAGGGACTCGAGTGCGGCGAGCGAGCGGCGGGCGGCCTCGGCGTCGACCGCGTCGACGGCGCGGCGGACGCGCGTCGCGAGGTCGCCGAGCGGGGCCGCGGCGAGCTCCCCCTTCGGGATCGAGGCCTTCGCGAGGGCGACCGCGTTGCCGAAGTAGGCCGGGCCGGCCGAAGGGATGAGCCGACGGAAGTCGACCGGGCAGCTGACGTACGTCTCGAGCGACGGGTCGTCGCCGGACCACTCCGCGAGACGCGTCTTCCAGAGCCAGGCGGCGGCGGTGTCGTTGTGCGAGAGGCGCAGGGGGTTCCCCTCCTGGGCCTCCGCGTGCCGCGCGACGAGCTCGGCCCGGGAGAGGACGTGACGGTGGATCGTCAGGTGCACGCGGTCGACCTCGGGACGCGGGCCCGCGCGGAAGAGCCCGGCGGCGTCGGCCGCGTCTCCGTCCGGTGGCCCGTCGAGGCCCGCGGCGAGCGCCGCGCGGTCGTGCGTCGGCGGGAGGATTGGCTCGCCGCGGAAGACGCGCGCCCAGCTGGTGAGGAAATGAAAGTAGGAGTAGCCGTCGGCGACGGCGTGCGAGAGGCTGAAGCCGAGGATGCAGCCGGACGGCGTCCGGGTCAGGAGCGCTCGCCCGAGCGGCTCTCCTTCCCTCCCGCTCACCGGGTCGAGGAAGACGTCCCTGCGCGGCGTCGCCGCCCACTCCGTCGGCGAGGCGGCCGTCGAGAAGACGCATCCGCCGTCGTGCGACTTGAACGCGAGGGAGACCTCGTCGAGGCGGACGAAGCGACTCCCGACCGGCGGGAAAACCTCGATCGTCTTCCGGAGGCTCGCCTCGAGGCGCCCGGCGTCGATCGCCCCCTCGTACGCGAAAACGAACTCGATCGGGTAAGCGCCCCGGCCGGTGAAGACGTGGTCGATCGGCGAGAGGGGGATGAGCGGCATGGCGCGGATGATCGCCCGGACCGCGCCCCCTCAGCGGGCGTCGAGGACGCGCAGCTCGGGAAGCTCGATCGCCGAGAGGAAGCCCCCCATCCCCGCCCCCGTGTCGATGCCGGCGAGCGACGCCGTGACGTAGACGTCGAGCGGGTCTCCGGGCGTGTGGACGGACTGGCCCTGGGGGAGCTTCCTCACGGGCGTGTGGCCGAAGACGACCCTCTTCCCCGCGTAGCCCTCGTAGAAGGCCCGGCTCCGCTGCCAGAGGAGGGGGCGCGGGTCGAGCACCTCGGAAGGGTGGAGCCAGCGGTGGCCGTCGTGAGGAAGTCCCGCGTGGACGTAGATCGCGTGCTCGTCCTCGTGGAAGAGGGGGAGCGCCTCCATCCACGCCACGACGTCGGCCGGCAGGAACGCGCCCGTCGCCATCGCCCGGAGCTCCTCGGCGGTCGGGTCGTCGCCCGGCCCCGGAACCGGCCCGCCGGTGAACGAACGGTAGGTCGCATAGCAGCCGTTCCCGCGCGGCAGGACGAACTCGGGCGCTCCCTCCCGGCACGCCTTGAGCCAGGCGTCCTCGTGGTTCCCGCGGAGGAAGACGACGCGGGCCGCCGTCTCGGACGGCAGCG
>CAYVPO010000134.1:0-10082 GCA_964453825.1 uncultured Holophagales bacterium
GTAGTACCGCCGGATCTCCTCCGCGTCGGTCACGACGACGTCGGGGAGGACGCAGGAGAGCCGCTCGGAAAGCGCGTAGACCGCCTTTCCGAGACGGTTCCACTTCCGGCGGTTCCGCTCGAGGCCGTCCACGTTCAGGAGGACCCGCGTCCCGGCGCCGAGGAGCCGCGGGAGCCGGCAGGCGAGCGCGTTCGCGCCGTTGCACACGAGGACGGCGTCGTACGCCGCGACGGCCGCGTGGAGGCCCGACGTGACGCCGTGGACGACCGTGTCGAGATACTTCTGCCGGAGCGTCGGCGCGAAGACGACGCGGACGCCGCGCCAGCGGGCGACCGCCTCGCGGACGGCGCCGCGGCGTGCGTAGACGGTCACGTCGTGCCCCCGTTCCGCGAGTCGTGCGGAGAGCTCCTCGGCGAGCGTCTCGAACCCGCCGTACGCCGCCGGAACGCCGCGCGTCCCGAGGATCGCGAGCCTCACGCGTCCACGTCCGGAATCCGCGCGCCCCCCGGGTCCGGCCCGAACCAGCGGAGGAGCGCCCGGTCGGAGACGGTCCGGCGCTCGAGGACCTCGCGACGCTTCGCGAGGAGCCGATCGCGGTTCCGGGCGAGCCAGCGGAGAGCCTCGAGCGAGGTCCTCTCCCGGAAGACGCAGGCTCCGACGACGACGACGTCCCGGGCGAACGTGAGGGGGAACGTCGCGCGGAGGTGGTCCGGGCCGGCGTTGTTGATCCGGAGGAGGAACCGGTTCTTCACCGAGTGAAGGTTCGCGACGGCCGACATCGACTTCCGGCGCTCGGGGAGGTTCCGGCGCCGGTGCCACGCGACGGCCGACGGGACGCAGCGGGCGGTCCACCCGCGTCCGCGGAGGCGCCAGGCGAGCTCGACGTCCTCGCGGTAGACGAAGAAGTCGTCGTCGAAGAAGCCGGTCGCGATCTTCGTGTCGGCGAGGGCCGCGGTGCGGTAGAGGGCGACGCACCCCGAGACGCCGAATATTTCGGCGGGCCGATCCCACCGGCCCGTGTCGGGCTCTCCCGCGCCGACGTCGAAGTGCCGTCCGCCGCGCGTCATCCGGATCCCGACCGTGTCGACCACGGTCGTCGGCTCGAGCTCCGGTCCGTCGGCCCGCAGGATCTTTCCGGTCAACGCCCCGACCCATTCCCGGCCGGGCCGGTCCGCGTCGGCGAGGAGCCGCTCGAGGTAGTCGGGCGCGAGGACGACGTCCGCGTTCAGGACGAGGACCCACTCGGCGCCCCGGTCGATCGCTTTCGCGATCCCGACGTTGTGTCCGCCGGCGAATCCGAGGTTCTCGCGGGAGGCGACGAGCTCCATCGGCACCGGGGCGACCTTCTGAGCGGCCGCGAGCGCGGCGCGCGTGCCGTCCTCCGAGCGGTTGTCGATGGCGACGAGGGCGAAGTCGCGGAACGTCTGCGCGAAGAGCGTCGGGAGGAGCCGCTCGGTGTCGCGCGACTCGTCGTGGGTGACGAGGGAGACGACGACGCGCGGCACTCAGCTCTCCCTCGGCAGGAGCGCGCTCCGGAAGCCGAGCCCGAGGAGGCCGCGGAGGACGCGGACGTACGCTCGCGCGGCCTCCGGCCGGGCATGGTCGCCTCGGACGAACGGGAGTAGGGCGAGGCGGAGGAGCGCCCCGGCGGCGAGGACGGCCCTCGCCCCGGCGCGCGTGGCCGGCCCGGAATGACGCCCGAGGTATCGGAGGAGGTTCCGCGTGTAGAGCGGGAGGTAGTCGTCGTAGGGGAGCGCGCGCATCGTCGTCCCGCCCACGTGGCTCGCGCGAGCCGCGGGGACGAAGCGGATACGGTACCCCGATTCGAGGAGCTTCGCAGAGAGGTCGACGTCCTCGAACCAGGCGGGGGCGAACGCGGGGTCGAAGCCGCCCACCCGCTCGAACGCCGTGCGCCGCACGAGGAGCGCGGCGGCCGCGGGCTGCTCGACGTCGAACGGGCGGGTCCGGTCCTGGTCGAGGTAGCGCTCGGCGCGGAAGCCCCGGTTCGACGGGAAGAGGCGATTCACGAGGAGCGCTTCCCGGGCGAGCGACCCGAGCGTCGGCAGCTTCCGGAGCTGGAACTCCTCCTGCCCGGCTCCGTCGAGGACGGGCGCGACGGCCGCGACGTCCGGGGCGGAGTCGAGCTCGGCCAGGAGCGCGGCGAGCGCGGCGGGGCCGTCGACGAGCGCGGCGTCGGGGTTCAGGAAGAGGAGCGCCTCGGCGTCGGGAAGCCCGTCCACCGGAACCGCTCCGACGTTGCAGGCCGGGCCGAACCCGGAGTTCGACGTCCGGCGGAGGACGACGGCGCCCGCCCGCTCGGCCTCCTCGGCCGAGCCGTCGGTCGAGGCGTTGTCGACGACGACGACCCGCGCCGGTGGAGGGACGGACGCGACGGCCCGGCCGACGTGCCCGGCCGAGTTCCAGGAGACGACGACCGCCCTCACCCGGGCGAGAGGGTCGCTCAACGTGGAAGGCTCCGGAGGAGAGGAGGGCCGCGGCGCGCGGCGCGGTCTTCGGCCGCGCAGCGCGCGACCGCCGCCGAGGCGGCGGCGAGCATCCGGAGGGCGCGCCCGGCGCCGAGCTCGCGGACGGCGTCGCGAAGGGCGGGGAGCGGCACGGGATGGACGAGGAACGCGGAGAGGCGGGCGGAAGCCGAGAGGTTGCGCCGGAGCGTCCGGAGGCGGTTCCCGAGGAGGAGCCGCCACTTCCGCTCGGGTATGCGCCGTCCCGTCGCCGATCCGGCGTGGCGGGCCCGGGCGGCGGGGACGCACGCGAAGCGCGCTCCGGAACGGAGGAGCCGAAGGGCGAGGTCGGCGTCCTCGTACCAGGCGAAGAAGGAGCCGGCGAAGCCTCCGGCCTCCTCGAACGCCCGCCGCCGGAAGACGGGCGCCGTGCCGGAGACGCCGGGGACCGGAAAGGCGGGCGCGCCGGCCGGCGGCGGCGGCTCTCCATGGCCGAGCTGGACGGCTTCGAGGCGACGGTTCCACGCGATCCCGAGGCCGTCGGCGAGGAGTCCTTCGCCGTCCAGGATCACGCCCTGGACGGCGGCCAGCCCCGGGTCGGACTCCAGCGCGGCGACGCACGCGGCGAGGTAGCCCGGCTCGAGGACGGAGTCGTTGTTGACGAACGCGAGGTAGGGCAGCGACTTCAGCCGGGCGTCGATCGCCCCGCCGTTCGCCGCGGAGGCGAAGCCGCGGTTCGCCCCGAGCGGCAGGACGAAGACGCCAGGGCGCGCCGCGAGCCGCCGGAGCTCCTCCGCGTCGGAGCCGTTGTCGACGACGAGGAGCCGCGACGCCGGCTCTTCCGCGAGCGCGTCGAGGCAGGCGTCGAGGAGCGCCCCACCGTTCCAGTTCACGACGACGATCCCGACCGGGAGCCTCTCCATCCGGCCGATTATCGGGGCCGCCGTAATATCTGCGTCCCATGCTCGCCCGAGACTTCCTCCGCACCCGCTTCCCCGAGATGCCGCAGCTCCTCCGGAACCGGACGTACGACGCCGGCGCCCTTGCCCGCTGGGGCGAGCTCGACGCCGAGCGCCGGAAGCTCCTGACCTCGGTCGAGGCGCTGAAGGCCGAGCGAAACACGCTCTCGGCCGAGGTGGGGCGGAAGAAGAAGGCGAAGGAGGACGCGACCGCCGAGATGGAGCGGGCGAAGGCCCTCGGCGGAGAGGTCGCCGCCGGCGAAAAGCGGGTCGAGGAGATCGAAGGGGAGTTCTTCGCGATCGAGCAGACCCTCCCGAACGTCCCCGACGAGAGCGTCCCGGACGGGGAGGACGAAAAGGGGAACGTCGTCCTGAAGAGCTGGGGCGAGCCGACGAGGTTTGCCTTCGCGCCGAAGCCCCACTGGGAGCTCGGCACGGCCCTCGGCATCCTCGATTTCGAGCGGGCCGCCAAGGTGACGGGGGCTCGCTTCACCGTTCTGTCCGGCGAAGCCTCGCTCCTCTCGCGGGCGCTCATCGCCTTCATGCTCGACCTCCACACCCGAGAGCACGGCTACCGGGAGGTCCTGCCCCCGTTCATCGTCAACGCGGCGTCGCTCTTCGGGACGGGCAACCTCCCGAAGTTCGAGGCGGACCTCTTCCGCCTGAAGGACACCGACTGGTACCTCGCCCCGACGGCCGAGGTCCCGGTCACGAACCTCCACCGCGACGAGGTCCTGAAGGACGAGGAGCTCCCGATCTCCTACTGCGCGTACACCCCCTGCTTCCGGGCCGAGGCGGGCTCGGCCGGAAAGGACACGCGGGGCCTCATCCGCCAGCACCAGTTCGACAAGGTCGAGCTCGTCAAGTTCACCCGCGCCGAAGACTCGGCCGAGGCGCACGAGAAGCTGACCCGGGATGCCGAGACGGTCCTCGAGCGGCTCGGCCTTCCGTACCGGAGGGTCGTCCTCTGCCGCGGGGACATGGGCTTCTCCTCGGCGAAGACGTACGACCTCGAGGTCTGGCTCCCGGGGCAGGACGCCTACCGCGAGATCTCCTCCTGCTCCAATTTCGGGGCCTTCCAGGCCCGCCGCGCGGCCATTCGGGTGAAGCGGATGGTCGACGGGAAGAGCCGCAACGAGTACGTCCACACGCTCAACGGCTCGGGCCTGGCGGTCGGGCGGACCCTCGTGGCGATCCTCGAGAACTTCCAGCGGGAGGACGGGTCGGTCGCGATCCCGGAGGCGCTCCGGCCCTACTGCGGAGGGCTCGCCGAGATCCGGAGGCCCTGAGCTCTCCGGGGGGCGCGCTCTCCGGGTGGCGCTAGTCGCTGCCCCCCGGACCCCCCGGCTTCTGCGATGCAGCGATCGCCCTTCCGTAAGCTTCCGCCACGCGGGACGCCGCCCCCCGGACCCCCCGCGTTCGAGGGGGCACATCCCGGCCGGTCTTTCTCGTATCCTGATATAGACTTCCCTGCCCGCGGGAAGCGGACAGGTGGGAGAGTGGCTTAATCCAACGGTTTGCTAAACCGTCGTAGGCCTTCAAAGCCTACCGGGGGTTCGAATCCCCCCCTGTCCGCCAGCTCCTTCGCCGGAGGAGTGGCCGAGTGGTTTAAGGCGGCGGTCTTGAAAACCGTTGGGCCGCAAGGTCCCGGGGGTTCGAATCCCTCCTCCTCCGCCATCCCGCCCCGTGTGGGAGAATCCGCGCGCCCGCGCCCGCGCCCACGCCCGGGACCCGCCTGATGACCCAGATTCGCTCGCGCATTCTGATCGTCGACGACGATGCCCTCTCCAGGCGGGTCCTCGAGCGGGTACTCGTGGCGGCCGACTACGAGGTGGAGAGCGCCGGGGACGGGCAGGAGGCGCTCGGGAAGGTCCGCCTGCACCGCCCCGACGTCGTCGTCACAGACTGGCAGATGCCGAACATGGACGGTCTCACCCTCTGCCGGATCCTGAAAGGGACCGAGGAGACCCGCTTCACCCACGTCATCATGATGTCGACGCAGGGGGAGACGGAGGCGAAGGTGACCGGCCTCGAGACGGGCGCCGACGACTACCTCGTCAAGCCGGTCGAGCCCGTGGAGCTGAAGGCGCGCGTCAGAGTCGGCCTCCGCCTCCAGCGCGCCCTCTCGGACCTGGCGTCGAAGAACGAGATCCTCGAGAAGCTCGCCCTGACCGACCCCCTCACCGGCCTCTCGAACCGCCGCGCCTTCAGCGAGGCGCTCGACGCGGAGCTCTCGCGGATCGAGCGGCACAACCAGCCGGCGAGCCTCCTCGCCTTCGACCTCGACCACTTCAAGCGCGTGAACGACACCCACGGGCACGCCGTGGGGGACGAGGTCCTCGCAGCCTTCGCGGCGGTCCTGCAGCGGGGCTGCCGAAGGGGCGACCTCGCCGCCCGCCTGGGGGGAGAGGAGTTCGCGATCCTCCTGCCGACGACCGGCCTCGTTCCCGCGGCCCTGGTCGCGGAGCGGATCCGGCGGGCCACGGAGTGGCGTCCGCTCGGGGTGAGCGTGCCCGTTCCCGTGACCGTTTCGGTCGGCGTCGCCTCCACCGAGAGCCTTCCCCGGCCCCCGGCGGCCGCCGAGCTTCTGCGCCGAGCCGACGCGGCCCTCTACCGGGCCAAGGACGAGGGGCGGAACCGGGTCGTCTCCGGCTGACCCCCTCGGGACGGGCAAACGGCTCGCTCCCTTCGATTTCCGGCCCCGGAACCGCCGGAAAGGGAAACTCCCGGCCCCCGTCCTTCGTATTCCACGATTGGCGCCGGCCCACGGCACCGTTCGAAAGGAACGCGAGAGAGATGAGCTCCCGGCTGAAATGGATCCTCGGGGCGGTTGCCGCCCTCGTCGTCGTTCTCGTCATCGTCGCCTCCGTGGCCGGCAAGGACCGGAACCTGACCCGGGTGACGACGGCGAAGGTCGGGAAGGCGGACCTCGTCTCGACCGTCAGCTGCAGCGGCCGGGTCCAGGCGAAGACGAAGGTCGAGATCTCCTCCCAGGTGATGGGCCAGATCGTGAACCTGGCCGTCGAGGAGGGGGACGTCGTGAAGAAGGGGGATTTCCTCCTCCAGATCGACAAGGCCCAGTACGACGCGACGACGAAGGCCCAGCAGGCGAACCTCGAGGCGCTCTTCGCCCAGCGCGAGTCGGACCGTGCGACGGTGGAGCAGGCGAAGAGGGACTACGACCGCGAGCGGAAGAACTTCGAGGCGAGGATCACCTCGGAGCAGGTGATGCAGAAGGCCAAGCTGTCGCTCGACGCGGCCACGGCGTCCCTCAACGCCGTCGAGCGCCGCATCGAGCAGGCGCGCGCGCAGCTCCTCGCGAGCAAGGACTCGCTCGGCAAGACGACGCTCGTCGCCCCGATGAACGGGATCGTCACCGCCCGCCCCGTCGAGCAGGGGGAGAACGCCGTCGTCGGCACGATGAACAACCCGGGCACCGTCCTCCTGACGATCTCCGACATGTCGGTCGTCGAGGCCGAGATGGAGGTCGACGAGACCGACATCCCGAACGTGAAGCTCGGCCAGAAGGCGAAGATGACGCTCGACGCCTGGCCCGACCGGAAGTTCGAGGGGGTCGTGACCGAGATCGGCGGCAGCCCCATCACGAAGTCGGCCCTCGGCACCGACGCGACGGCCGTCAACTTCAAGGTCAAAGTCCAGCTGAAGGAGCCGCCGGCGGCGATCCGGCCCGGCTTCTCCGTCTCGGGAGAGATCGAGACCGACAAGCGTCCGGGGGCGCTCGCCATTCCGATCCCGGCGCTCGTCGTCGCCGACGAAGCGTCGCTGAAGCGGCCGGAGAAGGGGAAAAAGCCGGTCCCGACGCCGACGCCTTCCGCCTCCGATGGCGAGAAGAAGGACGTCGAAGGGGTCTTCGTCCTCGCGAAGGACGGGAAGGTCGAGTTCCGGAAGGTGAAGACCGGCATCACGGCCGAGCTCCAGATCGAGGTCGTCGACGGGCTGAAGGACGGGGAGGAGATCGTCTCCGGGCCGTTCCGCGCCCTCCGCGCCCTCCGGATCGGCGACCGGGTGAAGGTCGACAACAGCGGCGTCCCGCGGGACGAGAAGAAGTCGTAGGCCCTCGATGCTGAACGGGGAGCTCCTCCGCGTCGCCTGGCGGGCCATCAGCGCCCACAAGCTGCGGTCGTTCCTGACGCTCCTCGGCGTCATCATCGGGGTGATGACCGTCATCGCGGTGGTGTCGGTCATCTCGGGGCTCAACAACTACGTCGCCACGAAGCTCTTCTCCCTCTCCCCCGACGTCTACACGATCGAGCGCTTCGGGATCATCACGTCGCGGGAGGAGTTCCTCGACGCCCTGAAGCGAAAGCGGATCCAGAAGAGCGACCTCGAGGCGTATCGCCGGCTCGCGAAGAACGCCGTCACGGTCGGCGCCCGCTCGGGCACGACGCGCTCCGTCCGCTCGGGGAACCGGCGTCTCTCCGACGTCCAGATCGCGGGGGTGACGGCGAACGTCGCGGAGCTCTCGAACCTCGACGTCGACCTCGGCCGCTTCTTCACCGAGTCCGAGAACGAGCGGCGCTCCTTCGTCGCGGTGATCGGCACCGAGGTCCGCGACGAGCTCTGGCCGCGCCTCGACCCCGTCGGGCGGACGATCTCCATCGACGGGATCCCGTTCCGTGTCATCGGCCTCCTCGTCAAGCAGGGCTCCGTCTTCGGGCAGAGCCAGGACAACGTCGTCTACGTCCCGCGCGAGGCGCTCGCGAAGGCCTGGGGAACGAGGCGGAACGTCAGCATCTACGTGAAGGCGCGCGGCGGCGTCGAGGGGATCCCCGCCTCGATGGACGAGGCGCGGGCGATCTTCCGGGCGCTCCGCAAGACAGCCCCGTCGGCGCCCGACCCGGTCTCCTTCGTCACCGCCGAGGCGATCCAGGTCGTCTGGCGCTCGATCTCGGCGGGCGCGTTCGCGCTCCTCGCCTTCATAAGCGGCATCTCCCTCCTCGTCGGGGCGATCGTCATCGCGAACATCATGCTCGTCTCGGTCGTCGAGCGGACGAAGGAGATCGGCATCCGCCTCGCGATCGGGGCGAGGAAGCGCGACATCCTCCGGCAGTTCCTCCTCGAGGCGACGCTCCTCGCGCTCGGCGGCGGGGCGGTCGGCGTCCTCTTCGGCTGGGTCATCTCGCAGCTCATCAACGCCTTTACGCCGCTCCCGACCCTCGTGACGCCTTTCCTCATCACGACCGGCCTCCTCCTCGCCACGCTCACCGGCCTCGTCGCCGGCGTCTTCCCGGCGGTCAAGGCCTCGCGCCTCCCGCCGATCGAGGCCCTCCGCTATGAGTGAGCGCATCTTCGACGCCCTTCGAAGGACCCTCGGCGAGAACCTCCGGTTCGCCGCGATCGCCCTCCGCGCGCACAAGCTCCGCGCCTTCCTGACGATCGTCGGGATCGTCATCGGCGTCTGGACGGTCATCGCGATGGTGGCCCTCGTCACCGGGTTCAACCGGTCCACGATGGACGCCTTCTCGTCGTTCGGGACGACGCTCGTCCAGTTCCAGAAGTTCGAGCCGCGCTTCTTCGGCGGCGGGCACCGGCCCCCCGAGGAGGAGCGGAACCGGAAGGACCTCACCCTCGAGGACGCCGAGGCGATCGCCCGCCTCGCCCCCTCCATCGCCGCCGTCTCGCCCGAGCGCTACCTCTGGGGCGGTTCGAAGGTGAAGGGGAACGGCAAGGAGGCGAACTCGCCGACCGTCACGGGCGGGAACGAGAACTACCTCGTCTGCAACAACTGGGCTCTCGCCGACGGGCGGAACATCGCGGACGTCGACGTCCAGCACGGCACCGACGTCGCCGTCATCGGGGCCGACGTCGTCAAGTCGCTCTTCGAAGGGAAGGACCCGCTCGGCCAGCCGATCACGATCAACGGCCGCCGAGTCCTCGTCGTCGGGCTCCTCGAGAAGAAGGGCTCGCAGATGGGCGGCAGCCCCGACAACATCATCGTCATCCCGATCTCGACGTTCGACGTCTTCTTCCCGCAGGTGAAGAACTCGCGGGGCGACACGCTCCACATCGCGACGATCCCGAAGTCGCCCGAGCAGATCCCGGCCGCGATCGAGGAGGGGACGAACATCCTCCGCGCCCGGCGCAAGGTGCCGTTCAACGAGCCGAACGACTTCGCCATCTTCACCGCGGAGAAGATGATCAAGGAGATGACCGCGGTGACGAACGCGATCTCCGGCGTCATGGTCTTCATCGCGGCGATCGCGCTCCTCGTCGGGGGCGTCGGCGTCATGAACATCATGCTCGTCTCGGTGACGGAGCGGACGCGCGAGATCGGCCTCCGCAAGTCGGTCGGCGCCCTCCGGCGCGACATCAGCCTCCAGTTCCTGACGGAGGCGATGACGCTCACGGCCCTCGGCGGCGCGGCGGGCGTCGCGCTCGGCGTCCTGACGGCCCTCGTCGTCGGCGCCGTCTCCCCCCTCCGGACCGCGACGCCGCTCTGGAGCATCCTCGTCGGCCTCGGGGTCAGCATCTCCATCGGCCTCTTCTTCGGCCTCTACCCCGCCCTCAAGGCCGCCCGCCTCGACCCGATCGACGCCCTCCGCTGGGAATAGGGTTGGGGGTCAGGTCTACCACCTACACTCTACGGAAGCCGTAGAGTGTAGGTGGTAGACGTAACTCCTTCGGCTTCCCTCACGCCAGG
>CAYVPO010000135.1:0-7773 GCA_964453825.1 uncultured Holophagales bacterium
AGGTCGATGCGGCCGGGGTAGAGCGACTCGAGCGTGCCGAACTGCTCGGCGATCAGGAGCGGAGCATGGTTCGGCAGCATGATGCCTCCGGCCCCGACCCGGATCGTCTTCGTCGCGCCGGCGACGAATCCGATGACGACCGACGTCGCCGCGCTCGCGATGCCCGTCATGTTGTGGTGCTCGGCGAGCCAGAAGCGGTGATAGCCCCAGCGCTCCGCGTGCTGCGCGAGCTCGCGCGTGTGGCGCAGTGCTTCGGCCGGCGTGGACCCCGCGGGAACGAAGGCCAGGTCGAGGACGGAAACGCGGGCAGGGGTCATGGGTGGTACCGGGGGCGGGGACGGCGGTCCCCCTCGAGCTCCATCGTCATCCCGAAGATCGTGTCACGAAAGGCGAGGCGATCGCAGCGGCTCCGCGCCGGCGTCTCTCGTCCTCCCTGCACCGTGTAGTCTCTGGGCATGGGTGACCCCCGTGTCTTCTTCGCCGCCGAGCGGACCCTACTCGCGTGGATCCGCACGGGCCTGACGGTGATGGCCTTCGGCTTCCTCGTCGCCCGCTTCGGCCTCTTCCTCCGAATCGCCGCCGCGCAGCTCGGCGCCGAGGCGCATACGCCACGATTCGCGCCCCTCTCGCACGCGATCGGCGTCTGCCTCGTCCTCGCCGGGACCTTCTCGATCCTCGTCGCGGCGCGCGAGCACCGGGCCTTCCTCAGGACGCTCCCGGAGGGCGACCGTCCCCCCGGGCGCGACGCGCGCCTCCACGAGCGGCTGGCGACGCTCCTCGGCGTCCTCGGGATCCTCCTCACGCTCTACCTCGTCCTGTAGCCCCGGCCGGAACCAACGCGCCGGCGGAACGGGTGCGCTCGGCTCCGGGGCTCGCCCTCGTCCTCAACGGGTCCTTCGGGCTCTTCCAGCTCGTGAAGGGCGTCGCGTGTCCGGACCCGCCCTCGCGCCGGCCGCACGATCGCCGAGCGACAGGTCCGCGTGGAGGCGGGCAGGATCACCGAGTCCCCGGTGAACCTGCCGGTCCCCTTCGTCCTCGACGACGGGCGCCCCGCCGCGGCGCGGACTTTCGCGGGTGCCGCCGGACGGCGGCCCGACAGGAAGGCCCACGCCTCTCACGACCTCCGGCGGCGGAGGCCTGCCGCTCTACCGCGCGCGCGCGAAGTCGATGAAGCCGCGCTCCACGTCGGTCGACAGGAGCGTGACCGTCACCCTGTCCCCGACGTCGAGCCCGGCCTGCCCCCGCTCGACCCGCCCTTCGACCGGGGGGGAGAAGAGCCGCACCCAGGTCCCCTTCTCGCTGGCCCCCGTGACGACCCCGTCGAAGCGGTCGCCGACCCGCGTGGAGAGGAGGAGCGCCGCCGCCGACTTCTTGAGGTGCCTCTCGACCTTGTTCGCGTCGTTCTCCTTCGCCGTGCAGTGCCTCGCCAGGTCGTCGAGGGCTTCGGCCGTGTAGGGAGCAGGCGCCCCGGCCACCGCGGCCTTCAGCAGCCTCTGCGTGATCAGGTCGGGGTAGCGGCGGTTCGGCGCGGTGGAGTGCGTGTAGTCCTTCACGGCGAGGCCGAAGTGCCCGGGGGCGTCCTCGCCCGGCCTCTCGACCACGTACGCACCGGCCCCCATGAGCTTCACGATGACGAGGGAAAGGTCCGGGAAACGGAGCGGGTCGGCGACCCGGCGCTTCGCGAGGAAGAGGGCGAGCGCGCGGCTGTCGGGCTCGGCGGGAAGCGCCTCGCCGTACTCGGCCGCGACCGCGACGATCCGCGCCCACCGCGCCGGCTCCCGCACCACGCGACGGAGGGAGGGAAGGCCCTTCTCCTCGAGGAACCGTGCCGTGGCGCCGTTCGCGGCGACCATCAGGTTCTCGATGAGCTCCTTGGACCGGCTCGGTTCCTGCGGCGCGAGGTCGACGAGCTTCTCCCCGTCGAAGACCGGACGCGACTCCGTCGACTGGAGGACGAGCGAACCCTCCGAGAGCCTCACCGCCTTCAGCGCCTGAGCCGCCTCGTCCTGCATCCGGACCTGCTCCTCCATCCCGGGAATCGCGCGGATGCGCTCGGGCATCGGTCCTTCGCCGTCCAGCCAGGCCGCGACCGCGTCGTAGGTGAGGCGGGCGCGGTTCCTGACGAGCGCGCGGCTCACGCTCGAGCCCGAGACGGCGCCGGAGCGCTCGACGACCATCTCGACGACGACCGCGAGGCGCTCCCCGTCCTCGTTCAGCGAGGTCAGGTCGTAGGAGAGCCGCTCGGGGAGCATCGGGAAGACGCCGCCCGCCGTGTAGATCGACGTCGTGTTCGTCCGGGCGTGGCCGTCCGTCGCCGTGCCGTCGCGAACAAAGGTGTCGACGTCCGCGATCGCGACGAGGAGCCGGACCGCTCCCCCGGGGAGCCTCTCCGCGGCCGAGAGCTGGTCGAGGTCGCGCGAGTCGTCGTTGTCGATCGAGAACCAGGGGAGCCCGGTCAGATCCCGGGCACCTCCGTCTTTCTCGCCGGCCTGCGGATCGAGCGCCTCCACCTCGGCGAGGACGTCCGGCTCGAAATCGGGGGCGAACCCGCGCTCGCGCATCACCCGGTGCGCGAGGGCGGCGAGGTCGTGGCGGTTGCCGGAGGTGCGGGAGCTCATGCCGGCAGTATGCGGTGCGGGCAGCTCGAGCGTCCGGACGCTCACGGCAGAACGTGGATTACCTCGAGAGAGGCCGCTCGCCTCGCAGCCCGAAGGGGGGCGCGGGCCGGATAGACTTCCCGGGTTCCCGGCGCCCGGCTGCGTCCGCAACGGCGGGACCGACCGACGCAAAGGAGTGGAAGCATGAGCAAGAAGTTCGGACTGGGCTGCCTCGGCCTCGGCCTCGTGGCGGTGCTCTTCATCGCCATGTTCGGGGTCTCGGCCTACAACGGGCTCGTGTCGCTCGACCAGGCGGTGCAGGCCCAGTGGGCGCAGGTGGAGAACGTCTACCAGCGGCGCGCCGACCTCGTCCCGAACCTGGTGGAGACCGTGAAGGGGGCGGCCGCGTTCGAGAAGGACACGTTCACCGCGGTCACGGAAGCCCGCTCGAAGGTGGGGCAGGTGAACGCCGCCGGCATCGCGAACGACCCCGAGGCCTTCGCGAAATTCCAGCAGGCGCAGGACGGACTCTCGTCCGCGCTGTCGCGCCTCATGGTCGTCGTGGAGAAGTACCCCGACCTGAAGGCGACGCAGAACTTCCGCGACCTGCAGGTCCAGCTCGAGGGGACGGAGAACCGGATCGCCGTGGAGCGGATGCGCTTCAACGAGACGGCCCAGGCCTTCAACACGAAGCGGATGAGCTTCCCCACCGTGATGATCGCCGGGTTCTTCGGGAGCCGGTTCAACGAGAAGGTCTACTTCAAGGCGCAGGCCGGCGCCGACACCGCACCGGCGGTGAAGTTCTAGAACCCAGAAGAGAGCGGGCGGGTCGCGCCGCGCGACCCGCCCACGAAACACGATGAAACGACTCCTCGCCGGACTGCTGCTCCTCGTGTCTCTGGCCGCCTTCGCGGCCGAGGCGCCGCTGCCGGCACCCCCGACGCGCTGGGCGACGGACACCGCGGGGTTCCTCTCGGCCGCGGGGCTCGCCCGCCTGGACGCGCGGCTCGAGGGGTTCGAGCGCGCGAGCGGCCACCAGGTGCTCGTCTGGATCGGCGAAACGACGGGGCAGACGCCCGTCGAGGACTGGGCCGTCCGGACCTTCGCCGCCTGGAAGGTCGGCCGGAAGGGCCTCGACGACGGCCTCGTCGTCTTCGTCCTCGCGCAGGACCGGAAGATCCGGATCGAGGTCGGCTACGGGCTGGAGGGGACGGTCCCCGACGCCGTCGCCTCCCGCGTCATCCGCGAGGTCATCGCTCCGCGCATTCAGGCCGGCGACCCGGACGGCGCGCTCGACGCCGGAGTCGGCGCGCTCGTCGGGGCGATCCGCCCGGACCTCGCCGGAGAAGGTGCGGCGCCCTCCTCCGGCGGCCCCGAGCGGCCGGCGCCCGAGCTCACTCCGCTCCAGCTCGTCTTCGCGGGGCTCCTCGTCGTCGGGTTCCTCGTCCTCCTCGTCACGAATCCCGGCCTCGCCTTCTACCTCCTCGTCAACATCCTCTCCGGGGGCCGGGGAGGAGGCGGCGGGGGCGGCGGCGGATACTCGGGCGGCGGCGGACGTTCCGGCGGCGGCGGCGCCACCGGGGGATGGTGAGGCGGCGATGCTGAGAGCGCGGCTGCGGCTGCTGATCGACGAGGAGGCGGTGAAGGCCGCCATCGTGGAGGCCGAGCGCGGCACCACGGGCGAGATCCGGGTCTCCATCTCGACGTTCTTCTGGGGCGACGTGAGGAAGACCGCCGAGCGGGCCTTCGAGCGCCTCGGCATGACCGCCACCGTCCGCCGAAACGGCGTCCTCTTCTTCCTCGTCCCCTCGCGCCGGAGGTTCGTCGTGCTGGGCGACGAGGGGATTCACGAGAAGGTCGGGCAGGTGTTCTGGGACGGCGTGAGCGCCGCGGTCGCAGGCAGGTTCCGGAAAGGCGACTTCACCGGCGGCCTCGTCCTCGGCGTCGCGGAGGCGGGACGCGTCCTCGCACTCTACTTCCCGAAGGACGACGCCAACCCGAACGAGCTCCCGGACGACGTCGACTTCGGGGGATAGGCGGCGGGAGGAGGCTTCGTCGCCCTCTAGCGCGGCGGCTCGGCGCCCGGGACCCACCAGCCGCCGATCTCGATCTCCACCGCGTCGAACGGCACGGCTCGGACGACGGCGTCCCCCTCGAAGGCCCCCGCAAGCGTCCAGCGGTTCCCGCGGCTCTCGAAGACCTCGAGCGTCCGGGCGAGCGGGTCGACGAGCCACGCCCACGTCACCCCCTCCTCGAGGTAGACCGCGAGCTTCCGCACCCGGTCGAGGCGCTGCGTGGAGGGGGAGAGGACCTCGCAGACCCAGTCGGGGGCGAGCGTGAAGAACGCGTCCGTCGGGAAAGCGGGCATCCGCTCCCGCCGCCAGCCGGCGAGGTCGGGGACGAGGACCTGCCGGCCGAAGTGCAGCTCCGGCTCGTCGACGATCCACCAGCCCCCCGGCCCGCCGCGCCCCCGGTCGAACGGCGGCCCGAGGTCGCCGCCAAGGACCGAGGAGGCTCGGGCGTGGGGTGCGGCCGGCCGCGGGGAGGCGAACAGCTCCCCGTCGACGATCTCGCCGATCACGTTCTCCGGCAAGGCGAGGAGGTCGGCGTACGTCGCCTCCTTCTTCGGGCTCCGGCTCGTGGACACGGCGGAAGTCTAGCGCCCCGGCCGACCTCCCCCGCGTCCGGCACGCCGGCGCGGTCTACCTTCTCGTCCCGACCGTCGCCCGGAGCAGCCTGAGGCGCACGTCCAGCTCCTCCGGCGTCATGTGGGCGTACTTGGCCGGGAGGAGCCGGCGGCTCGAGGCCTCGAAGACGGCGAGGAGCTCCATGTACTCGAGGAGCTCGGCGTCGCGGGAGGGGAAGTAGTCGCTCGCGGCCTTCTCGAAGTGAGCGGCCGTCACCGGAGCGTCGCCCCCCGCCTCGCGGGCCGCGTCGTCGTTCGCCATCAGGACGACGGCCTCGACGTCGGCGTTGCTGTAGCCGACGAGCTTCGCCGAAAAGGTGTCCCGGATCGTCGCGAAGTCGACGTCGCTCTTCAGCTTGTTCTTCTTCACGAGGGCCTTCGCGACCGCCTCGACCGTCTCGGGCTCCTGCGAGTAGAGGAACGGGATCTTCCGGTCGAGCCGCCCGGCGCGCTTCAGGTCGACGTCCAGCTTGTCGGGGCGGTTCGTCATGACGAGGAAGAGGATCCGGCCCCGGTTCGAGGTGTCGGACATGAACTCCTTGATCCGCGCGATGACGCGGCTCGAGGTCCCCCCGTCTCCTTCCCCGTCCGTGTTTCCGAAGGCCCGGTCTCCCTCGTCGATGATGACGACGACCTGCCCGATCGCCTTGATGACGGTCAGGATCCGTTCGAGGTTCCCTTCCGTCGCCCCGACCCACTTCGACCGGAAGTTCTTCAGCTTGATCGTCGGGAGGCCGCACTCCTTGGCGAAGGCCTCGGCGACGAACGTCTTGCCCGTCCCCATCGGGCCGGTGAAGAGCATTCCCATCGGGACGCGGCTCCGCCGCCCCTCGCGGATGTTGTCCGCCAGGACGAGGAGGTCCTTCTTCACCTCCTCCATGCCGCCGACGACGGAGAAGTCGTGCTGCGGCTCGACGAACTCGACGAGGCCGAAGCACTCCCGCTCGAGGATCTCGCGCTTCCTCCGCGAGATGAGGCGGTCGACCTCCTTGCGGGCCCTTTCGGCGGCGTCCGCCGCGGCCGCGATGGCCGGGTCGGCGGCTCCGGGGGCGAGGAGGGCGCGGATCTCGTCGCGCGTCAGCCCCGCCGTCAGCTGCGAGAGCTTCTTCGCTCGCTCCGCAGCGTCGGCCGCGGTGCCGAGGAGGCCCGCGATGAACGCCTCGCGCTCCGTGCGGTCCTCTTCGGCGGGAGGCGGCGGCGCGAGGATCGCCTCGATCTGGAGGAGCTTGAGGCCCGCCGTCAGGTCCGCGTAGCGCTCGGCTTCCTTCTCGGAGAGGCGGGCATCGACGATCCGCGCGGCGGCGCGGCGCGTCTCGCGGTCGGGCATCGGGACGTCGACGACGGCCACCTTCGGGTTCGAGACGAGCTTCGGGGAGAGCTCGGCGAGGTTCTCGGCGACGAGGAGGACGACGTTGTCCTGCTTCTCGATCTGCGGGAGGAACGACCAGCGGTGGAGCGTGACGATGGAGGCGCGGTCGAGGTCCCCCTGGAACGACGGGTCGCCGGCCGGGGCGATCGTCTCTGCGTACTCGACGACGACGCCGACCTTTCGCGACGTGACGAGGAGCCTCTCGAGGCCGGCGAGCGCCTTCTCCCGCGGCGCCTCGCGCATCAGCTCGGCCTGCGCCTCGGCCTCCTTCGCCTTCTTCGCGAAGCGGACCCCCGTCGCCAGGTTGTAGACGGCGATCGTGTCCCGCACGTCCTTCCAGAAGACGTCCGTGAGGAACTCGGTCAGCGGCTTCAGCGCGCCGTCGACGAGAACGAGGTCGTGGACGTTCCCGTGGAGGACGAAGAGGACCGCCTCGTTCCGCAGGTAGCGGCGGCGGAGGTCCTCGGCCCAGGGGGGGAGGATGCGGACGTCGGCCATCTGGGGCTCCTTCCGGGAGGGATTCGCGCTCAGGGGTTGCCGAGGCCGGAGGCCTCGAGCATCGCCTCGGTGTCGCGGGCCGACTGCTTGATCGCCTCGACCCCTTCGAGGAGCTCGTCGAGCTGGCCCGAGAGCTCCTTCGGCGACTGCATCGTGACGATCTGGTCGGCGATGAGCTGGAACGTGTTCTCGATCAGGTCGAGCTGACCGCGGGCGACCGCGAGGTAGTGCTCGATCTCCCGCATCCGCTCCTGCCGCTTCACGACGATCGCGAGGTTCTTCTGGGAGATCTCGGTCCGCTGGTCCTCCGGGTCTCCCCGGCGGACCTCGGCCGCGTAGCGGTCTACGTCGCGCTCGAGAGCGCGGGCGTCGACGGAGTCGAGGTAGGAGCGGTAGCGGGCGCAGGTGAGCGCCATCTCGACGAACGCGTCGACGAGGCGGTCGGTCTTGACGAGCTCGCTCCGGAGGAGCTCGCCCGTGAACGTCGGGTTCTGCGCGGCGAGGCTCTCGATCTCCTCCCGGCGAGTCACGAGCCCCTCGACGCGCTCGCGGTCGTGGTCCGGAAGCCCCGCGATCCGCTTGCGCCGCTCTTCGGCCTCGATGGCCTTCCGGAGCTTGCTGAA
>CAYVPO010000135.1:7873-10071 GCA_964453825.1 uncultured Holophagales bacterium
GCCTACGCCCCCGGCTGCGGGGCGTAGAGCATGTCGAGGAGCTTCTTCTCGATCGCCCGGAACTCGTCCGTCGACTTGAGGTGGACGTCGCGCTCCGCGAAGTTCGGGACGTCGACCCGGTGGAGGATCCTCGCCGGGCGGGAGGAGAGGACGTAGCAGGTGTCGGCGAGGTAGACGGCCTCCGACACGTCGTGCGTGACGAAGAGGATCGTGTTGTCCTCGATCCTCGAGACGTCGAGGAGGAGCCCCTGCATTCCCCAGCGCGTCATCGGGTCGAGGGCGCCGAACGGCTCGTCCATCAGGACGACGCGCGGCTTGTTCACGAGCGTCCGGGCGATGGCGACGCGCTGCTTCATGCCGCCCGAGAGGTCCTTCGGAAAGCGCTTCGCGAAGTCGAGGAGGCCGACCTCCTTCAGCACCTCGCGCGCCCGGTCGCCGCGCTCCTTCGCGTCGACGCCCCGGAGCTTCAGGCCGTACTCCACGTTCTCCTGGACCGTCAGCCAGCCGAACGACGTGTAGGCCTGGAAGACCATGCCGCGGTCCTGCGAGGGGCCGCCGATCGGCTGGCCGTCGAGGAGGACCTCCCCCTTCGTCGGCGGCAGGAGGCCGGCGACGGCCTTCAGGATCGTCGACTTGCCGCACCCCGACGGGCCGAGGAAGACGACGATCTCGCCGTGGCCGGGCTTGTCGAGGATGTCGAACGAGACGTCCCGCACCGCCTCGGTCTTCTCTCCCCCCCGCCCGATGTACGTGACGGAGAGGTCCTTCACCGACAGGCGCGGGGCGCCCGGGACGGCGGCGCTCACGAGTTCACCTCCCGCCACCGGAAGAGGAGGCGCGAGAGGGTCGAGATGAGGAAGTCGGTCAGGAGGCCGATGCCCCCGATGACGAGGAGGCCCGCGAAGGACCAGGACGCCTTCTGGTGGGTCCGCGCGAGCTCGACCATGTAGCCGAGGCCGTGCTCGGGGTTCACCGCCTCGGCGAGGATGACGTAGGTCCAGGAGATCGCGTTCATGACGCGGAAAGAGTCGAAGATCTCGGGCGCGGCGGCCGGCAGAAGGACCGTCCGGATCACCTGCCCGCGCGTCGCGCCGAGCGTCATCGCCGTCTGGACGTACTCCTCCGGCACCGCCCGGATCGCCGTGACGACGACGGGGAGGAGGTAGACGAAGACGCCGAGGAAGAGGAACGCGATCTTCTGCTTCTCGTAGATCCCGAACCAGAGGATGAGGAGTGGGATGAAGGCCGAGATCGGCATGTAGCGGAGCGGCGCCACGATCGGCTCGAAGAGGCGGTTCACCGGGGTGAAGGACCCCATGAGGACGCCGAGGGGGAGCGCGACCGCCGAGGCGATGAGGAACGCGAGCGCGATCCGGCGGGTGGAGACGAGGATCGCCCTCCAGAGGTCGTGCTGCAGGAAGAGCTGCAGCGTCCCGCGGACGACCTCCGTCGGCGAGGGGAGGAAGTCGGCCGGGGCGAGGCCCCCGTAGCTCAGGACGCACCAGACGGCCAGGACGAGCGCCGGCATGACGAGGCCGAGGACGAGCGCCGTTTTCTTCGGGAGCGGCGCCCGGAGCGCGAAGAGTCCTCGGTTGCTCAAGACATGTTCCTCCTGCCTCGTCTCTCCGCGCGGGAGGCGCGACGCCGCGCCTCCCGTGCTACCCGATCCCTCTCTCGGTCTCTGGTGGGGGGCGCGGGGGGATCGAGCCCCCCCCGCGATCATTTCAGTTCGTCGCCAGGACGACCTTGATGTCGGTCCGGCGGTTCAGCTGGCGCCCGGCCTCGGTCGTGTTGTCGGCGACCGGGTTCGCCGAGCCGCGGCCGATCGTCTGGAAGCGGGCCGGCTCGATGTTCGGGAAGTTCGTCAGGACGTAGTTCTTCACGGCGAGGGCGCGCCGCTCGGAAAGGAGCATGTTCGAGGACGCCTTGCCGGTCGCGTCGGTGTTCCCCTCCACGCGGAGGTAGGTGTTCCCGAACGAGGTCATCGTCTCGCCGAGGGCGTCGAGGACGAAGAACGAGCCCGGCATGATCTCGTCGCTGTTCGGCGTGAAGTGGATCTGGATCTGCTTGTTGATGATCGCCCGGTCGGTGGCCGACGGCGCCTTCGCGGCGACCTTCGGCTCCTCGACCTTCTGCGTCTGGTAGGCGGAGGCGAGGGCGCCGAGGAAGCGGGTGTCGGCCCAGTCCTTCGCGTCGAC
>CAYVPO010000136.1:0-9855 GCA_964453825.1 uncultured Holophagales bacterium
CCCGTCGCGGCGCTTCCGTCGCCGGTCGCGGTGGTCCCCGCTCCGGTCTCGACGCCCCGCCGCCAGGGCGACCCCGTCGGTCCCCGCTTCGACCGCCGCCAGCTCGAGGTCCACGCCGGTGGCCGGATCTCCGAGATCTTCGGGTCGCAGTTCGCCGCGCAGGACCGCTACGACCGGCAGGTGCGGATGCCGCTCCCGCCGCTCCTCCTCGCGGACCGCGTCGTCGGCCTCTCGGCCGAGGCCGCGAGCATGGGGAAGGGGACGATCTGGACCGAGACCGACGTGACGTGGGATTCCTGGTACCTCCACCAGGGGTACATGCCGCCGGGCCTGATGATCGAGGCGGGCCAGGCCGACCTGATGCTGATCTCGTACCTCGGGGTCGACCTCCTGAACAGGGGCGAGCGGGTCTACCGCCTCCTCGGCTGCGAGCTGACGTGGCACGGCGACCTGCCGCGGGCCGGCGACACGCTCCGCTTCGGGATCCACCTCGACGGTCACGCGGCGCAGGGCCCCGTCCGGCTCATGTTCTTCCACTACGACTGCACGAACGGCGACCGGCCGCAGCTGACGGTCCGCAAGGGACAGGCGGGCTTCTTCACGGACGCGGAGCTGGCGGAGTCGGCCGGCTGCCTCTGGAGCCCGGAGGAGCAGGCGATCGTCCCCGAGCCGCGCCTCGCGCCGCCCGCCGTCCGTTGCACGAAGAATCGTTTCGAGAGGGAGGAGCTCGAGGCCTTTGCCCGCGGCGACGCGTTCGCCTGTTTCGGCCCGGGCTTCGAGATCGCGAAGACGCACACGCGCAGCCCGCGCATTCCGGAAGGGCGGATGCTTCTCCAGGACCGGGTCACGGAGCTGGACCCCTCGGGCGGGCCGTGGGGCCGCGGCTACCTCCGCGCCGAGCTGGACGTTTCGCCCGATCTCTGGTTCTTCGACGGCCATTTCAAGAACGACCCGTGCATGCCCGGGACGCTCATGTTCGACGGCTGCCTGCAGGCGATGTCGTTCTACCTCGCCTCGCTCGGCTTCACGCTGCCGCGGGACGGCTGGCGGTTCCGGCCCGTCGCCGAGCTGCCGTACCAGCTCCAGTGCCGCGGACAGGTCACGCCCTCGTCGCGCCGCCTCGTCACGGAGGTCTTCGTCGAGGAGGTCGTCGGCGGTCCGACGCCGACGCTCTTCGCCGACCTCCTCTGCACGGTCGACGGCCTGAAGGCGTTCCACGCGCGTCGCGTCGCGATCGAGCTCGTCCCCGACTGGCCGCTCGAGGCGATGCCGGCGCTTCTCGCCGAGGCGGCGGCCGACCCGCGGCCCGCGGCCGAAGTCGACGGCTTCCGCTTCGACCGAACGAGCCTCCTCGCCTGCGCCTGGGGAAAGCCGTCGAAGGCCTTCGGCCCGATCTACGCCCGCTTCGACGGGCCGACGCGCGTCGCCCGCCTCCCGGGGCCGCCCTACCTCTTCATGAGCCGTGTGACGGAGGTCGACGGCGCGATCGGCGTCATGAAGGCGGGCGCGACGACGACGGTCGAATACGACGTCCCCGCCGACGCCTGGTACTTCGACGAGAACGGCGCGCGGACGATGCCGTTCGCCGTCCTCCTCGAGGCGGCGCTCCAGCCGTGCGGCTGGCTCTCGAGCTACGTCGGCTCGGCGCTGAGCGTCGACGAGGAGCTCGGCTTCCGCAACCTCGACGGGACCGGACGACTCCTCGGCGAGGTCTTCCCCGACTCCGGCACGCTCACGACGCGCGTGAAGCTGAACGGCGTCTCGAAGACCGGGACGATGATCATCGTGTCGTTCGAGGTAACCTGCTCCGTGGGGGAGCGGCCGGTCTACGAGATGAAGACCGTCTTCGGCTTCTTCCCGCCGGCCGCGCTCGCGAGCCAGGCCGGGCTCCCGGTCCCCGACGCGCAGCGCGAGCTGCTGGAGCGGCCGGGGAACGTCCTCGTCGACCTGACGACGCGGCCCGCCGCCTTCTTCGACCCGCGCCGGCCGCGGCTCGCGGGTCCGATGCTCCTGATGCTCGACAGCGTCGACGGCCTCTGGCCCGCGGCGGGGAAGGCGGGCCTCGGACAGATGCGCGCGGTCAAGGACGTGGACGCGGGCGAGTGGTTCTTCAAGGCCCACTTCTTCCAGGACCCGGTGCAGCCCGGCTCCCTCGGGATCGAGGCGATGATCCAGGCGCTGCAGCTCTTCATGCTCGAGGCGGGAATGGACGAGGGGATCGTCGCGCCCCGCTTCGAAAGCCTGGCCACCGGTGCGGACCTGACGTGGAAATACCGCGGCCAGGTCCTCCCGCACCACCGGACCGTCCACACGACGATCGAGATCACGGCGAAGGGGCGCGATGAGCGGGGCGCCTGGGCGACCTGCGAGGCGAGCCTCTGGGCCGACGGCCAGCGGATCTACGAGGCGACGAACCTCGGCATGCGGATCGTCCCGGGCCGGCCGGCGGACGGGCCGGGGACGACAGATCTCGTCCTCGACCTGGAGCGGGACCGCTGGCTCCTCGATCACCGCCCGACCTGGACCGTGCCGGCGCTCCCGATGATGAGCCTGGTCGACCTCCTCGCGCGGGGCTCCACGGGCGACGGCCCCGTGACCGGCCTGCGCGACGTGCGCGTGGCCGGCTGGTTCCTCGTGGACGCACCGAGGCGCCTCCGCACCGAGGAGTCGGGCGGGCTCGTCCGGCTCCTCGCGCCGACGCCGGAGGGGGAGAAGGAAGTCGCGCGGGCGCGCGTCGTACGCGGGGAGTACGCGCCCCGCCCCGAGCCGCTTCCCGAGGCTCACGGCGCGGTCGTTCCGCTCCCGTACGAGACGGGCGAGCTGTTTCACGGTCCTGCGTTCCAGGTCGCCGAGCGCCTCGTCATGGGTCGGGGCGAGTCCTCCAGCACGCTGCGCGCCGAGAGCGGCGTGCCCGTCGGGCTCCTCAACCCCGGCCTCCTCGACGGGGCGACGCACGGCATCCCGCACGCCGAGCTCCACACCTGGAACGAGGCCTCCGACCCGGGCAAGGTCGCCTTCCCTGCGTTCATCCCGGAAATCGACTTCTTCGGCCCGACGCCGACGACCGGGACGGTCCGGTGCGAGGTCCGCCAGCAGCCGTTCCTCGGCAGCCCCGACTACCCGGTCTTCTGCATCCAGCTCGTCGGGCCGGACGGCGTCTGGTGCCAGCTCCGCCTCGTCGAGTCGTGCTTTCCGAAGGGTCCGCTTGGCTCGGCCGATCCGGCCGCGCGCCGCGCGTTCCTGCGGGATCGGGCGCCCGTCGAGGGGCTGCGCCTCTCCCGGGTCGAAGCCGGAGTGACGGTCCTTTCAGACGAAGACGTCGCGGCGACGGACTGGCTGCCCGGCACCGTCGCGGCCCTCTACGGCGCCCGCGACACGGAGGAGATCGCCCGCGCCGAGCACGCGGCCGCCGCGCACGCGCTCCACCCCGGGCGGGTCTTCGCGCAGCTCCCGCTCACCCGCTTCGACCTCGCCGTCGAGCGGGCGGGCGGCGAGGTGCGCGTCTCGGGCGACGGCCGGGGAAGGCTCGACCTGACGCCCGTCCGCCGGTTCTGGACGCGCTGGTTCGACCGCGGACCGTGGCCCGTGGAGGACCTCTACTACGGCCTCGTCGGCCGCTTCGTCGGGCGCGTCGTCGTCGGAGACCCGGCGGCGTACGCGGCGCTCCGCGGCCGGAGCGTCCTCTACCTCGCGAACCACCAGACGGGCGTCGAGTCGCTCCTCTTCTCGATCATCGCGTCGGCGCTGAACGAGGTCCCGACCGTCACGCTCGCGAAGATCGAGCACAGGCAGACCTGGCTCGGAAAGCTCATCGCGCACTCCTTCGCCTACCCGGGCGTGGCCGACCCGCGCCTCATGACCTTCTTCGACCGCGAGGACAAGGCGAGCCTCCCCCGCGTCATCGGCGAGCTCGCCGCCGAGATGAAGGGGCCGGGCCGGTCGGTCATGGTCCACGTGGAGGGGACAAGGTCTCTGACCTGCCGCAAGCCGGTCGAGAAGATGAGCGGCGCGTTCGTCGACATGGCGCTCGCGGTCGGCGCCCCGATCGTCCCGGTGAGGTTCGTCGGGGGGCTGCCGGCCGAGCCGCTCGAGAAGCGCCTCGAGTTCCCGCTCGGCATGAGCCGCCAGGACATCCTCCTCGGAGAGCCCCTGTTGCCCGAGCGCCTCGCCGGCCTCCACTACGGCGCCCGAAAGGCGCTCGTCGTCGCGGCGATCAACGCTCTCGGCGTCCCGAACGCCCTGGAGCAGCCCTACCCCGGCGACCCCGACTTCGAGCGGCGCGTGAACGCCTGGCAGGCCGCGCGCGGCGTCTCGCACGAGCACGCGACGCTCCGCGAGGTCCTCGCGGAGCTGGATTCGCCCGGCGACGAGGTCCGGCGGCTCCTCGCGGCCCCGAGCGCCGCCGCCCACGCCGGGGACGAGACCCCGGCGGGGCGGTGGCTGCAGGAGCTGGGCCGGAGGCTCCTGGGAGAAGGACCCTAGCCCTTCTCCTCCGGCGCCCCGAGCCTCCCGACGACCTTGGCGAGGTCGACGCCGAACGCGGCCTTGACCTGCTCGGGGGTGAGCCGGGAAAGGACGCCGCGGAGGTTCCTCTCGAGCGTGGCCTTGGCGACCTGGATGATCTGGGGGCGCCCCGGGCCGAGGAGGCGCTCGAGGGCGTTGGCGAGGAGGGGCCGGTGGCCGGCCACCTTGAGGTTCGCGACGCCGGCGATCGTGAGCGGGATGCCCCCCTTGGAGTAGGCGTTGCTCACGGCGACGTCGACGGTCATGGTTCGACGGTGCGCTCCTCGAGCGTTCTCATCCTCGTGCCCGTTGCGAGAGGCCGTTGTCATTGCGCGGGGCGACTGATGTATCCACATCAATTCGAGCGGATCTCGCCGGAGCTGTATCAATTCGGCAGGGCTCGCGGGGCCATGGATAGAGTCGGTTCGGCTTCGAAGACTAGGGCCGCAATCCGTTCTCAGAAAGGACTCGCACTTGAAACGAAGCCCGAAACATCTGCCGCTGGTTCTCGCTCTCATGCTCGCTGCCGCGAGCCAAGCGCAGGCTGAGGTATGGGAGCTCCGGATCTCGCCGACTGCCGCCAAGGGGACGACGCCGAAGGGACTCCTCGGAAAGGACTTCAGGGGCGAAGCGTTCTGCATGGCGGGAGCCTGCGTGCTCTCTACGACCTCCGACGTGGATTTCGCCAGCCTCGGCCCGATCCGCTCGAACCCACTCGCCGTCCTGACGCCACTCCCGGATGCTCGCAAGGTCTATTTCCAGAAGGGCACCTACGACGCCGAACTCGGCCGATTCGAGACGGACTTCGAGGGAGCGCGCGAGACCGCCGACTCGGGCGCGATCGGCCAGTTCGTCGTCGTCTTCAAGGGCTACCCGGAACCCCGGTGGCTCGAGGAAATCCGGAACGCGGGCCTCTCGGTCCTGGAACCCCTTCCGCCGATGGGCTACGGCGTGTACGGGCTCCGGTCCGCCGTCGACAACCTCGCGAAGTCGAAGGCATACATCTACCGCGTCGCGGACATCCCACCCGGAGCTCGACGCTTCGGGCTCCAAGCCGAGCCATCGGAAGGGCCTGATCATCCTACGTCGGCTGTCATCGTGGCCGTCGAGGTCATGGCGCCCTTCATCGCCGAGAGGCTCCGGGAACTCACTGGAGCAGAGCCAACTAGGGTCTACACCACCGGCTCCCAGACCGCGTTCACGGCCGAGCTGACGTTGTCGCAGATCCGAGCACTCAGCCGTCTTCCGGAAGTGACGGCCGCCTACCGTACGACGATGGTCGGCCCATCCGACGAGCGCGCCACCAAGATCGTCTCCGGGACCTGGCGGACACCAGGAACAGCATGGCCCACGGCGAGCTCTCTCGGCAGCAACCCCATCCAAGGGACCTATCATTGGGATGGCTTCCTCGCTTCGCTCGGGGGCATCGGCGTCTTTCCTCAGAATCAGACGATCGGCTTCCTCGATACCGGAGTGGACGACGGACTGTTCGCTCGAACCGATGGAACGGAGTCCTGCCCTCCCCACCTGACGTCGGCATCCGGATGCAGACTGGTCTTCTCCGTCGATACCAGCGACGACCACAGCAACCTGAATCGTCGAGGTGACGATCTACACGGCCACGGGACACTCGTCACTTCCATAGCGGCCGGGCTCACGACCGGAGATCCAGGACGCGACTCCGCCGGCTGGGCACTTACGCAGGGCGTCGCCTCCGGCGCCAAGGTCGCGATGAGCCGGTACATGGCGGATGCGCAGAAGGGTTGCGGCACGGGCACGGCTCGATACATCGACTACCAGTGGCTTGGGAACCCCGCCATCGGCCTGCCCTACTCTCTCGTCGAACTGGGCAGTAGCGGCGAGCTCCCGCTCCCCGACCAGGAGGTGGTCAGCCCAGGCGTCCGGCTCTTCAATCACAGCTGGAACGACAGACCCGATAACCCGGGTGGGGCGGATGCGACGCTCTACAACGAGAAGGCGATACTCCTCGACAACGCCACCCGCACGCTCAGTTCGGTTGACTTCTCCTTCGGCGCTGCCGGCTTGCGGTACGGAGACTCGGAGCCTTCGCTTCATGTCGTCTCGGCGGGCAACTACCCTCAGCGAACGCCGAATGGGAGCCCCGACACAACGCAACGGGTCGTCACGGCGCCCGGTAATGCCAAGAACGTCATCACGGTAGGGGCGACCAGCGGTCTGAACCAGGAATCGTTCGTTGTGGGCGAGGGCTGCACGAGCTGTCTTTACTGCCCCTCGTGCACCTACAACCAGTGCGATCATGCGGTGGACGCGCGGAGGATCGAGGACTTCAGCAGAATCGGCTATCCGAACCTCCGCCTCAAGCCGGATCTTGTTGCACCGGGAACTCGGGTCTACGGCAGACGAAGCGCCTTGCGGAACGACGCGTGCAACTTCAACTCGCAGTGCACCTTCGATCTCACAGGGAGCTCCGAGTTCGCCTGGGACTACGGAACGAGCTTCTCGGCGCCCGTCGTCACCGGAGCTGCGGCGCTCGTCGATGAATGGTTGACAGTCCAGGGGTCGAAGAAGCCCTCACCAGCCCTCGTAAAGGCCGCCCTTATCGCTTCGGCTACGAACCTCCGCAGCAGCACGAACTGCGCCTCGAGCGACGTGAAGCCGGCCCCGGACAAGTACCAGGGGTGGGGCGGAGCGGCGCTCGACCGGCTCTTCAGGGCCGCGAGCACCTACTACTACAAGGACCAGTTTGACCCGGAGATCCCGGACGACTCCCTGCTCACGCCCAGTACGTTGACGCCTTGGACGAAGCAGCTGACCGTCGTCGATCCCACGAAGACGGTGTCGATCGCGCTCGTCTGGACGGACCGTGCGGGGGACACGAAGGTCGCGACGCTCGAGAACCTCGTCAACGACCTGAATCTCGAGGTCGTTGGAAACGGCACGACACCACCATCCTTCTTCATCGGGAACAAGTACTATTACGATCCGTGCGAGACGTCCCGGCAGGGCTACTCACTCAATCGTCCGTCGTCGTGGACCCCCGACTCGAAGAACAATGTGGAGCGGGTCGACATCAGTCCCGCGCAGATCTCCCAGAACAACATCTCTGCGCTGACGGTGAAGGTCTCCGTCGGCATGATCCGGGGCGACGGAATCGAACCGACGGGCTCTACGCTCCGTCAGGACTTCGCCCTCTTCGTGGTGAACGCCCGTGAGTAGGATCCGCTTTGTACTGCTCTGCTGCGTCCTCTCGCTCGTCATGTACCCAGCCTCGGCCGCGGAAAGGTCGGTCTACGTTCCGACGGTCAGGATTACCCGGCCCACCGCCTCGCCGTTTGGAGGTGACGGGGAGGGCTGGTCTTTCCGCCTCGCGAGCCACGTCATGGTCTTCAATCTCGCCAGCGAACCTCGGTTTGCGGCGCTGGTCGCGTGGTACGACCAGGACGGTGTCAGGCACGAGGGCTTTCCCGCCGGGGAGGGCGATGTCCTGGCTTCCGGAAAGGCCGGCTTGATGAGCGCAGGGTCGTGCGATTCGCCTGAGACGGGCTGTGTAGCCATCGCGGAACTCCGCGTCGAGGACGGGGTCGCCGTCAGGAACACGCTCGAGCGCAGCTACCTGGTCGGAGCCGGGTGTTTCCCGGTCCCGGCGACCGGTGAGCTCTCCCAGGGGCGAGTTCCTCTTCCCGTTTTCGAAGGGCTGCATCTGGCCGGGACGATCGCCGCCTGCGGCGACGTCATGCCGTTCAACGCGGGCGGGGCGCAGATCTGCTCGAACGTCAAGGACCAGAAGTATGTGAGGCGGCTCAATCTCACCCTGTTCAACGGTGGGAAGGCGCCCGCCACCTTCGTCGTGAAGGGTTATCGGAGCGTCTTCGACCCCCCGACGGTCGTTTTCACGGCGACTTACGGCCTCGGGCCGGAGACGGTGACGCAGGTCAACTCGTTCTATGTGCCTCCGATTCCGGTGGACTGCGATCCGCACGAGGAGAACCTCTGGTTCACGATCACCGCCGACCAGCCGTTCCTCGCCTACATCTCGACGATCTTCGATGACGCGGGCCCGGGCGTGAACCCCTACCAGATCTACCCGGCTCTTACCAAGTGATCTCGGCGCAGTGGAGGCGGCGTGTCGCCGCCTCCACTGCGCCCTCCGAGCGAGAGGCGTTTCCCCGAAGCGAGGGAGAGAAGCTCGGGCTCGCCCCTCCCCGCAGTCCGTCAGCCCTTCGGCGCCGGCATTCCCTCCTCCGGCGCCCCGAGCCTCCCGACGACCTTGGCGAGGTCGACGCCGAACGCGGCCTTGACCTGCTCGACGAGCTGGACGCCCTGCGCGACCTTCGCGGAGGCGGGGAGGTAGGCGACGCGGTCGACCTTGACGCTCTGGATCGTCTCGACGAGGGAGGACATGACGCTCTGGAGCTTCTGCATGAGGAAGATGTCGCGGGCGTTCGGGCCGGCGGCCTTCCACGTCTCGATCATCTGCGTGAGGACCGCGGCGGTCGCCCGGCCGTCCTCGACGATCTTCGCGGCCCGGCCGCGCGCCTCGGCCTGCTTCTTCTCCATGTCGGCGCGAGCGGGGGCGACGACGTCGGCCTCGAGCTTGAGACGGACCTGCTCGAGGCGCGCCTTCTGGACCTTCAGCTCCGCCTCGGCCTTCGCGATCGCGGCGGTCACCTTGCCGACCTCCTCGGCGATCATCGCCTCCTGGCCCGTCACGCACTGGGTGATCCGCTTCTCGGCCTCGGCCTGGGCGATCGCCCCCTCGGCGTCGACGAGGGCGAGGCGGGCCGAGAGGTTGTTCTCGGCCTCGCGGACGGAGGCTTCGGCGTGGGCCTGCGCCTCGGCGACGCGGGCGCTCTTGTCGAGCGCGGCGGTCTGCTTGCGGCCGAGGGAGTTGAGATAGCCGACGTCGTCGGCGACGTTCTGGATCTTCAGGACGTCGAGGACGAGACCGAGGCGGGAAAGGTCGTGCTCGGCCTCCTCGAGGAGCTTCTCGGCGAAGCGGAGCTTGTCCTGGTTGACCTCCTCGGGGGTGAGCTGCGAGAGGACGCCGCGGAGGTTCCCTTCGAGCGTGTCCTTGGCGACCTGGATGATCTGGGGGCGCCCCCTGCCGAGGAGCCGCTCGAGGGCGTTGTTCAGGAGCGGCTGGTGGCCGGCGACCTTGAGGTTCGCGACGCCCGCGATCGTGAGCGGGATGCCGCCCTTGGAGTAGGCGTTGCTCACGGCGACGTCGACGGTCATGTTCGTGATGTCCATCCGGTCGACCCGCTCGAGGAGCGGGGTACGGAGGGAGCTGCCCCCCTTGACGATCCGGTAGCCGACGGGGCGCCCCTCGACGGTCGACTTGCCGCCGGAGAAGACGAGGACCTCGTTCGG
>CAYVPO010000137.1:0-7748 GCA_964453825.1 uncultured Holophagales bacterium
TGGTAGACCTGACCCCTCTCACGGAGGAGGAGCCAGGTCTGGAGGAGCTCGGGGCCGGAGCCGAGGCCGGTCTTGACGCCGCGGTCGACGTCGGCGAGGCCGGCGAGGGCGTCGGCGAGGTCGTCGAGGGGCCAGTCGAACGAGGCGAGGTAGGCCTTGTGGAGAACGAAGGGGTGGCCGTCGAGGGGGATCGGGGCGGCGCCCGCGCGGGCGGCCTTGAGGCGCGGGAGGAGGCGGTCGACGAAGGCCCGGTAGTCGGCCCGGCGCGGGCCGGGTTCGGCGCCCGGCTCGGCGAGCGCGGCCTTCAGGGCGAGCATCCGCCGGAGCTCGGCGCCGAGGAGGCCGAGGAGAGGGAAGAAGGCGGCCTCGCCCTTCGGCCCCTTCTTCGCCGGGGCTGCGGGGCCGTCCTTGCCGAAGGGGCGAAAGGCGGTGAAGTCGTCGGCGGCGAGGAGGCGCTCGGCGATGCGGAGGGCCTCGAGGAAGCGGCGCCGGGCGACGGCCTCGACGAAGTCGGAGCCGTACTCCTTCCGCTCGTCGACGACGAGGCGCGCGGCGGCCTCGGAGGTGACGCGGCTGCCGACGGCGGTGTCGACGAGGCGGTCGAGCTCGGAGAGGAAGGCGCGCGCCGAAAGGCGGCCTCGCTCGGTGAGCGTCTCGAAGACGTCGGGCTCGGCGGTCTTCCCCCTCTCGAGGACGCGCTCGAGGCCAAGGGCGTGGAGACGCTCGCGGCGCGCGGCGTCGTCGCGCGCGAGGAGCGCCGCTCGCGGGGCGCGCGCGAGCTGGGAGAGGACGGCGTGCTCGGGGTCGGGCGAAACGGCGGTGAGGAGGAGGACGTTGTCGCCGGGGCCGGCGCGGGTGACGTACTCGAGGAGGCGCCCGAGGGCGGTCTCGGCGGCCTCGCCGTCGTCGACGGGCCAGTCGAGGAGGCGGGCGAGCTCGGGAGCGCGGTCGGAGCGCTTGACGCGCCCCGTGAGCTTGCGGGCGCTCTCGGCGGGTTCTCCCTCGACCCAGGCTCCCGTCTCGCGGGCGAGGGCGCGGGCCTTGCGCGCGAGGCGCTCGAGGACGCGCGGCTCGGACGGAGCGCCGGGCGGGGCGCCGAGGCCGGCCTCGGCGGCGTCGTCGAGGAGGGCGTCGATCTCGTCGGCCGAGAGCTTTTTCGTCCGGAGGAGGTCGGTGACGTCGAGGGTGACGAGGCGGTTCGTGGCGAAGAGGGCGATCGTGGCCGCGTCGGCGATCGCCTCCCGCACGCCGTTGCCGGTGCCGTCGTACTCGGAGACCTCGCCGTCGGGGAATGCGGCGCGGAACGCCTTGCCGAGGCGTCGCCCGGCCTCGGCGACGAACCACTCGTCGTCTCCGAGGACCACGAGGACCGGGGGGAGCGGCGTCGCGGCGACCGCCGTGAGGAGCGGCGCCAGGGAGCCGAACGGGTCGCCGCGCACGGGGAGGCTCGCCCGGCTCAGAGCAGGCCCTTGTCCTGCAGCTCCTGGCACTCGAGGCAGTGCCGCGCCCACGGGACCGCCTCGAGGCGCTTCTCCTGGACGTGCCCCTGGCAGTGGACGCAGGTGCCGTAGGTGCCCTGGTCGAGGCGGAGGAGCGCCTGGTCGATCAGGAGGAGGGTGCGGCGGTCGGACTCGGAGAGGGAGAAGGCGAACTCGCGCGTGTAGGCCGAGGTGGCCCGGTCGACCATGTCCTGCGCCTGCTCGTCGACCGACTCGTTGGTGACCTGCCGATTGCGAGAGAGGTCGTGGAGGAGCTCCTCCTGCTTGACGAGGAGGCGCTTGCGGTACTTCTCGAGGGGGTCCTTCGGAGCCTTTTCGGCAGCCTTCGGCGCGGCCTTCGAGGCGGGCTTCGCCGCCGGCCGGGCAGGGGCCTTCGCGGGGGCTTTCACCGGAGCCTTCGCCGCGCTCTTCGCGGGAGCTTTCTTCGCTGCGGACGCGCTCTTCGTCGCCATGGGGACACCCCCCCTTCCGTCGTTCCCGGACGCCTCGCGGCGCCCGTCCGGCGGGCCGAACCCGGGGTGCCGGCCTCTCCGGAATCGCGGGACTCTAGCACAGAGTGGCGAAGTGGGGTCAGGTCTACCATCTACACTCTGCGGCCGGGGCCGCAGAGTGTAGATGGTAGACCTGACCCCAGATGCTCGTAGAGGGTCTTGCGGGCGATTCCGAGGCGGCGGGCGGCTTCGGCGACGTTGCCGCCGGCCTCCGCGAGGACGAGGCGGACGTAGGCGTCGGTGAGGCGCCGCAGAGGCCAGCCGCGGGATGCGGCGGACTCGAGGAGGGCTTCGGGCTCGGCGGCGGAGACGAGGCCGAGGTGGGGCTCGTCGACGGCGGGGGCGCCCGCGGCCGAGGCTTCGAGCGCGGCGCGCCGGACGACGTTCTCGAGCTCGCGGAAGCCGCCGCGGAAGGGGTGGGCGCGAAGGGCCGCGACGGCCTCGGGTGTGAAGGCCTTCGGCCCGCCGGCGGCGCGAAGGAGGGCGCGGGCCGCCGGGAGGAGGTCGGCCCGGCGCTCGGCGAGAGGCGGGAGGCGGACGGTGAGGACGGCGAGCCGGTACCAGAGGTCTTCCCGGAACTCCCCCGAGCGGACGCGGCGCGGGAGGTCGGGGGCGGCGGAGGCGACGAAGCGGGCCTCGAGGAGCGTCTCGCGCGTGCCGCCGACGCGGCGGAGGAGCCGCTCTTCGAGGAGCCGCAGGAGCTTCCCCTGCGCGCGGAGGGAGAGCGTGTCGATCCGGTCGAGGTACAGGGTGCCGCGCCCGGCGCCTTCGAGGAGGCCCGCCTTGCCGGCGACGGCGCCGGTGAAGGCGCCGCGCTCGTGACCGAAGAGCTCGCTTTCGAGGAGGTCGTCGGAGAGGGCTGCGAGGTCGATTCGGACGAACGGCTCCGCGGCGCGCGGCGAGCGGTCGTGGAGAAGGCGCGCGAGGCGGTCCTTGCCGGTGCCCGGGCCGCCGAGGAGGAGGATGGTGGCGTCGGAGCCGAGGCCCCGCTCGAGCCTCTCGAGGTCGGCGGCCAGGCCGCGATGGCGGGTGGCGAGGAGCGTCACGCCGCGCGGCCCGCGACGCCTAGGCGGTGAAGGCCTGCGTCTCCTCGGGTGCGTCGCCCCAGAGGCGCTCGAGCCCGTAGAAGCGCCGGGCCTCCTCGTGGAAGAGGTGGAAGACGACCTCGCCGTAGTCGAGGAGGATCCAGGCCCCCTTGTTGTAGCCCTCGTGCGAGAAGGGACGCCGCCCCTCGGCCTTCATCGCCATTTCGACCGCGTCGGACATCGCCTGCGCCTGTCGCTCGTTCGTGGCGGAGGCGAGGACGAAGTACTCGGCGAAGGCGCCGAGCTCCTGGAGGTTCAGGACGACGAGCTTCTCGGCCTTCTTGTCGAGGAGGGCCTGGACGGCGCGCCGGATCTGCTTCTGGAGGCGCGCGTCGGCCTCGCGGTTCCGCTCGAGGCGGGCCTTCTCGGCGGCCGCCGTGGCCGCGGGGACCCGCTTCGCGTGACCGCCCTTCGCCATCGCTTCGGAGAGGATCTCGCCGACGGCAGAGGCGGAAGGGGGAGGGGGCGGGAGCGCCGGCCTGCGCCGCGGAGCCGGGGGCCGCGCGCCGGCGGCCTTCGCCTGGGCCGGGCCCTTGGCCTTTGCGGCGGGACGCTTCGCGGCAGGCTTTGCGGACGGCTTCGCGGCGGGCTTCGCGCCCTTCACGGCGCGACGTAGAGCCGGTGCCGCCTCGCGTACCGCTCCACCGCGGGGGGAAGACTTTCGCTCAGGCTTTGGACGCTCGGGAGTGCGCTTCTTATCCACGTGGAGGAGATTGTAACCGGCGCGTTCCCCGCCCAGAAGATGGTCTGCTGGTCGGCCAGCTCGTCGTGCGGCCGCGCGCCGAGCGGGGCGAGGCGCGCGGCGAGCTCGGGCAGGAGCCCCTCGCGCAGGTCGGGGTAGTCGACCCCTTCGCGGTAGACGACGACGATGCGGTGGGAGGAGACGATCTCCTTCCACTCGCGCCAGGTGTGCAGCTGGGCCATCGAGTCGGAGCCGAGGACGAGGAAGACCTCGCTCTCGGGATGGTTCGCGCGGACGTGCCGGAGCGTCTCGATGGTGTAGGTCGTCCCGCCGCGGGAGACCTCGAAGTCGGAGAGGAGGAGGTGCGGGTACGCCTCGAGCGCGGCCGCGCACATCCCGAAGCGGTGGAACGCCGAGGCGGACGGGCCCTGCGGCTTGTGGGGCGGGGCGAAGGCGGGGACGTAGAGGATCTCGTCGAGGCCCGTCGCCGCGCGCGCCTCCTCGACGGGAACGAGGTGGCCGAGGTGGATCGGGTCGAAGGAGCCGCCGTAGACGCCGAGGAGGTGGGTTCGGCTAAGCATCCGGGGCCTCCCCTGCCGGCACGGGCAGGACGGGGGCCGGCTTCACGCTCATCGCCTCGAGACGGCCGCCCAGGAAGGAAACGAGAGGGTCGAGGCCCTTGTGGGCCGCTCCCGAGATCGCGAAGAAGCGGAGGCCTCGGCGGGAGGCTGCCGCGCGGACGGCGGCGACCTGCTCCTCGGAGGCGATCTCGATCTTGTTCGCGCAGAGGACGCGCTCGCGCGCCGCGAGCTCCGGCGCGAACGCCTCGAGCTCGCCCTCGATGACCGAGACGGCCTTCTCGGCGGCGTCCTCGGGGCTCTCCGGGTCGAGGGCCGCGGCGTCGACGAGGTGGCAGAGGAGGCGCGAGCGCTCGACGTGGCGGAGGAAGCGGATGCCGAGGCCGTGGCCGTCGCTCGCCCCCTCGATGAGGCCGGGGACGTCGGCCGCGACGAAGGTCTTGTAGCGCTCCCACGAGACGACGCCGAGGTTCGGGACGAGCGTCGTGAACGGGTAGTCGGCGATCTTCGGGCGCGCTGCGGAGATGGCCGCGATGAGCGTCGACTTGCCGGCGTTCGGGAAGCCGACGAGCGCCACGTCCGCGAGGAGCTTCAGCTCGAGCGCCAGCGCGCGCCGCTCGCCCTCGGTGCCGGGCTCGGCGCGGCGCGGCGTGCGGTGCGTGGGGGTCGCGACGTGCTGGTTGCCGCGGCCGCCGCGGCCGCCCTTGGCCACGAGGAGGACCTGGCCGTTCTCGGCGAGGTCGCCGAGGACTTCGCCGGAGTCGGCGTCCTTGATGACCGTGCCGACGGGGACGGTGATCTCGATGTCGCCGCCCTTCTTCCCGGTGCAGTTCGAGCCCATGCCGTGCTGGCCGCGCCCGGCGGCGAACCTCTTCTTGAAGCGGAACGGGTAGAGGGTGTTGAGGCCTTCGTCGGCAACGATGCGGACGCTGCCGCCGTCGCCGCCGTCACCGCCGTTGGGCCCGCCGTGCGGCTCGCCCTTGGCACGCCGGAACGCGACACACCCATTGCCGCCGTCGCCGGCCGAGACCTCAATCGACGCCTCGTCGAGGAACATGTCTTCCGTACCGGAGCGTCGGGTCCGGGGCGCCGGAAGGCGCCCCACCCGTTATCAGCTCGCGGCCGCGGCCTCGGAGCCGGGCTGCGGACCCGGCGTCACGCTGACGTAGCGGCCGAGGCGGCCCTTGTCCTTGAAGTCGACGACGCCGTCGACCATCGCGAAGAGCGAGTCGTCCTTGGCGCGGCCGACGTTCTCACCCGGCTTGAGCGGGGTGCCCCGCTGCCGGACGAGGATCGAGCCGCCCGTGACCCACTGACCCGCGAAGCGCTTCACGCCGAGGCGCTGGGCGTTCGAGTCGCGGCCGTTGCGGGAAGAACCCTGACCTTTTTTGTGAGCCATAGCAGCTTCCTCGGAAGGCTCTCAGACCGAGATCGAGTCGATCCGGACTTCGACGAGGTTCTGGCGGTGCCCGTGGCTCCGCTGGTACCCCTTGCGCTTCTTCTTCTTGTAGACGATGAGCTTCTGGCCCCTCATCTCGCGGACGACGACACCGTGGACGGTGGCGCCGGTCACGAGCGGAGAGCCGAGACGGAGGGTATCCCCCTCGCCAACGGCCAGGACCTCGGGCAGCTCGAGCGCATCGCCTTTGGTGAACGACTTGTTGTGGAAGCGCTCGATCTGGATGACGTCGCCCTTGGCGACCCTGACCTGCTTCCCTCCGGTGCGAATGACGGCGTACATCGATTCCTCCCCCGACCTCGGGTCAAAAGGGTCGGCAAACATACCCCCGGCCGATCGGAATGTCAAAAGCCCGCGAAGAGAGGGTGGGGGTCTGGTCTACACTCTACACTCTGCTCGCGAGCAGAGTGTAGAGTGTAGACCAGACCCCCAGAGAGAATTACCCTACTTCCCCGCCAGCCAGCGCTCGGCGTCGATGGCGGCCTTGCAGCCCTCGCCCGCCGCGCTGATGGCCTGGCGGTAGATGTGGTCCGCGACGTCGCCGGCGGCGAAGACCCCCTCGACGGAGGTGTAGGTCGTCGGATGCTGGATCTTCAGGTAGCCGACGTCGTCCATGTCGAGCTTGCCGCGGAAGAGCTTCGTGTTCGGCTCGTGGCCGATGGCGGAGAAGTAGCCCTGGACCGGGATGACGCGCTCGTCACTCGTGTTGACGTTCTTGACGCGGATGCCGGAGACGCCCGTCTCGGGCTCGCCGAGGATCTCGGTGATCGTCGAATCCCAGACGACCTCGATCTTCGGATTGTCGAGCGTGCGCTGCGCCATGATCTTCGAGGCGCGGAACTCGCGGCGGCGGTGGACGAGCCAGACCTTCGTCGCGAACTTCGTGAGGAAGTTCGCTTCCTCCATCGCCGTGTCGCCGCCGCCGACGATCGCGACCTCCTTGCCGCGGAAGAAGAAGCCGTCGCACGTGGCGCAGGCCGAGACGCCGTGCCCCTGGAGCTTCTTCTCGCTCGGGAGGCCGAGGTACTTGGCCGAGGCGCCGGAGGCGACGATGAGGGCGTCGCACGTGACCTTCGCTCCGCTCTCGAGCGTGAGCGTGAAGGGGCGGGCCGCGAGGTCGGCGTCGACGACGGTGTCGTTCGCGATCTCGGTGCCGAAGCGGACGGCCTGCTTGCGCGTGACGTCCATCAGCTCCGGGCCCTGAATCCCGTGCTCGAACCCCGGGTAGTTCTCCACCTCGGTCGTCGTGGTGAGCTGGCCGCCGGGCTGGACCCCCTCGAAGACGACGGGCTCGAGGCTCGCCCGGGAGGCATAGATGGCGGCGGTCAGGCCCGCGGGGCCCGAGCCGATGATGGCGACGGTGTAGTGGCTCTTGTTCGGCATCTCTCCCTCGGTTCGGCGCGGCGAAGGGACGCCGCAGAGTGTAGATGGTAGACCTGACCCCATCCGGGGGTCCCCGCGGGAATCCCGGGGGAAGCGATTCTGCACCGAAGGGGGGACGGGGGCGCGCGAGGCGTGTGATAGCGTTTTTCGATGCTCCTCTACCTGCTGCGTCACGCCGAGGCGGAGGCCCTCTCTCCGAGCGGGCTCGACGCCGACCGGGCCCTTACCGACGCGGGGCAGAAGAGGATGAAGGCGGTTTCCCGCGCGATCGCGCGGATGGAGCCGGACTTCGACGCGGTGTTCGTGTCGCCGCTGCTGCGCGCGCGGCAGACGGCCGAGGCGGTGACGTCCGCCTGCCGGTTCAAGGGCGAGGCCGTCGTGAGCGAGTCGCTCCTGCCGGGCTCCGACCCGGAGCTCCTTCTCGAGGAGCTCGCCGCGTCGGAGTGGCGGACGGTCCTCGTCGTGGGGCACGAGCCGCACCTCGGGCGCCTCTTCGGCCGCCTCGTCTCGGGCCGGAAGGAGACGGAGGTGCCGGTGAAGAAGGCGTCGCTCGCCGTCTTCGAGATCCACG
>CAYVPO010000137.1:7848-9781 GCA_964453825.1 uncultured Holophagales bacterium
GCCCCGTCGAGGCCGTCGCGCCGCGCGAGCATCGACGCGCGCGAGAGCTCGACCCCGAACGTCTCCGCGATGACCGGGAGCGTGGCCCGCGCGTGGCGCCGGAGGGCCGCGGCCAGCAGGGCGCGCTCGCGCGAGAGGAGGCGCGGCCGCTGGCGGAGCTCCTCGAGGCCGAGGCCGAGCGCCTGCTCGAAGCGGGCGACGACCTCCTCGGGCTTCGGCGTCACCGGCTCGCGCTGCCGCCGCGGCACCTCGCGCCCCTTCCCGGAAACGGACTGCCCCGCACGCGCCGACTCGGCCCACGAGGCGCTACCGAGGTAGATCTGCCCGACCACCTGGCTCCAGGGGTCGTACGAGCCGCCCGTCCCCGCCTCGATGAACTCGCGGTACTTCGCGCCGGCCGGGCCGCGCCGGGAGCCGAAATACTCGAGGAGGAACGAGGTGTCGAGCCACTCGGGCGCCGGCTCGAGACCCGCAGTCGCGTGAAAGCTGCTCCACGGCCACTCGGCCGCCGAGGCGACGAGCCCGGCGCGGACGGGATTCAGGACGACGTACCGCGCCACCTCGAGGAGGTGCGCCTCGCGCTGGACGAGGATCGCCTTGAATCGTCCCTGAAAGACGTGCCCGTCCCGCCCGTGCCGCCGGTTGAAGTGGCCGGCGTAGTCGCCGTTGAGCTGGCGCATCCCGCGTGAGAGCGTCGCCTCCGGCGTCCCGAGAAGAAGGTGGTAGTGGTTCCCCATCAGGACCCACGCGTGGAGCTGCCAGCCGAACAGGTCGACGACCCGGCCGAGGACGCGCAGCAACTCGCGCCGGTCGGCGTCGTCGCGGAAGACCTCGCGGCGTTCGTTGCCGCGGGAGGTGACGTGCCAGAGGGCGCCGGCGTGGTCGAGGCGAAGAGGGCGGCTCATGCCGCCAGTATAGTGTAGATGGTAGACCTGACCCCCTCCCCTATTCGGGGCGCCAGAGGGTCTCGGGCTCGGAGCGGGCGCGGGCGGCCCAGCGGGAGAGGACGAA
Source organism: uncultured Holophagales bacterium (assembly GCA_964453825.1). Taxonomy (GTDB): domain Bacteria; phylum Acidobacteriota; class Thermoanaerobaculia; order UBA5066; family UBA5066; genus UBA5066. Next base: position 8,860 of record CAYVPO010000137.1, read on the forward strand.
GAGGAGGTCGGAGAGGCGGTTCAAGTAGACGAGGCCGAGCGTGCCGATCGCCTCCTGCCTCGCGAGCGTCGTGACGAGGCGCTCGGCGCGGCGACAGACGGTGCGGGCCTGGTGGAGGTGGGCGCCGACGGGGCCGCCGCCCGGGAGGACGAAGGACGTGAGCTCGGGGAGCCCTTCGTTCAGCGCGTCGATGTCGGCCTCGAGGGCGGCGACGTGCCGGGGCTCGACGACGGGCTGCTTCGGGTGGCGGTCGGCCGGAAGCGTCGCGAGGTCGGAACCGAGGTTGAAGAGCTCGTTCTGGAGGCGGAAGAGGAGCGCATCCAGTCGCGCGCGGTCGGCGTCTGAGGCGCCCGGGAGGTCGCGGTTCGCGACGCGGGCCAGGCCGAGGATGGCGTTGAGCTCGTCGACGGTGCCGTAGCTTTCGATCCGGATCGAGTCCTTCGCGATCCGCTGCCCGCCGACGAGGCTCGTCTCGCCCTTGTCGCCCCCCCGGGTGTAGACACGGTTGATCCGGATCGGCATTCCGCTCTCCTCCCACCGCGCCGTGCCCGGGCGGCCTGCTACCCTCCGCCGCGATGCGCGCGACGGATTACCACGTTCACACCGCCCGGTGCGGGCACGCGGGCGGCGCGACCCGAGATTACGTCCTCCGGGCGATCTCGCGGGGGCTCGACGAGATCGCGTTCACCGACCACGTGCCGCTCTGGTTCCTCCCCGGCGAGGACCCCGAGCCCGGCCTCGCGATGACGCGGGCCGAGCTTCCGGAGTACGTCGAGGAGGTGCTCGCGCTGCGCGAGGAGTTCCGCGGCCGGATCGACGTCCTCCTCGGGATCGAGGCGGACTACGCGGAGGGGCACGAGGAGAGTCTCCGCGAGCTCCTCGCGCCGTACCCGTGGGACGTCGTCCTCGGGTCGGTCCACTT
>CAYVPO010000138.1:0-9771 GCA_964453825.1 uncultured Holophagales bacterium
GCGCGGGCCAGGCGATGAGCCGGCGGTAGGAGAGGCGGGCGTACGGGTCGTTCGGATCGGGGCCGTCGGACATGAACGAAGTTTCGCACCGCGTCGGGCGCGCGAGCGAGTGCGTGACGGGGGCCGCGAGGCAGGGGCCGGGGCCGCGAGGCAGGGGCCGTGTCTACACTCGTGTATTGTTTGACCTCGACGACGCGAGCGGGCCGCGGCTCTGAAGCGCACGCGCTCCGCGCCGTGCGCGGTTCCTCGTGATGCCGGGGAGGCATGGGAGCCCTTGTGGCATCATCCCGGCCTCGTCGCGGACGTCGCCGGCCGGGGTGACACGGGCCGTGAGGAAAGGGCGCTCGATGGCGCGGAAAGGCGGCGGAAGGGGCGGGCTCGCCAGGACGTCGACGGACGCCGCCCGCAGCCTCGACCGCGAATCGCGCCGTCGGCGGCGATGCATCGTCGCAGCCACCGCGGCGATCTTCGGCGCGGCGGGGCTACTCGCGATCGGGTACAGGCTCCTGTCGGGACCGCGGCAGGCTCCGATCATTCTCATCTCGATCGACACGCTGCGCGCGGACCACCTGCCCGCCTACGGCTACGCGAAGATTCCGACGCCGGCGATCGACGCGCTCGCGCGGGTCGGCGTGGTATTCGAAAACTGCTACACGCACGTGCCGCTGACGCTCCCGGCGCACACGTCGCTCCTGACGGGGCTCCTTCCGCCCGAGCACGGTGTTCGGAACAACATCGGCTTCCGGGTCGCGGAAGGGACCCCGACGCTCGCGTCCGAGCTGAGGCGGGTCGGCTACGCGACCGGCGGGGCGGTCTCGGCGGCCGTCCTCCGACGCGAGACGGGAATCGCCCAGGGATTCGACTGGTACGACGACGAGCTGAAGGCCGAGGGCCCGGCAGTCCGCACGACGGAGGTCCAACGCGACGGAAGCGAGACCCTCGAGAGGGCGCTTTCGTGGCTGAGAAAGCGTACGAACGCCTCGAGCGGTGAGCCGCCGTTCCTGTTCTTCCACGTTTTCGAGCCGCACACCCCCTACGCCCCGCCCGATCGGTATCGGCGAGCCGGGATATCTCCCTACGACGGCGAGGTCATGTACGCCGACGAGATCGTGGGTCGGCTCTTCGACGAGCTGCGCAGGCTCGACCTCTTCGAGCGCAGCCTGATCGTCCTGCTCTCGGATCACGGCGAAGGCCTCGGCGACCACGGAGAGGCAGACCACGGAGTCCTCCTCTATCGCGAGGTGATGAGGGTGCCTTTCATCGTGAAGCTCCCGGGGCAGGAGGGTGGAGGAACGCGGGTGAAAGATCCGGTTCAGCTCGTCGACCTCTACCCGACGCTGAGGGAGTGGGTCGGGCTTCCACCGAGGCCGGAGCAGCGCGGCACCTCGCTCCTCGCCACGCTCCGGGGAGGGCCGGCGCCCGGTGACAGGAGGGTCTACGGGGAGAGCCTGTACGGACGGCTCCACTTCGGCTGGAAGGAGCTCTTCAGCCTCACCGACTCGCGGTTCAAGTTCATCCTCGCGCCGCGGCCGGAGCTCTACGACGTCGAACGGGACGCGAGCGAGCACCACGACCTGCTGGCCGGGGGGCTGCCCGGCGCGGAGACGACCGCCGAGAGGGACCGGCTCCATCGTGCGCTCCGCGTCCTCATCGGAAGCGGGGCGCCAAAGGCGCCGAGTCCGGTGGACGAGGAGGAGGTCGCCCGACTCAGATCGCTCGGTTACGTCGGTTCCCCGACACTCGATCCGACCGAGGATGCGACGGCGCCGGACCCGAAGGACCGGATCGGAGACCTGGCCCTCTATCGAAAGGCGATGAGGCTGAAAGGCGTGGGAATGCACCAGGTCGCGGCCGGAGACCTCGAGAGGGTCGTGAAGTCCAGCCCGAGGATGATCGATGCCTGGGACGAGCTCGGCGACTCCTACCGGCGCCTCGGCCAGCCGGACGAGGCCTTAGGCGCTTTCAGGAGCGGGCTCGCGGTGGCGCCCTCGAGGGGGGAGGCGCACCTCGCCCTCACCGATTTCCTCGTGGAGCTCGGCCGGCTCGACGAGGCCCGGCGGGAGGCCGACGCCGCCGCGGCGTTTCGCCCGAGCGAGGCAGAGGTCCGGCGCGCCTTCATCGAGGCGGCGGCCGGAGACCACACGGCGGCGCGAGCGTCCGCGCTGCGCGCGACGAAGGCGCTCCCCGCCGCCGCTCCATTCGTCGACGGGCTCCTCGCGCACGCTCGCAAGGAGTACGCCGCGGCGGTCCCGCTTCTCGAGGAGGCTCTCGACGCGGTCAAGGGCCGCTCGCCCCGAACGTTGCCGCACGTCCACTACCTCCTCGGCAGCGCGCTCGCCGCGGAGAGCGCTCGCACGACGGACGAGGCGTCCCGGACACGGCTCCGGCAAGAGGCGGAGCGGCACCTACGAACCGAGCTCGAGCTGGAGCCGACGAACGCCGATGCGGTGGTCGCACTCTGCCGCGTTCACGCCCTGGCGAACGCCCCGGAGAGCTTCCGGCGCGACCTCGAGACCTTCGCGCGGGGGAACCCGACTCCCCCGACCTTCCGGCTCGCCGCGACGATCTTCGGCCAAGCGGGTCTGAAAGAAGACGCGGCTCGCTGGGGTCTGCGGGCGCGGGCAGGCGCCGCGCGATAGCAGAGCACCACCCGACGATCACGCCTCGCCGCTCACGACGCGAGGCGGACCGAACGGGCGCGCGGCCGGGCTCGCCCCCGGCCGCGCCGAAAGTTCCGTTCCGGGACCGCGGGACGCCCGTGCGCCCCCCCGGAGGTCAGGCGCCTCCGCCCTTCTCGGCCCCCCTGGGCCGCTTCGTGACCTTCGCACCGATGTAGTCGCGGTTCAGGCGCGCGATGACCTCGAGCTTGATCTCCTTGGGGCAGGCGGCCTCGCACTCTCCCATGTTCGTGCATCCGCCGAAGCCTTCGGCGTCCATCTGCTCGACCATCTTCAGGACGCGCTCCTTCCGCTCGGGCTGGCCCTGCGGCAGGAGGCCGAGGTGGGAGACCTTCGCCCCGACGAAGAGCATCGCCGAGGCGTTCGGACAGGCGGCGGCGCAGGCGCCGCAGCCGATGCACGCCGCCGCGTCCATCGCGAGCTCGGCGTTCTCCTTCGGGACCGGGATGCCATTCGCGTCGACGCCGACGCCCGTGTTCACCGAGACGAAGCCCCCCGCCGCGATGATCCGGTCGTAGGCCGAGCGGTCGACGATGAGGTCCTTGAGGACGGGGAAGGCCTTCGCCCGGAACGGCTCGACGGTGATCGTCTGGCCGTTCTGGAAGCTCCGCATGTGGAGCTGGCAGGTCGTCGTCGCCGAGCGCGGCCCGTGCGGGATGCCGTTGATGACGAGCGAGCAGGCGCCGCAGATCCCCTCGCGGCAGTCGTGGTCGAGGGCGATCGGCTCCTCGCCCTTCTCCATGAGGCGCTCGCTGACGAGGTCGAGCATCTCGAGGAACGAGGAGCCGGTGCTGACGCCCGGGACGTCGTAGGTGACGAGCCCGCCCCTGTCGGAGGGCGACTTCTGGCGCCAGATGCGGACCTTGATGTCGATGTCCTTGTCGCCGCTCATTACTTGTAGCTCCTCGTGGCGAGATGGACGGACTCGAACGTGAGCTGCTCCGTGTGACGCTCGGGCGTGGCGCCCTCGCCCTTCCACTCCCAGGCGGCGACGTGGGCGAACTTCTCGTCGTTGCGGAGCGCCTCGCCGTCCGGCGTCTGGTACTCCTCGCGGAAGTGGCCGCCGCACGACTCCTCGCGGGCGAGGGCGTCGCGGCAGATGAGCTCGTCGAGCTCGAAGAAGTCGGCGAGCCGCCCGGCCTTCTCGAGGGCGACGTTCAGGTCCTCCGCGCTTCCCGGGACGAAGACGTTCTTCCAGAACTCCTCGCGAAGCTCCGGAATCTTCGCGATCCCCGTCTCGAGACGCTCCCGGGTGCGGCCCATGCCGCAGTTCTCCCACATGAGGAGTCCGAGCTGCTTGTGGAGCGAGTCGACGGTTCGCTTTCCCCGGACCGAGAGGAGCTTCTTCGTCCGCTCGGTGACATCCGCCTCGGCCGCCTTCACGGCGGGGTGGGAAGCGTCGACCTTCGCGGGCTTGCCCTGGGCCAGGTAGTTGCCGATCGTGTACGGGATGACGAAGTAGCCGTCCGCGAGGCCCTGCATGAGCGCAGAGGCGCCGAGGCGGTTCGCGCCGTGGTCGGAGAAGTTCGCCTCGCCGAGGACGAAGAGCCCCGGCAGGTTCGACATGAGGTTGTAGTCGACCCAGAGGCCGCCCATCGTGTAGTGGACGGCCGGGTAGATCCGCATCGGGACCTCGTACGGGTTCTCGTCGGTGATCCTCTCGTACATCTCGAAGAGGTTCCCGTACCGCTCGCGGATGACGCCCTCTCCGAGGCGGCCGATCGACTCGGCGAAGTCGAGGTAGACGCCCTGGCCGCCGGGCCCCACGCCGCGCCCCTCGTCGCAGACCTGCTTGGCCGCGCGCGAGGAGATGTCGCGGGGGGCGAGGTTCCCGTAGCTCGGGTACTTGCGCTCGAGGTAGTAGTCGCGCTCGGCTTCGGGGATGTCGCCCGGCTTGCGCGTGTCCCCCTTCTTCAGCGGCACCCAGATCCGGCCGTCGTTCCGGAGCGACTCCGACATGAGCGTCAGCTTGCTCTGGTTGTCGCCGTGGACCGGGATGCAGGTGGGGTGGATCTGCGTGTAGCAGGGGTTCGCGAAGAAGGCGCCGCGCCGGTGGGCGCGCCAGATGGCCGTGGCGTTGCAGCCCTTCGCGTTCGTCGAGAGGAAGTAGCCGTTGCCGTAGCCGCCCGTCGCGAGCATCACCGCGTCGGCGAGGTGGCTCGAGACCTTCCCGGTGACCATATCGCGGACGACGATGCCGCGCGCGACCCCGTCGATGACGATCAGGTCGAGCATCTCGGTCCGGGGGTACATCTTCACCTTGCCGAGGCCGATCTGCCGCTCGAGCGCCTGGTAGGCGCCGATGAGGAGCTGCTGCCCCGTCTGGCCCCGCGCGTAGAACGTGCGCGAGACCTGGGCGCCGCCGAAGGAGCGGTTCCCGAGGGTGCCGCCGTACTCGCGGCCGAACGGCACGCCCTGCGCCACGCACTGGTCGATGATGTCGTTGCTCACCTCGGCGAGGCGGTGGACGTTCGACTCGCGGGCGCGGAAGTCCCCTCCCTTGACCGTGTCGTAGAAGAGGCGGTAGACGCTGTCGCCGTCGTTCTGGTAGTTCTTCGCCGCGTTGATGCCGCCCTGCGCCGCGATCGAGTGGGCGCGGCGCGGGCTGTCCTGGTAGCAGAAGCAGGAGACCTCGTAGCCGAGCTCGGCGAGGGACGCGGCTCCGGAGGCGCCCGCGAGGCCGGAGCCGACCATGATGAGCTTGTACTTCCGCTTGTTCGCGGGGTTGATGAGCTTGATGGCCGCCTTGTGCCGCGTCCAGCGCGACTCCATGGGGCCGGTGGGGCACTTTCCGTCGAGTTCCATCCCGCTTCCTCCTACTTCACCAGGCCCGCGAGGACCGCGATCGGGAAGGAGACGTTCACCACGACGATCACGGTGCAGAGGACCGCGAGGACCGCCTTCAACGGCTTCTCGTACTTCGGCGTCCGGAGGCCCAGCGTCTGGAGGAGGCTGAAGCCGCCGTGGAAGAGGTGGAAGCCGAGGGCGACCATCGCGAGGACGTAGAACGCCGACACCCAGACGTTCGAGAAGCCGACGACGACGTTCGTGTAGACGTCGGTGTGGCTGAACTGCGGGTGGGCGGCGCCGACGGTGAGGTGGAGGAGGTGGTAGAGGACGAAGAGGGCGATGACCGGGCCCGTCCAGTACATCGTCCGGGAGGTGACCCCGGCCGCCTGGAAGTCCTGGTGGGCGTAACCCACCGGGCGGGCCGCGAGGTTGCGCCGCCAGAGCGTGAACGCCGCGAGGGCGTGAAGGAGAACGGCCGCGAGAAGGGTGATCCGGGTCCCCCAGAGGAGCGGCGGGACCGCCTTCAGGAACGCCGCGTAGCCGTTGATCTTCTCCGGTCCCTGGTAGAGCTGGATGTTGCCGACCATGTGGACGAAGACGAAGCCGTAGAGGACGATGCCGGTCAGGGCCATCACCGCCTTGAGGGTGATGGAGCCGAAGACCGGCCTTTCCGCCGTGGACGGGATTGCGCTCATCGTTCCGTCAGACGGTCAGCATCCCGCAGAGCTCGGCGACGGAGTCGGCCGACTTCCTGAGGGCCGCGGCCTCTTCGGGCGTCAGCTTCAGCTCGATGATTTTCTCGACGCCGTCCTTGCCGAGGACTACGGGTACGCCGACGAAGAGGCCGTTGATCCCGTACTCCCCCTCGAGGAGCGCCGCGCAGGGGAGGATCTTCTTCTTGTCGTTGAAGATCGCGTCGGCCATCTCGACGGCCGCGGCCGACGGGGCGTAGTAGGCCGAGCCGGTCTTCAGGAGCTTCACGATCTCGGCGCCGCCGTTGGCGGTCCGCTTCACGATCTCCTCGACCTTCTCGGGCGACAGGAGCTCCGTGATCGGGACGCCCGCGACCGTGGAGTAGCGCGGGAGCGGGACCATCGTGTCGCCGTGCCCGCCGAGGACCGTCGCGTGGATGTTCGACATCGCCACGTTCATCTCCATGGCGATGAAGGCGCGCATCCGGGCCGAGTCGAGGATGCCGGCCATGCCGATGACCTTGTTCTTCGGGAGCTTCGAGACGCGGCGGGCGACCTCGCACATCGCGTCGAGGGGGTTCGTGACGACGATGATCGTCAGGTCGCGGGAGTAGCGCGTCACCTTCCCGATGCAGTCGGCGACGATCGCCTCGTTCGTCTTCAGGAGGTCGTCGCGGGACATCCCGGGCTTGCGGGGGAGGCCGGCCGTCATGATGCAGAGGTCGGAGTCGGCCGTCTCCTCGTAGCCGTTGGAGCCGACGATCTTCATGTCGAAGCCTTCGACGGCGCCCGACTGGTACATGTCGAGGCCCTTGCCCTGAGGCACGCCGTCGACGACGTCGACGAGGACGACGTCTCCGAGCTCCTTCTCGACGATCCGCTGCGCAGCGGTCGCGCCGACGTTCCCGGCGCCGATGACAGTGATCTTCCGTCGCATGCTTCTCCCCCTGCTGTCGAAGATTCCGGTCTCCGCCGGGTCTGTACCGATCCGACCGGGAAGCGTAGCAGGGGGGGGAAGCCCCCGAAAGAGGAACCCCGGACGGAACGACCGGCCCCCTACGTCCGTATATGCTTCAGGTTGAAGATGGACGTACGGGAAACTCCTGCCTGGCGGAAGGCCATCGGCCTCGCCCACGAGGTCTGCGCGACGCTCGAGGACGCGGTCGATCTCCCCGGCGACTCCGGGCAGCGCCTCAGGCGCGCCGCGCTCGCCGTGCCGTCCCTCGTCGCCGACGCGTTCCTCGACACCGGGCCCGCCGACTGCCGGGAACGGCTGAGCGCGGCCGCGGCCCGGGTGGCGGAGCTTCGGCAGCTCCTTCGGGCGCCCGAGATACGGACGTTCGTCCCCGGTCCGGAAGCCGACGCCCTCGTGGCCGAGGCGGAGTCGCTGGCGCTGGAGATCCGGGCACTCGGCGGCCGCTGCCCCGAGGCCTGACCCTTCCCGATTTCGCCTCCTCCTGCTAGCGTTCCCCCGCTGCAAGGAAAGGAGACCCGATGACGTTCCGCCCGCTCGCCGCGATCCTGGCGGCCCTCGTCCTCCTCACGGCCCCCTGCGCCCTCGCCCAGGACGCCGCTCCCGCGACCACGGAGGCCGCACCGGCCGTGACGGAGGCCGCGCCCGCGACCACGGAGACGGCTCCCGCCGAGACTCCGGCGACGACGACCGAGGCCGCCCCCGCCGGCCACGAGGGCGACCACGCCGCCGCCCCGGCCCCCGCCGCGACGACCGAGGTCCCCGTCGGCACCTCCCAGACGACGACGATCGTCATCGGCCTCATCGTCCTCCTCCTCCTGATCGTCCTCGTCATCCTCGGCACGAAGAAGCAGGAGTAGGGAGGGAACCCCGGGAGACCGGGAGACCGGGAGACCAGAGCACCAGAGAGAGAGGCTCGTGCCGGGGGTAAGTCCCTCCGCCTCCTTCTGCGCGCGGCCGACCCGCTTCCGCGTCCGCTGCGGCCGGGCGGGGCGCCCGCGCAAGCTCGCGCTCGCCGGGGGGCTGAGCTTCGCGCGCCCCCCGGACCCCCTCTCCCAATCCGCACTCATTCGCAGCGTTAGCGTCGCGCTCGAATCCGTGCGCGGGCTAACCCCCGCCCGGTCCTCGCGTCCGCGAGCGGGTCCCCGGCCGTGCTCGGGGTCGGCTCCGGGACCCACCCCCGTCCCTCGCCCCACCGGAGCAGGGAACCACAGACCGACCTGCGGCTCATCGACGGCTCGCGATCAGATCTCCCGGTGCAGGGAGAGGAGAGGCTCCAGGCGAGAAACGCGCGTCTTCAGAACACGCGGAGCCCGCGCGTCAGGTCATTGAAGAGTGAAGACAGACTGAAGAACTGGCCGGTCCCCAGAATGGGGGTCTGACCCCCACTCTACGCTCTACGTACGACTCGCAAAGTGGAAAAGGTAGACCTGAACCGTCCTGAGCCCTCGAGTGGGTGGGACGTGAGCGGGCGGGAGGGGCGTCCTGCGAGCGCCGTCCGAGCACCCGCGGGGTACCCGCACGGCTCGGCGAGCAGGCCGCCGGGAAGAGCGGCCGCGCGTGTCTGACGAGCGCAGCGAGGAGTTCGCGGCCGCGCCGGCGGCCCGCACAGCCGGGCCGAGGCGGGTCGCGCGCGCGGAGGAGTCGCCGTGGGACGCCCCTCGCGCCCGCGGATCGAGAGGCACCAGGACCTGCGAAAGGCGGTCGCTCGGTCTCGGCTCTCGTCCCCCCGGTCAGCTCACCCAGGCGATGCCGACGCCGAGGAGGTCGACGGCGGTCTTCGTCGGGATGACCTCGATCTTTTCGAAGCGGACGGGGTCGGGGGTGGCGATCTTCGCCTCGAGCTCCTCGAGCTCGGCCTTGAGGGTCTCGATCTTCGTCTCGGCGGCGCCTTCCATCCGGCGCTTGCTGAGGACGGAGCCGACCTTCGAGACGCGGATCGACTTCCTCTTGCCGAAGAGGCCGCCGAGGACGTCCATCGCCGCACCCGCCATCGTGGCCATCGTCTCCATGGAACGGGACTTCTCGGCCTGCTCGGCGGCGGCGAGGTCGCGCTTCTTCTTCTCGATCCGCTCGAGGAGGGCGGCCGAGGGCTTCGCCTTCTCGCCGACGCGCGCCGCGAACGTCTCCTCGTTCTCGCCCGGGTTGCCAAGGAGGCCGGTGAGCGGGTCGCGCAGGAGCGTCGTCGCGAGGAGGTCCGGGAGGCGCTCCTTCAGCGCCTTCTCGACTTCCTTCACCCCCTTCGTGCCGACCCATGCCGGCAGCTCGCCGTAGGAGAGCGCACGGGGCGCGGCCGAGAGGAGCTCCTTCCCCTCGAGCTCGAGGACGTCCCCCTGGACGACCTCCCTCGGCGTGTCGGCCTCGAGCGGAAAGAGCTTCGTCGTCGTGATCTCGTCGGACGTCCCCTTGCCGCTCTTGAAGCGGACGGCGACCTTCGCCCAGAGATAGGGGACGGCGCGCTCGCCGCCCCGCCGGTCGAGCCAGCGCGACGGCCACTCGGCCGGGAGCATCGGCGGGCCGGCGGGAGCGGCCGCCTTCGCGGCGACGGCCGGAGCCGCGGCGGCTGCGACGCTGGCGGCCGCGGGCGCCGCCTTCTTCAGCTTCGTCAGCTCGTCGCGCGTCATCGGGCCGCGCAGGT
>CAYVPO010000139.1:0-9748 GCA_964453825.1 uncultured Holophagales bacterium
CAGCCGTCCGCGCCGAGCGCGGCGAAGAGGTCCCCCTCTTCGTCCGCGACGTCCTCGAGCGTCCCGATCCCCTCCGTGTGTTCCGGGGCGACCAGCGTGACGAGGGCCGCGTCGGGCCTCGCGACCCGGGCGAGGAGCGCGACCTCCCCGCGATGGCTCGTTCCGATCTCGACGGCGGCGAGGTGGTGCTGCTCGTCGAGGAGGAGGAGCGTCATCGGGAGCCCGACGTCGTTGTTCAGGTTGCCGGGAGTCGACTGGACCTCGCCGGGGCGGAGGACGTCGAGGAGCGCGGCGACCGCGCGGGTCGTCGTCGTCTTCCCCGCGGAGCCTCCGACGGCGAGGACTTTCCTTCCGTCGGTCGAGGCCCACCGGTCGCGGTGGAAACGGGCGAGGTCGCCGAGGGCGGCGCGCGTGTCTGGGACGCGGATGACGGCGCCGTTCGGCGGGAGGTCGCCGGCCGTCGAGATCAGGACGCCGCCGGCGCCGGCCGCGGTCGCCTGGGGCAGGAACCGGTGACCGTCGAAGCTCTCGCCGCGGAGGGCGACGTAGAGGGCGCCGGGGGCGAGCGTCCGGGTGTCGGTCGAGACTCCGGCGAGGGGACGGCCGTCGCGGACGAGGACGCCACCCGTGGCGCGGGCGACCTCGGCGGGGGTGAAACGGGCTGTGTTCTGGGGAATCGTCGTGGCCATCGAGGGGCCGATGCTAACCTCCCGCGCCATGTCGGCTCCCGGCCCCTCCCGCCAGCGCTTCGTCGACGCCGCTTTCGGCCGTCGCCCGGACGTCCCTCCGGTCTGGCTCATGCGCCAGGCCGGGCGCTACCTCCCCGAGTACCGCGAGGTCCGCAAACGGCTCGCGTTCCTCGACCTCTGCGCGGACGTCCCGTCGGCCGTCGAGGTCTCGATGCAGCCTTTCCGGCGCTTCGGGATGGACGGCGTCATCCTCTTTTCCGACATCCTGATCCCCCTCCCTCCGATGGGGATCGAGGTGAAGCTCGACGAGGGAGGGCCGAAACTTCCGACCCCGGTCCGGACCGCTGCGCAGGTCGAGGCGCTCCGCGGATTCGACCCGACCGTCGAGACCGCTTTCGTCCCGGCGATCCTCCGCGAGCTGAAGAAGGAAGTCGCCGGCCGCGCCGCGGTCATCGGCTTCTGCGGCGCGCCCTGGACGCTCGCGACGTACGCGATCGAAGGCGGCGGGTCGAAGTCGTTCCAGCACACGAAGACGATGATGTGGCGGGAGCCGAAGACGCTCGAAGCGCTCCTCGGGAAGCTCGCCGACGCGGTCGGCGACTACCTCGCGGCGCAGATCGAGGCCGGCGCCGACGTCGTCCAGGTCTTCGACTCCTGGGCCGGCGAGCTCTCGCGCGCCGACTACGACCGCTTCGCGAGGCCCGCCACGGAGCGGCTCCTCGCGCGCCTCCCGAAGCGCGGAGAGGTCCCCGTCATCCACTTCGCTTCCGGCTCGGCGCACCTCATCGACGCATACGCGGAGATGGCGTCGGACGTGATCTCCGTCGACTGGAAGCTCCCTCTCGACGAAGCGCGCCGCCGCGCGCGCGGAAAGGCGCTCCAGGGGAACGTCGACCCGGGCGTCCTCCTCGGCTCGCCCGACGACGTGAAGGCCGCCGTCCGCGCGGCGAGGGCGGCCGCCGGAGAAGGCGCGCACGTCGTGAACCTCGGGCACGGGATCCTCCCGCCGACGCCGCCCGAGAACGTCGCCGCCTTCGTCGAAGCCGCCCGCGAAGCCCGGGTCTGACCGCCGGTCAGCGGTAGGGCTTCGGCAGGCTCGCCTGCGTCCGCGGCGGCTCGTCCGTCCGCTCCGGAGTCACGGTCGGCGTCGCGGCCGGTCCGATCGTCCGGACGACCGGCTGCGTCCCTCCGCGGCGCGCCTCCCGGAGCGCCGCCTCCGCCGCGGCGACGACGGTCCGGAGCGTCGGTGACCCGCCGCCCCCCCAGAACGCCACCCCGGCGGCGAGCGCAGCGGGCGCCACGAGGATCGCGCCTCCCCGCGCGTCGTGCCCGGCGATCCCTCCGGCCGAGAGATCCTCCGGGTCGTAAAACTCGCCCACCGTCGCGGCGATCCCCTGAATGGCCCTGCGCAGCGTCTCGACGACCGTCTCCGGCAGCAACAGGAAGCCGAAGTCGTCGGCCCCGTAGTGGGCGAGGAAGGAGCCCGGCTCCTCCGTCGCCAGCGTCCGGAGGACGGCCGCGACGTGCGTGAGGAGACGGTCGCCGCGCCGGACCCCGTAACGCTCGTTGAACGCCCGGAGCCGAAGGACGTTGAGGCGCGCGAGGGCGAACGGCGTCCCCCGCGTCAGGCGACGGTCGACCTCCGCCTCGAGCCGGCCGCGGCCGGGAAGGTCGGTGAGCGGATGCGACTCCAGCCCGTTCTCGACGTAGAGCCTCGCGAAGAGGCCGAGGAGGTCGTCGAGGCGCAGGAGCCCCCGGTAGGTGCGCCCCGGTCCGGTCACGACGATCGGCTCGAAGCGCCGCGCGCGCGGCCGCCTCGCGACGAACGCCGCGACCTCCTCCACGGGCGTTCCCTCCTCGATCTGGTCCCACGACGCGTCTGCGATCGCGGCGGCGACGGTGTCGTCGGCCGGATTTCGCGACCTGAACCGGAACGTCTCCACGCGGGTCCGCGCCAGGAGCCCCACCGCCCGGCCGCGCTGGAGAACCGGGACGACGTCGAGGTCCGGTTCGGCCCGGAAGAGGTCGTCCGCGGCCGCGAGCGGCGCCTCGACGGCGAGCGTCGGACCGTGCGAGACGGCGGCGGCGATCTCGCCTCGGCCGTGTCCGCCCGCCGCCTCGACCGTCAGGTCTTCCGCCAGGAACGCCTCCTCCGGCGCTCCCGGCCGCGCGAGGAGGAACCCCTGGAGGAGGTCGACCCCGGCGCCGAGGCATGTCTCGAGGTCGTCCGGCGTCTCGATCCCCTCGGCGATCACGCCGCAGTTGATCCGGTGGCAGAGGGAGACGACCGACTCGACGAGGATTCGCTTCCGGGCGTGGACGAAGACGTTCTCGACGTAGACGCGGTCGAGCTTCACGAAGTCGGGGGCGAGGTCGGTGATCATCCGGAGGTTCGTGTAGCCGGAGCCGAAGTCGTCGAGCGCGATCCGGAACCCCTCCTCGCGATACGGCTCGAGGACGCGGGCGAGCGCGCCGAAGTCGACGATCCGGCTGATCTGGCCGAGCTCGAGGATGAGCTGAGAGGGGACGCGCCCGTGAGCCACCGCCCGCTCGACGAGCCAGCGGGCCCCGAGGCGGGAGTCCGAGAGGGAGGTCGCGAGGAGGTTCAGGAAGACGAGGCGATCGCCGGCGAACGGCTCGGCGTCCCGGAGTGCGCGCTGGATCGCGGCGGCCTCGAGGTCCCCTCCAAGCCCCTCGGCGAGCGCGACGGTAAACGCCTCGCCGGGGCCCGAGAAGCCGGAGCCGGCGGGGACGCGCAGGAGCGCCTCGCACCCCTCGAGCTCCCCGGTTCGAGCCCGAAAGACAGGCTGGAAGGCGGTCTCGAGCCGGTCGGGATCGCAGAGGGCCCGGACGAGGCCGCGGGAGGTCCCGGAGCGTTCGGGCTCGGACGTCGGGACGTTCACCCAGGAGAACGGGGGACGGCTCTCTTCCGTCATGGCGCTGCGCCTTTCCCGGCGTCTCCGTCGCCGATGAGGGATTCTAGGACGACCAAGCCAGCCCGACGCGGCGCACCCGTGCCCGCCTTCCTCCCGTCCGTGTAATCTCCGCGCGTGCCCGCCATCCCGATCCGCCTCCAGGGTGAGACGCTCCCGATGACGACGGAGCTGCTGGACAAATACAACGTCCAGGGACCCCGCTACACCTCCTACCCGACGGCCCCCGAGTGGACCGACGCGATCGGCCCCGCCGACTTCGAAGCCGCCTGCGAGCGGGCGAACGCGGCGGGACGGCCGATCTCCCTCTACGTCCACCTCCCGTTCTGCGACGAGCAGTGCTGGTTCTGCGGCTGCTTCATGAAGGTCGTCCCGAAGCCCGAGCGCAAGGGGGAGGAGCGGGGCGAGGTCGAGGGTTACCTCGCCGACCTCCACCGCGAGATCGACCTCCTCGCTGCGCGCGTCGACCGCTCGCGCCCCGTCGTCCAGGTCCACTGGGGAGGCGGGACGCCGACCTACCTCACGCCGAAGCAGGCCGACGCGCTCGCGGAGCACCTCCTCGCGGCCTTCCGCCCGGCGCCGGGCGCCGAGATCTCCGTCGAGGTCGACCCGCGCGTCACGACCCCCGAGCACCTCGCCGTCCTGCGGCGCCACGGCTGGAACCGGGTCTCCATGGGCGTCCAGGACTTCGACCCCGAGGTCCAGGAGCTCGTCAACCGCGTCCAGCCCTTCGAGATGACGAAGGCGCTCGTCGACGCCTCGCGCACGCTCGGCTACGAGTCGCTGAACCTCGACCTGATCTACGGCCTCCCGGGGCAGAGGCTCGCGGGCTTCTCGCGAAGCGTCGAGCAGGTCCTGACGCTCCGGCCCGACCGGATCGCGATGTACTCCTACGCCCACGTCCCGTGGCTGAAGAAGCCGCAGCGGGTCCTCGCGGCCCACCTCCCCGAGGGGACCGAGAAGTTCGCGATCTTCGTCTCGGGGATCGAGAAGTTCTCCGAAGCGGGCTACGTCTACATCGGGATGGACCACTTCGCCCTCCCGCACGACGAGATCGCGCGCGCGCAGGTGGAGCGGACCCTCTGGCGGAACTTCCAGGGCTACACGACGCACGCGGGCGTCGACCTCTACGCCCTCGGCGTTTCGGCGATCGCGCAGGTCGACGACTGCTACGTCCAGAACACGAAGGACTACGCGGCCTACCACGCCGCCTGCGCCGAGGGGCGCCCGTCGACGATCAAGGGCTGGCGGCTCACGGAGGAGGATCACCTCCGAAGGACCGTCATCACGAACCTCCTCTGCCACTGCGTCATCAAGAAGCGCGAGGTCGAGCAGCAGTTCGGGATCGCGTCGTTCGACGAGAAGTTCGCCCGCGAGGTCGCGGCGCTCCCGGCGCTCGTCGCGGACGGTCTCGTCGAGCCGCGGACGGACGAGGTCCGGGTCACGCCGCTCGGGCGGATCTTCATCCGGAACGTCGCGATGCTCTTCGACCCGTACCTCCTGAAGCGGCCGGCCGACCAGCCGAAGATCTTCTCCAGGACGCTGTAGTGGCCTCCGGGCGAACCGGCATCCTCCTCGTCCAGCTCGGCGGGCCGACGAAGCGGGAGGAGCTGAAGGGCTTCCTCTACCGCCTCTTCGCCGACCCGGAGATCCTCGGCATTCCGTTCGCGCCGCTCCGAAAGGCGGTCGCCTGGACGATCGCGACGACGCGGGAGAAGGAGTCGGCGAAGACGTACGAGAAGATCGGCTGGTCGCCGATCCGCTGCTGGACGGAGAAGTCGGCGATGCTCCTCGAGGCGGCCCTCGGGCCGGCGTGGCCCGGCGAGCCACCTCTCGTCCGAGCCGCGATGACGTGCAGCGCCCCGCTCGTCGAGGAGGTCCTGCCCTCCCTGCGCGACGCGGGCGTGACGCGCCTCTTCGTCCTCCCGCTCTACCCGCAGTACTCCGTGACGACGACGAAGGGCTCTTTCGCGCGGGTCGACGAGGCGCTCTCGCGGATGGGGTGGTCGCCCGAGAAGGTGAACGCGCCGGACGCGTGGTATTCCGAGCCGAGGTTCCTCGACGCGCACGCGGAGAGGATCCTCGCCGTCGCGGCGACGCTCCCCGACCCCGACCCGGCGGCCACGGTCCTCCTCTATTCCGCGCACTCCCTCCCCGTCTCCACGGTCGAGAAGAAGAGGGACCCCTACCCGAAGCAGATCGAGCAGTGCTGCGCGCTCGTCGACGAACGCCTCGGGAAGCGCTTCCGCTCACGCCTCGGCTACCAGTCGAAGCTCGGTCCGGTCGCGTGGCTCGGCCCGGCGACGGGCGAGGTCCTCGGGCAGCTCGCGCGCGAAGGGGTGAAGCAGGTCGTCGTCTGCCCGATCGCCTTCGTCTCCGACCACGTCGAGACGCTGTACGAGATCCGGATGCTCTTCGCCGACGAGGCGAGGGCGGCCGGCATCACGCACTACGTGGCCGCGGACGGGCTGAACGACCACCCCGCCTTCGTCGACGCGCTCGCCGACGTCTGCCGCAAGGCGCTCCTCGCGCCGGGAGCTCGTTGAGGCGCATCGTCATCCTCGGTGGGGGCGTCACCGGGCTCGCTCTCGGCTATCTCCGCAACCGCAGCCCGGCCCCGGGCGACGACGTCCTGATCCTCGAGGAGGGCCCGAGCCCGGGCGGGACCGTCCGAACGATCCGCGAGGAGGGCCTCGTCCTCGAGGCCGGGCCGATCTCGCTCCGGACGACGCCCGCCTCCGACCGCCTCGTCGAAGCTCTCGGCCTCGAGAACGACGTCCTGGTGGCCGACCCGCGGGCCCCGCGCTGGATCGTGCGGGGAGGAAGGAAGCGGCGCGTGGCCCCGGGGCCGTCGATCCTTCTCGGCGGGGCGCTCCCGCTCGGGGCCCGGCTCCGCGCCCTGGCCGAGCCCTTCGTCGCCCGGCGCGCGGAGAGCCTCGCCGACGAATCGGTCCACGACTTCTTCGTCCGGCGATTCGGCTCCGGCGTCGCCCGCTGGGGCGCCGAGCCTCTCGTCTCGGGCGTCTGGGCCGACGACCCGCGAACCCTCTCGGTCCGGAGCGCCTTCCCCGCGCTCTGGGACGCCGAGAGCCGGGCCGGCAGCGTCCTGCGCGGTCTCGCCGGGGCGCCGCGGGTCGGGCCGCGGAGGACGATCAGCTTCCGGGGAGGCCTCGGAACGCTCGCCGATCGCCTGGCCGAGCGCGGGGGCCGCGCCGGCGTGAGGATCGAGCTGGATGCCGAGATCGCCGGCATCGAGGGACCGTTCGACGGAGAGGGGAACGGCGGCGTCTGGAAGGTCCAGATCGCCGACGGGACCGTCTACCCGGCCGACACCCTCGTCTCGACGCTCGACGCGCCGGGCTTCGCGGAGGCGCTCGGATCGCGACTCCCGCGCTCGGGTGCGCGTCTCGCGGCGCTCGCCTACTCTCGCCTCGCCGTCGTCCTCCAGGCCTTCCGGGCCGAGTCCCCAGAGACGGCCCCCCGCGGGTTCGGCCTCCTCGTCCCGCGCGGGGAGGGGCTGCGCTCGCTCGGCGTCCTCTACCTCTCCTCCCTCTTCCCCGCGCGCGTCCCGGCCGGGGTCGCGCTGACGACGTCGTTCTTCGGCGGGGCGCTCGACCCGTCGGCTCCCGACCTGAGCGAGCCCGACCTGCTCAGGCTCGCGGAGACCGAGGTCCGCAGCCTCCATCCCCACCTCGGACCGCGTCTCTACGGACGAGCGCTGAAGTGGCCTTCGGCGCTCCCGCGCCTCCCGGTCGGCCACCACGAGACCCTCCGCCTCCTGGACGCGGACCTCGACGACCTCAACGCCGGACGCGAGCGGCCGCGCCTCGTCGTCACCGGCACCTGGCGCGATGGCCTCGGGCTCGGCGACCGGATCGCCCGGGCCGAGCAGCTCGCTCCGACGCTCTGAGAGAGAGACCGATGCGTCGTCTCCTTCCGATCTCCTTCCTCGTCGCGCTCTTCGTCGGCGGCGCCGCCGTGACGGCCCGTCCCGACCGCGAGGCGCGGGAGCGCCCGCTCCACGCCGGCCACCCGGAGGGCCGGGCGAAGCGGGCCCGCGCCCTCGTCTCGGAGCTGTCCCGGACCCGGAGCGGTCGGGCCGCGCTCTCTCCGGAAGGAGCGGAAAGGGGCTACGACGTCCTCACCTACGATCTGCGTTTCGAGCTCGACCCGGCCGTCGTCGCCCTCGAGGGACGCGCGTCGATCCGGATCGCCGCGCTCCGGCCCGGCGTCGTCGAAGTACGGCTCGACCTCGACGACGCGATGACGGTCCGCGGCGTCGAGCGCGACGGGACCCCCGTCGCCGGCTTCACCGCGGCCGGGGACGTTCTCGCGATCCCGCTCGACCCGCCGCTCGGCGCCGAGGAGCGGACGACGCTCGTCGTCCGCTGGGGCGGGACGCCGCTCGCGGGCGGCGCCCTGACGTTCTGGACGGCCCCAGCGAGCGGCCCGGCGATCTCCTCCCTCGCCGAGCCGTTCGACGCGCGGACGTTCTGGCCCTGCGTCGACGACCCGGCCGACAAGGCGGTCGCCACGGTCTCGGTGACGGTCCCTCGGGGCTATGTCGCCGTCTCGGCCGGGCGGGGCGCCTCGACCGACGAGGCGGACGGGCGGGTGACCTGGCGCTGGGGCCTCCCGCAGCCGATCTCGACCTACCTCGTCTCGGTGGCGGTCGGCCGCTTCGAGGAGATCGCCGCGGAGTACCGGACGGCCGACGGGCGGACGATGCCGGTCGTCGGGTGGTTCGTCCCGGAGCACGTCGCGCCGAACCGGGCGCGCGTCGCGTCGATGGTCCGACACCTCGAGGTCCTGGCCTCCCTCTTCGGGGAATACCCGTACCTCGACACGAAGTACGGAATCGTCGAGGGGAGCTTTTCCGGCGGGATGGAGCATCCGACGATCAGCCTCATCGGCGCCTCGCTCCTCGGGAATGCGTCGCGCGACCTGACCGACCTCCTCGTCCACGAGCTGGCCCACCAGTGGTGGGGGGACGAGGTGACGATGCGGACCTGGGACGACATCTGGCTGAACGAAGGGTTCGCGACGTACGCGGAGGTCCTCTACCACGAGCGGGCCTCGGGCCTCGCGCCCGGCTTCCTGCTCGCCTCCCGTTACGACGACGGGATCTACGCCGGCCAGCTCGGCCCCTCCGTCGTCGCCCCCCCCGCGGACCCGTTCCGCTTCACGGGAGCGGTCTACGACAAGGGGGCGTGGGTCCTCCACATGCTCCGCCGAAGGGTCGGCGACGCGGCGTTCTTCGCGGCCGTCCGCGAGTACCGGAGGCGGCACGAGAGAGGCAGCGCGACGCGGGGCGACCTGCGCGCCGTCTTCGAGGAGGTCTCGGGGCGGAATCTGAAGCAGCACTTCGACCAGTGGGTCGAGACGCCCTACCGGCCCGTCCTCCGGGCGACGTTCCGGAACGTCTCCGGCGGCGCCGAGGTGAACGTGAAGCAGGTGCAGGCCCACGCCGTCGTCCACCCGCAGCCGGGCCCCGAAGACGTGCCGTACTACGTCTTCCCGCTGGCGCTCCGCCTCTTCACGGCGAGCGGAGGCTCGAAGACGCAGAGCGTCGAGGTGACTCGGGCCGACGAGACGTTCTTCGTCCCGCTCGACGGCGGGACGGCCGCCGTCGCGGTCGCGCTCGACCCCGACGGCGACCTCCTCGAGGTCGTGGAAGCGGTCGGCCCGGCGTTCTGACGCGGGCGAGACGGCCGCGCTACTTCTTCGCCGCCGGCGCGCTCGAGGCCCCGGCTCGGGGCGAGCGGATCGCGTCGAGGACGTCCTTCGCAGCGCCCGTCGCGTCCGCCGGCAGCCCTTCGCCCGTTCCCGGCCACTCGCCCCACCGGACCTGCACGCCGAGCTTCTGCATGTTCTCGCGGCCCCGCTGCATCGCCCGAAGGAGCTCGGGCGGCGCGCTCTTCGCAACGCCGAGGAAAACGGGCACGCCCCGCAGTCCGGCGACTCCGGCCGCGCCCGTCGGGCCGGGGTCGAAGATCCCTCCGATCGACGCCACCGCGGAGAAGATGCCGGGGTTGCGTGCGGCGATCTCCAGGCCGAGCTTCCCGCCCCGACCCGCGCCGACGACGGCGACCGGGATCGGCAGGCCGCCGGCCCGCGTCTGGGCCT
>CAYVPO010000140.1:0-9567 GCA_964453825.1 uncultured Holophagales bacterium
GTCGTCGCCGTCGGAATCATCTGCGCCGGTCTCTCGACGCTCGAGGGGATCTTCCTCGCCCTCGCGAGCATCCTCTCGGTCGACGTCCACCCGCTCCTGCCGGGAGCGAAGCCCGAGAAGGCGCTCCGCTTCGGCCGGATCGGCCTCGCGGCGATCGGAGTCGTCTGCCTCCTCCTCGCCCGCTGGCAGATCGCCCACCCGACGGGCGGCTCGGTCGCGATCTTCGCCCAGTACGGCATCTACCTCCTCTTCACCGCCTCGTCCGTCCCGCTCGTGGCCGGGATGTTCCTGCCGCGCGCGCGGCGCGGCGCCGTCGCGCTCGCGGCCGCCGCGGCCGTCGCCGTCTACGTCGTGGCCGGCACGCTGAAGCTCGGCGCGCTCTCGAACAACCCGGCGGTACTCGCGACGTGGGGACTCCTCGCTTCCTGGGCCGTTCTCGGGGTCTCTCTCCTCCTCCCGGCGCGGCGCGAGGCGTGATCTCTGCGGCGGAGCCGCGGCCCGGGGCGGTCGCGTCCCGGATGCGGCGGCTGAACACGCTGGTCGAGCGCTACCTCCCGAGCGCGCTCGTCTTCGCCGCGACGCTCCTGATCGTCGGAGCAAGGTAGGGCGCGGGGCGGCCTACCGCATCTTCCGGACGCGGACCTCGATCCCCTTCTCTCCTGCGAGGAGCGAGACGAGCTTCTGCGGGTCGGTGTCGCCGAAGTGGTAGGGATAGAGGATGCGGGGGCGGAAGGCGCGGGCGGCGTCCGCGACCATCTCGGGCGTCATCGTGTAGGGGAGGTTCATCGGAAGGAAGGCGACGTCGATCCCCTCGAGCGCCTTCATCTCCGGGACGTTCTCCGTGTCGCCCGCGACGTAGACGCGCGTCTTCCCGAACGTCAGGACGTAGCCGTTCCCCTCTCCCTTCGGGTGGAACGGGGAGCCGTCGGGCCGCTTCGCGACGAGGTTGTAGGCGGGGACCGCCTCGATGCGGACCCCTGCGACCGTCGCCGACTCGCCGTTCGGCAGGACGCTCGCCCCGTTGACCTTTCCGGCGCAGGCGGGGGCGACGACGAGCTTCGTCGCCGGCGTCCGGATCGCCGCGAGCGCGGCGTCGTCGAGGTGGTCGCCGTGGGCGTGCGTGACGAGGACGACGTCCGCCTTCGGGAGCGTCGCGTAGTCGGCGAGCTTTCCGTACGGGTCGACGTGGATCACCTTCCCGTCGAAGCGGAAGAAGAGGGTCCCGTGCCCGATGAACGTCACCTCGAGCGGGCCGGCCGAGGTCGGGATCTCGTCCTTCTCCAGGTCGGTCGCCGCAGCGAGGGCGACGCCGGCGAGCGGCGCGAGCCCGGAGAGGATCAGCAGGCCGGAAACGAGGGTGGTCCGTCCGTCCATCGGAGCCTCCTCGCGGCCGGCGCATCGCCGGCCGCGTTCCGCGATCGTGATACGGATCGGTCCTCGCGTCGAGGGGGGCTGCCGGAGGCGGAGGCGACGGACGAGCCGGTCAGCGCGCGAGACGCCGGCGCAGCGCAAACGCGGCGATCCCGAGCCACGGGATCGAGGCGAGGGCGTTCCCTCGCTGCCACAGGCCGACGTTGGCGCGCGTAACGAGCCCCCCGACCCCCATCATCACGGCGAAGAGCGCGGTCATCGCGAGGAAGACGAAGACGAGGAAGATTCTGAGCCGTCCGGAGTCCGGCGCGTGCCGCAGGGCCCAGAGCAGGAAGAGCGGCGCCACCTGGAGCCCGACGCCGAGGCCGAAGCCGCCGTGGCGCGGGTCCGGCATCGGGAAGGAGCCGCCGAGGACCATCGCGACGCCCCAGAGAGAGACGGCGACCCCCGAGAGGACGGCCGGCAGGCGGTCGCTCCCCAGCCGGCGAAGCGCGAGGAAGAAGCCGGGGCCGGCGATGAGCGCGGCGACTCCCCCGGCGACGATGCCGGAATTGAAGATCCAGGGGTGCGGCGCCTCCGCCGCGCCGAGCTCGCTCGCGTACCGGGTCACGTGGCTGTAGCCGGGATAGAACGCGGAACCGAGGACCAGGGCCAGGAGATAGAGGATCGGCACCGCGATCCCGAAGCTCAGGAGGTGACGGGGGGAGCGCATCGGCGTCTCTTCCTTTCGCGTCGTCGCGGAACGAAACGGAAGCCGCGAGGATGTGGTTCGCGGGAGAAGGCGGCCGGGACGGTCGCTCACCGGAAGTCGTGGCTCGGCGGGGCCGGCGAACCCGACGCAACGGGCGTCAGCTCGGCCGGCGGGTGCTCTGCAGCGGATGCCGCCACCGAAGGCCCGGAAACCGCGCGAAGTCGCGGTCCGTCGTCACCCACTCGCACCCCGACTCGACCGCGAGCGCCGCCAGCCAGGCATCCGGGACGAGGTTCCCTCTCACTCCGCCCTCCCGGCAGAGCCGGGTGAAGATCTCCCAGTGCCGCGGACCCGGCACGATCCCGACGGCATTGGGGCGATCCCGGACCTCGGTGACGAACGCGAGCGCCTTCTCGAGCGGCGTCGGCTCGCGGAAGACCTTCGGATGCGTGACGATGCGGAGGAAACCGCTCAGGACGAGGTCGGAGACCCCGTAGGCGGAGTCCGAGGCGAGGGTCGCCTCGAGCCATTTCCGGTAGCGGGGATGGTCGGAGGCGTCCTGGCGATGGGCGTGGACGAGGACGTTAACGTCGAACAGGTGCACGCGGCTCCTCCATGACGTCGAGGAGCGTCGCGCTGTCGTCCAGGTCGACGCCGGGCCGGAGCCCCTTGCCGCCGAAGGTCGTCAGGCGCACCGGTGAGGACTTCGTCCCGGCGCGCCTCCCTGCGAGGGACTCCCGGAGGGCGTCTTCGATGACGCCGGTCAGCGTCTTTCCCGTCTCGAGAGCGCGGCGGCGAGCCTGGTCCAGCAGGAGATCGGGGAGGTGGATCGTCGTCCTCATGCATCAAAGCATATCAAGGGCGCATCGTGATGCATCGCTTGCCCTCACCGGAAGTCGTGGCTCGGCGGCGTGCTCTCGCGGTGGCGTGGGTAGGGCGGTGAGACGGGCTTCCTGAGCTCGGGGATCGGCTCCTCCAGGCTCATCCTCTCGAAGCGCTCGGCGCGGATGGAGAGCGTGCCGTCCTTCTTCTGGAGGCGGCCCTCGACGACGAGGGCGGGGGAGCCGACGACGAGGGCGCGGTTCTCGCGGAAGAGGTCGGGGCGGAGGATCGCCTGGCACATCCCGGTCTCGTCCTCGAGGGAGAGGAAGACGAAGCCCTTCGCGGTGCCGGGCCGCTGCCGCACGACGATGACTCCGGCCGTCCTGACCATCGACCCGTCGGGCGCGCGGGCGAGGTCGGCTGCGGAGAGGACGCCTTCGCGCTTCAGCTGCGCGCGGAAGTGGGCGATGAGGTGCGGGCCGGCCGTCAGCTCGGTCGTCTGGTAGTCGGAGACGGTCTCTTCGAAGCGGCTCATCTCGGGGAGGGGCGAGGCGACGTCGTCCTCGAGGGTGTCGTAGAGGGGGCCCATGTCGCGGGCCGCCGCGGCGGCCTGCCAGAGGGCGGTGCGGCGGGAGAGCCCGCGCTCGCCCGTGGCCGCGTCGGGGAGCGTCGCGAAGGCACCGGCGTGGGCGAGGGCGGAGAGCTCGTCCTCGCGGAGCGCGGCGCGGCGGGCGAGGTCCTTGACACCGGCAAAGGGGGCGCGCGCCGCCTCGCGCTCGATGGCGTCCGCCGTCGAGGCGCGCAGGCCCCTCACGTAGCGCATCCCGAGCCGCACGGCGAGCTGTGGCGTGACGACGGCGGGCGACGGGCGCGGGAGGTGCTTCGGCCACGGCCCTTTCAGCCGCTCGACGCGGCAGAGACGGCCGGAGCGGGTCACGTCTACGGCCAGGACGTCGGTCCCGTGGTGCTGCGCGTCCTTCACGAGCGTCGCGGGGTGGTAGAAGCCCATCGGCCAGGCGTTGAGGAGGCCGGCGAGGAACGCGGCGGGGTGGTGGACCTTGAGCCAGCCGCTCGCCCAGGCGATGAGGGCGAAGCTCGCCGCGTGCGACTCGGGGAAGCCGTAGAGCGCGAACGACGTGATCGACCGGACGATCTGCTCCTGCGCCTCGCCCGTGATGCCGCGCTCGGTCATCCCCGAGCGCAGGCGTGTCTCGATGACGGCCATCCGCTCGCTCGAGCGCTTGAAGCCCATCGCGCGGCGCAGCTCCTCGGCCTCGCCCCCCGTGAAGCCGGCCGCGACCATCGCGATCTTCAGGAGCTGCTCCTGGAAGAGCGGAACGCCGAGCGTCCGCTTGAGGATCGGCTCGAGCGAGGGGTGCGGGTACTCGACCGGGATCCGCCCCTGCCGGCGGTCGAAGAAGGGGTGGACCATCCCGCCCTGGATCGGGCCGGGCCGGATGATCGCGACCTGGACGACGAGGTCGTAGAAGCAGCGCGGGGCGTTGCGGGGGAGGGAGGCCATCTGCGCGCGGCTCTCCACCTGGAAGAGCCCCACCGTGTCGGCCCTGTTGAGGATCTCGTAGACGGCCGGGTCGTCGTGAGGGAGGTGCGCGAGGTCGACGTGGACGCCTTCGGCCGAGCGGATCGTCGGGACCATCTCGGCGATCGCGCCGAGCATGCCGAGACCGAGGAGGTCGATCTTGATGATGCCGAGGTCGGCGCAGTCGTCCTTGTCCCACTGGATGACGACGCGCCCCGGCATCGCGGCCGGCTCGAGCGGGACGACCTCGTCGAGCCGCCCCCCCGCTACGACCATCCCGCCCGAGTGCTGGCCGAGGTGGCGCGGGAGGTTCTGGATGCGGCGGAAGAGCGAGCCGAAGTGCCGGAGGCGGACGTCGTCGGGGTCGAAGCCGGCGGCGCGCATCTCGTCGGCCATCTTCGGGGGGAGCGCCGGGGGAGCCGCCGTCCCCTCGGCGAATGCGGCCACGCGGGCCGCGGCCGCCGCCTTCGGATCCCCGTCGCCCGTCTCCCGCGCCGTGAGCGAGCCGGCATTCCCCCCGGGGGGGGCCGGGGGGACCGAGAAACCCCCGGCAACATTGCTGTCGCGGTACTCGCCGAAGCTCCAGGTCGCGAGCCTCTTGGCGAGCGCGTCGACCTGCTCGGTCGAGAAGCCGAGCGCCTTGGCGGTCTCTCGCGCCGCCGAGCGGTCGCGGTAGGTGATCGTATTCGCCGTCATCGCCGCGCCGTGGACGCCATACGTCGCGTAGACGTGCTGGATCACCTTCTCGCGCGCGTCGCCCGAGGGGAGGTCGAGGTCGATGTCGGGCCACTCGCCCCGCTCCTCCGAGAGGAAGCGCTCGAAGAGGAGCTCCATCTTCACCGGATCGACGGCGGTGATGGAGAGGGCGTAGCAGACGGCGCTGTTTGCGGCCGAGCCGCGCCCCTGGACGAGGACGTTCTCCCGCCGGCAGAACTCGACGACGTCGTGGACGACGAGAAAGTAACCGGCGAGGTCGAGCTTCTCGATCAGGTCGAGCTCGCGCTGGAGCTGGTCCTGTGCCTTCGCGGTGAGCGGCTGGAAGCGGCCCCGCGCTCCTTCCCACGTCTTCTGCCGGAGCCACGACGACGGCGTCTCGCCGGGCGGGGCCTTCGCGTCGGGAAAGCGGTAGCCGAGGTTCGCGAGGGTGAAGTCGAGGCGGTCGGCGAGGTCGGCCGCGCCCGCGACGGCGCCGGGGAGGTCGTCGAAGAGGGCGGACATCTCCTCCGGGCCCTTCAGGTGACGCTCCGAGCCCGCCTCGAGCAGGCGCCCCGCCGCGTCGACGGTCGTGTGGTGACGGATGCAGGTCAGGACGTCGAAGAGGTCCTTGTCGCGGCGGCGCGCGTAACGGGTGCCGTTCGTCGCGACGAGCGGGAGCTTCTGCGCCCGGGCGAGGTCGAGGAGGACGGCGTTCCGCGCCTCCTCGTCGCGGACGTGGTGCCGCTGGATCTCGACGTGGAGACGGCCGGGGAAGAGCGCCGCGAGGCGCGAGAGGAGCTTGCCCGCCGCGTCGGCCCCCACCCGCTCGAGCGCGCGGAGGACCGGTCCCTCGGTGCCGCCCGAGAGAACGTGGAGCCCCTCGGCGCGTGCGGCGACGTCGGCCCACGACGCCGCGGCCTGCCCCTTCGGCTTGCCGAGCGCGGCGGCCGTGAGGAGGCGGCTGAGGTTCCGGTAGCCCGCCTGGCTCCCGGCGAGGAGCGTGACGCGCGCCGGCGGGAGGCCGGGCGGCGGTGGCGGCGGGACGAGGCCGAGAGGGCCGTGCAGGTCGCGCGGGAGGGCCGTCTCGTCGAGGACGACCTCGGCCCCGACGATCGCCTTGATTCCGGCGGTCTTCGCCGCCTTGAAGAAGCGCGGGGCGCCGGAGACGCCGTTGCGGTCGACGAGCGCGACCGCGGGGAGCCCCAGCTCGGCCGCCCGCTCGACGAGCGTCTCGGGCTCGGATGCCCCCTCGAGGAACGAGAAGGCCGACGCGCACCTCAGCTCGGCCCAGCGCGCCCGGGGCGCGGCGGAAGGGTGCCCGAAGCTCCGCTTTCGCAGCTCCTCCTTCCGCGCGCCGGGGGAGACGATCTTTCGCGCATCCCCCGGCATGAACATGTCGCGGGCGGGGGGGCCGATTTCGACCATTGGCGTAAATTAGACGTAAGTCGTACGGGAATCAAGCCCACCGTCTCCGCGAGGCGCTGCCGCCCGGCGTTCGCGGCCGTGGAGGAGACGGAAAGACGCGCATCTCATCCGTTCCGGTGAGCCGGCTCACGGCGATGCCCTTTGGCGCCGCCGTTTCTTTGACCGGGCCTGTTTCGGAACCTATATTCGCGCGGCAAGCAGAAACGGATCAGCTCTCGAATCCGGGCCGAATGCCCGGGAGGACGGACGATGGGCGAGTATCTCCAGAAGCAGCGCAAGCTCCGGGTGACGACGCCGCTCGGCGAGAACGAGCTCCTCCTGAAGGGCTTCAAGGGGGAGGAGGGAATCTCCCGGCTCTTCTCGTACCGCCTGGAAATGATCGCGGAGAACAAGACGAAGGTGGCGTTCGACGCGGTGCTCGGGCAGAAGGTGACCGTCCACCTGGCGCTGCCGGACGAGAGCGAGACGCACCTGAACGGGCTCTGCGTGAGGCTGGCGCAGGGGGAACGGGACGAGAAGTTCACGCTGTACGAGGCGGAGCTCGTCCCGGACGTCTGGAGGCTGACGCGGAAAGCGCAGAGCCGGATCTTCCAGCGGATGACGGTGCCGGAGATCCTGAAGAAGGTCTTCACGGGCTTCGACGCGGACTGGCAGCTGACCGGGAAGTACGAGCCGCGGGACTACTGCGCGCAGTACCGGGAGACGGACTTCAGCTTCGGGTCGCGCCTGATGGAAGAGGAGGGGATCTACTACTTCTTCGAGCACTCCGACGGGAGCCACAAGATGATCGTCTCGGACAACCCGCTCGAGCACCCGAAGCTCGCGGGCGAGAACCGGATCCCGTTCGAGGAGGTCGAGGGAGGGACGCGAGAGGAGAACCGGATCTGGGGCTGGAAGAAGGAGCAGGAGATCCGGCCCGGCAAGTACGTCCTCTGGGACCACAGCTTCGAGCTGCCGCACAAGCACCTCGAGGCCGAGACGCTCACGCTCGACAGCGTCCCGGTGGGGAAGGAGACGCACAAGCTGAAGGTCGCGGGCGTGGACCAGATGGAGATCTACGACTACCCGGGCGAGTACGCACAGCGGTTCGACGGAGTCAACGCGGGCGGAGGGGACCAGGCGGCGGAGCTGCCGAAGATCTTTCGCGACAACCAGCGAACGGTCGAGCTGCGGATGGACGAGGAGACGACGTCGGCCGTGGTCCTCCGGGGACGGAGCAACGTGAAGCACCTCCTGTCGGGCTACGGGTTCACGCTGCAGCGGCACTTCAGCGGCGACGGCGACTACGTCCTGACGAGCGTCCGGCACGAGGCGACGTACGGGGCGGACTACCGCTCGGGGCAGGACGTGGCGATGACGTACGAGAACACGTTCACCTGCATCCCCGCGGCGCTGCCGTACCGGCCGGCGAGGAAGACGGCGAAGCCGGTCGTCCAGGGGAGCCAGACGGCGGTTGTCGTCGGGCCGTCGGGCGAGGAGATCTTCACCGACAAGTACGGCCGCGTGAAGGTGCAGTTCCACTGGGACCGGGAAGGGAAGAACGACGAGAACTCGTCGTGCTGGGTCCGCGTGGCGACGAGCTGGGCGGGGCGGAACTGGGGCGCGATCCGGATCCCGAGGATCGGCCAGGAGGTCGTCGTCGGCTTCCTGGAGGGCGACCCGGACCAGCCGATCGTCGTCGGCAGCGTCTACAACCCCGACCAGATGCCGCCCTGGGACCTGCCCGCGAACAAGACGCGCAGCGGCGTGAAGTCCCGGAGCTCGAAGGGGGGCGGCCCCGCGAACTTCAACGAGATCATGTTCGAGGACAAGAAGGGGGGCGAGCTCCTCAAGATCCACGCCGAGCGGAACCAGTCGATCTCGGTCGAGGCGGACGAGACCCACACGGTCGGCAACGACCGGACGAAGTCCGTCTCCAACGACGAGACGACGAGCATTGGCAACGACCGGACCGAGACCGTCACGAACAACGAGATGATCACGGTCGGCGTCACCCGGACGATCATCGTCGGCGGGGCGGAGACCCGGACGATCGGCGGGGCCGAGACGATCGCGGTCGGAGGCCTCTACAAGCTCGCCATCGGCGGGGCCTGCACGACGTCCGTCAATGGCAGCTCGACGACGAACGTCGGCTCCGACGCGTCGACGCAGGTGGGCGGGAGCGCGGCGACGACGGCGTCGAAGTCGGTTTCGATCACCGCGGGGAACGCCGTGCAGATCCAGTCCGGCAAGGCTGGGATCACGCTGAAGAAGGACGGCACGATCGTCATCAAGGGGAAGGACATCACGCTCGACGCGAGCGGGAAGATCAACATCAAGGCCGCGTCGTCCGTGACGATCAAGGGCTCCAAGATCCAGGAGAACTGAGCGTAGGGCTCGGAGCACGAGGAACGACACGATGGATCTCGTCAACCGGAGCCCGTTCGCGGCGGAGAGGGCCCTCGTCCTCGACGAGGCCGGCGCCGAGACGCTCGCCGTCCTCCTGAAGGCGGCCTTCGTCTGGTCGCCGCGGACGGGGCTCGCGCCGGCTCCCGAGCAGGTCCCCGTCCGGCTCGCTGACGAGCACCTCGGCGAGCCGGGCTGCTCCTCGATCCTCCGCGCCTCCGACCTCTGCCCCGGCAAGCCGGGGTGCGACCTGGTCCTCCTCGGCAGCGCCGGACGCTCGCGCCCTGCGCCGCAGGTCGACGTCTCGTTCCGAATCGGGGCATGGGGCCGGGAGATCCGCGTCTTCGGCGAGCGGCGCTGGAGCGGGTCGGCCGGAGTCCCCGACGCTTCGCCGTTCGAGGCGGTCGACCTGACGTGGGAGAACGCGTTCGGCGGGCGCGACGAGGACGTCCCGCCCGGCGAACCCTGGGAGGAGGAGCTTCGGAATCCCGTGGGGCGCGGGTTTCGCGCACGAAAGTCGCGGAGGCCTGTCTCGGGAGACCTCCTGCCGGGCATCGAGGACCCCGCCGAGCCGATCCGCTCCCCTCTCGACCGGCCCGCGCCGGCCGGCTTCGGCTTCGTGGCTCCGCACTGGGAG
>CAYVPO010000141.1:0-9469 GCA_964453825.1 uncultured Holophagales bacterium
CCGACCTCTCGCGAGCGCCCCGCGCTGGAGCCTCGCCGGGACGACTGCCCGGGCTGATCGACCGGCCGGCGAGGCGGAGGCCTCGCCGCCCTCCTACGCGCCGATCCGCGCCACCCTCAGGATGGGCCCGTCGGGGGCGGTCTCGTCGCGCAGGTCGATCGCGGCGAAGACGGCCCAGGTGTTGTCCTCCTCCGGGTCGAGGAGCGTCTGCGTGACCGCCCACTGCCGGGTGCCGGTCGGACGCAGGTTCGTCCACTGGTGAAGGCGCGACTCGGGGCCCGCGAGGAGCTCGGCGTGCTCCTCGAAGAACGGCGCGAGCGCCGCCTCGAAGCGATCGGCGGACCAGGGTCCGCCGCCCCCTCCGCCGCCTGCCAGACCCGTTCGGCGGCGTCCTCCCAGTCCTTCCGCGAGAGAGCGCGGACGAGGAGGTGCATTTCGGAGCGGACGCGCGCCGCGAAGACGCGCGGGTCGGAGAGGAGCTCGCGGAGCCACGCGGCCTCGCGCGGCTTCTCGGGCTCGGCCTTCGCATCGAGGAGCTCCTCGGGGTGACGGAGGCTCTCCCATTCCTCGAGGAGGCTCGCGTCCGTCTCGCCGACGAGCGCTCGGAAAAAGCCGAGGACGTCCCACAGCTCGTCCGTCTTCGCCGGCTCGGGGACCGTCTGGTCCAGCGTCCGGTAGAGCTGCGAGAGGTAGCGGAGGAGGACGCCTTCGCTGCGCTCGAGACCGTAGCTCTTGACGTAGTCCGAGAAGCCCGCGAACGTCTCGAACATCTCGCGCCCGATCGACTTCGGCTTCGGCTCGGTCCCGCCCGCCCACGGGTGCGCCTCGCGGAACGCCTCGAACGCGCCGAAGAGGAAGTCGGCGAGAGGTTGCGGGTACGTCACCTCCTCCAGCTTCGCCATACGCTCCTCGTACGGAACCCCCTCGGCCTTCAGCTCCTCCACGAGCTTCCCCTTCGCCCGGTCGGTCTGCTTCCGGAGGACGATGTCGGGGTTCTCGAGGATCGACTCGACGACGGTGACGACGTCGAGGGCGTACGTCGGCGAGGCGGGGTCGAGCCGCTCGAGCGCCGTGACGGCGTAGATCGAGAGCGCCTGGTGGAGGGAGAAGTCCCACTGCAGGTCGTCGGCGACGACGACGCGGCGGAAGCCGGTCTCCTCGACCGACATCCCGACGATCCCGGCCCGGTAGAGGGAGCGGACGAGGAGCGCCGCGTGCTTCAGGAGGCGCGCCTTCGTGGCGTCCTCCTCGTGGCAGCGGGCGACGAGGTCGCGGAGCGCCGAGAAGTTCCTCTCCGGCGGCGGGGCGTCGCGGTTCGTGTCGGCGTCCCGCTGGATCAGGTCGAGGACCATCCCGTGCGTGAGGTGGAAGCGCGACTTCAGCGTCTCCGGCGGCCGGGTGATGAGCCGCTGGAAGGTCTCCTCGGTCCAGGAGATCTCCCCCTTCGCGGGCCCCCGGAACGTTTTCGTGACCTTCTTTCCCGAGGCGTCGGACTTCTTCGTCGCCTGCTTCTTCTCGACGATGTGCTCGGGCGCCTGCGCGACGACGCTCCCCTGCGTGTCGAAGCCGCGCCGCCCCGCGCGACCGGCGATCTGCTTGAACTCGCGGACGGTGAGGAGGCCGACCTTCGTCCCGTCGAACTTCGCGAGCTTCGTGAAGAGGACCGTCCGGATCGGGATGTTCACGCCGACGCCGAGCGTGTCGGTTCCGCAGACGACGTGGAGGAGCCCCTTCTGCGCGAGCTGCTCCACGAGGAGCCGGTAGCGCGGGAGGAGCCCGGCGTGGTGGACGCCGACGCCGAACGAAAGGAACCGCCGGAACTCCTTGCCGTAAGGGGTGACGAGCCGCCGCCCGGCCACGACCTCGCGGATCGCCTCGCGCTCCTCCTTCGTCCCGATCCGCACGCTCGTGAGCGCCTGGGCCAGCTCGGCGCACTCGCGCTGCGTGAAGTTCACGACGTAGACCGGGCTCTTCCCCTCTTCGAGGAGCTTCTCGATCGTCTGGTGGAGGGGCGTCTCGGCGTAAGCGAAGTCGAGCGGGACGGGGCGCTCCTCGGACGTCACGAACGCGACCTCGCGCCCCGTGTCGTGCGTCAGCCGCTCGGCGATGGCGGAGGTGTCGCCCAGCGTCGCCGACATCAGGAGGAACTGCGTCCCGGGGAGGACGAGGAGCGGCACCTGCCAGGCGACGCCCCGCTCCTTGTCGGCGTAGTAGTGGAACTCGTCCATGACGACGTACGGCGCGTCGAGCTCCTCGCCGAGACGCAGCGCCATGTTCGAGAGGACCTCCGCGGTGCAGCAGACGACGAGGCCGTCGGGGTTGATGCTCGCGTCGCCCGTCCGCATCCCGACGTTCTCGGCTCCCAGCTCGTTGCAGAGCGCGAAGAACTTCTCGCTCGCGAGCGCCTTGATCGGGCTCGTGTAGAACGAGACGCGCCCCTCGCAGAGCGCCTTGAAGTGGAGCCCGAGGGCGACGAGCGACTTCCCCGACCCGGTCGGCGTCCCGAGGATGACGTGCTTGCCCGCCATGATCTCGAGGAGCGCCTCCTCCTGGGCGGGGTAGAGCGTCAGCCCCGTGTCGGCCACCCAGTCGAGGAAGAGGCCGAGGATCTCGTCCCCGTCCGTCGTCCCGCCCGGCGGGACGCGGTCGGCGAGGGGGGTGACGGGAGGCTTCTCGGGATTCGTCATGGCGGGGAGACGGAGTTTCCCATCCCGTCGCCCGAGGACGAAACGCAGCTCAGAGAGACGCCTTCGGCAGCGGGTGCTCGCCCGACCGCCCCGACTCCGGGGGACGTCCGCCGCGCGGCGTGGCGCTGACGACGCGGTTCCGTCCGCCCTTCTTCGCCCGATAGAGGGCGGCGTCCGCCGTCGCGACGAGGCGCTCCGGGTCGCCGTCGGACTCCGGCACGAACGTCGCCACGCCGAAGCTCGCCGTCACGACGGGCGCCGCCCCGTCCGGGTGGGACATCGCGAGCGCCTCGACGGCCGCCCGGGCCCTCTCCGCGACGAGCGCCGCTTCCTCGCCGCGAGTCGCCGGCAGCAGCAGGGCGAACTCCTCTCCGCCGAAGCGGGCGGCGAGATCTCCCGCTCTGCGGGCATTCGTCTGCAGGACGTGCGCGACCTGCACGATGCAGCGGTCCCCGGCCGGGTGGCCGAGCGCGTCGTTGTAGCGCTTGAAGAAGTCGATGTCCCCGAGGACGAGGGAGAGCGGGTGACCGAAACGGATCGCCCGCTTCCATTCCGCGTCCAGCGCCTCGTCGAACCGGCGGCGGTTCGGAATCCCCGTCAGCGCGTCGGAGAAGGAGAGCTCCGAGAGCCGCTCGTTCGCCTCGCGCAGCGCGTCCGTCCTCTCCCCGACGAGCCTCTCGAGCTCGTCGTGGCGCCGTTTCAGCCTCGCGGTCCGGCTTCGAGAGAGGAGCGCGACTCCCGCGAGGGCGAGGAAGGCCGCGAGCAGACGGACCCACCACATCTGATGGAACGCCGGCTTCAGGACGAGCTCGAGGCCCTCCGACTCTCTGCCCCACTCGCCCTCTCCGACGCGGCTCTGGGCCCGGAACCGATAGCGTCCCGGCGGCAGGCCGGTGTAGTAGGCGGCCCGCCGCGTCCCCACCTCGAGCCACTCCTCGTCGAACCCGTCGAGCCGGAACCGGAACCTCACGAGCTCGGGAGGCCGGAGCGTCGTCGCCGCGTAGCGGATTTCGACGAGTCGCCTCCGCGGCTCGATCTGAAGCTCTCGCCTCGCGACCCGAAGGTTCCCGTCGACCACGACTTCCTCGACGCGCGTCCCGGGCGGCGGCGGAGGCGGCGGGACCCGGGCGGGATCGACGACGACGACGCCGCGATACGACGGGAGCCAGATCCGTCCGTCGGGGCCGATCGAGCCGGCGGGCTGCTGCCCGCTCGCGAACGAGGCGCTCCGGAGGCCGTCCGCGAGGCCGAAGGAAAGCGACCGAACGGCGTCGAGACGCCCGTCCGCGACAGCCGCGAGCTCGGATCTCAGGAGTCTCTGGAACCCCTTGTTCCCGGTCAGCCAGAGCCCGCCGAAGCGATCCGGCAGGAGGACTTGCGACCGGCCTTCCGCAAGACCTTCCTCAGGGCGGATCGCGGTGATCCGGCCCGCCTTCAGGCGATTGATGCCGCTCCAGGCGCTGCCGATCCAGAGGCTCCCCTCCTCGTCCTCGTGGAGCGACGCGATCCGGTCGCTCACGAGGCCGTCGCGCGTCGTCAGGACGCGGAAGCCAGCGGCATCCCGTCGGACGAGGCCATCTCCCGAAGTCCCGAACCAGAGCGCCCCCTGCCGGTCCTCGAGCATGCAGACGACGGCGCTCAGCGAGACCCACTCCGGCGTCGCGACGCGCTCGAACCGGCGACCGTCACGCGACGTGGCGACACCCGCCGTCGTCGCCACCCAGAGCGTCCCCTCGCGATCCTCGAGGATGACGCGAACGTCGAGGTCGGGCAGCCCGTCGTCCTTCCCGAACGTCTCGATACGTCCGTCTCGCATCCTCGCGAGACCCGAGGTGAAGGTGCCGACCCAGAGGGACCCGGAACGGTCCTCCCAAAGCGCCGAGACCTCGTCGCTCGGGAGGCCGTCGGCCTTTCGGATCACCTCGAGGCGACCTTCCCGGAGCCGGTTCAGCCCGCCGCCAGCCGTGGCGAGCCAGACGCTCCCGTCGCGGGAGTGGAGGACGGAGCGGACGTTGTCGTTCGAGAGCCCTTCGGGCACGCCGTAGGACGGGAAGCTGCGGTCGCGCAGCCGGTTCAGCCCGCCGACCCAGGTCCCGACCCAGACGAACCCCTCCTCGTCCGGGAGGATCGACCAGATCTTGTCGTTCGAGAGCGGCGGCGCGGCGAGGACGGAAAACTCCCCTCCGTGGAATCGGCAGACCCCGCTCCCCCAGGTCCCGATCCAGAGCGAGCCCGCCGCGTCGAGCGCGAGCGCCGTCAGCTGGTCGGTCGGCAGGCCGTCGGCCGTCGTCCAGACGCGCCGGGTGTCGCCGACGATCCGGACGAGGCCGGCGCCGGCCGTGGCCACCCAGACCCCGCCCGACGGATCGGGAAGAACCGTGACGATCTGGTCGCTCGGGAAACCGTCCTTCGCCGTCCAGCGGGTCCCCCGGCCGTCCACCAGTCGCGCGAGCCCGGCGCCGCTCGTACCGATCCAGACCGCCCCGTCCCGGTCGACGCAAATCGTCCGGAGCCGCGCCGGAGGGAGCCCGTTCTCCTTCGTCAGGAGGGTCGCCTTCCCGGCGGTCCAGCGTACGAGCCCGCGGCCCGCGCCGGCCCAGATCGTCCCGTCGGGGGCCTCGGCCAGCGCCCAGACGGTCCCCTGGCCCAGCTCGTCGGCGCCGAGCACCTGTGTGAAGACGCCGTTCTCGTACTTCAGGATGTTCTCGCTCCGCCCGATCCAGATCGCCCCCTGCCGGTCCTCCAGCAGCGCGAAGGCGGAGCCTGTGGCGAGGAGCGGTGTCGTCTTCCCGTCGAAGATGGTGAAGCGGGCGCCGTCGAACCGGACGAGCCCGTCGTACGTGCCGAACCAGAGGTGCCCTGCGCGGGTCCGCAGGATCGAGGTGACGGTGTCCTGGGGAAGACCGTTCTCCGTCCTCCAGACGTCGACCTGGGCCTGCGAGAGAGGGCGGCTGGCGTCGAGAGCCGACGCCGTCGGAGCCGGAAAGATGACTCCCCAGAGGACGAGGAGCGCGGGGATCGCGCCCCGGCCCCGTCTCCGCATCGGTCCCGTCGGGGTCACAGCTTCTGCCAGAACCCTCTCCTCGTCCGTCCCGGGGAGGGTCAGGGAAGGCTCCCCGCGGCCGCGACACTTCATTCTAACGGCCCGAAGGCCGCGCCGTGGGTGCCGCGTCGTGCCCTATTCGGGACGGAGGTGGAAGAATGGCGGTGATGCACGAGATGGAGCCGCTCTTCCTGGGCCGCACGTTCGACGATTTCCTCTTCCGCCCCCAGCGGAGCCCCGTCGCCACCCGGCGCGCCGTCGACCTCTCGATGCCGCTCGTCTTCGGGCTCGACCTCGGCCTGCCCATCGTCGGCGCGAACATGGACACGGTCGTCGGCGAGGAGATGGCGCGCGCCCTGGCCCTGGAAGGGGCCTTCGGCTTCCTCCACCGGAGCTCTCCGATCGAGGTCCAGGCGGCGCGGGTCCGCTACGTGAAGACGCGCCACTCCTACGTCATCGAGAAGCCGCTCGTCCTCCCGCGGACGGCGACGATCGCCGAAGTGAGGCGACTCATCGAACGGCACCGCTCGAGCGGCATCCTGATCGAGGAGACGGCCGGATCCGGCCTCCTCGCGGGGATCCTCTCCCACCGCGACCTGCCGCACGCGCCGGACGGAAACGAGAAGCGGGTCGAGGAGCTGATGACCCCCGTCGCCCGCCTCGTGACCCGGCCGCCGTCCGTCTCCCTCGAGGAGGCGGAAAAGGCGATGTGGGAGCGACGCGTCGAGAAGCTCCCCCTCGTCGACGAGGCCGGGAGGATCCGCGGCCTCGTCACGATGCGCGACCTCCACCTCTTCAAGAAGAAGCCCTGGTCCGTGAAGGACGCCCGCGGCCGCCTGCGCGTCGGCGCCGCTGTCGGCGCCGCGGGCGACTACCTCGAGCGCGCCGCGGCCCTCTCCGAGGCGGAGGTCGACGTCGTCCTGATGGACGTCGCCCACGCCCATTCCGAGATCCTCGCGAAGGCCGTCCCCGCCTTCCGGAGCCGCTTCCCGGGCATCCCGCTCGTCGTCGGCAACGTCGCGACCGGCGAAGGGGCGCGCTTCCTCGCCGACCTCGGCGCCGCCGCCGTAAAGGTCGGAGTCGGGCCGGGACGCGGCTGCCGGACGCGCCTCGAGACGGGCGCCGGCGTCCCGCAGCTCCAGGCGATCCGCGAGGCGTACCTCGCCACGGACGGGAAGGTCCCGATCATCGCGGACGGCGGCATCCGGAACGACAAGGACGTCTTCCTCGCCCTCGCCTGCGGCGCCTCCACCGTCATGCTCGGCTCGCTCCTCTCCGGCACCGACGAGTCGCCCGGAATCGTCGTCGACGACCCGGCGACGCGGCAGAAGGTGAAGCTCTACCGCGGCATGACCTCGCCCGAGGCCGTCGTCGACGGAACGACGGACGCGGGCGTCGCCGACGCCCTCGCGACCCCGGCCGAAGGCCAGTCCGTCCGCGTGCCGTACGTGGGGACCGTCGTCGACGTCCTCGCCCGGATCGCCGGGCACCTCCGCTCGGCCGTCAGCTACGCGGGCGAGTCGACCCTCGAGGCGGCGCAACGAAAGATCGCCGCCGATCCCGGGCGCTACCTCGTCCCGCTCTCTTCCGCCGCGCGGGCCGAGTCGTTCGACCGCTGAAGGAAGAGGCCATGGCGATCCGGGTCGTCCGTCTCGGCTTCCCGCGCGGCGAGGGTGAGGGCCTTCGGCTCGGGACGGTGCGTCGTCCGCCGCGCGGCGTCCCGAAGGCGGAGTTCGCCTCGCGCGACTTCTACGACGTCTGGCTCCCCGACCTCTCCCCCAGCGAGGAGCTCGTGAAGGCGGCGCAAGCGGCCGCCGACGAGAGGGCCTGGAAGGCGTTCGAGCGGAAGTACCGCGCGGAGATGGGCGCGCCGCACGCCGCTCGTCTCCTGGACCTCCTCGCCGCCCTCTCGCACCGGACGAGCCTCGCGGTCGGCTGCTACTGCGCCGACGAGGCGCGGTGCC
This sequence comes from uncultured Holophagales bacterium, assembly GCA_964453825.1. Classification (GTDB taxonomy): domain Bacteria; phylum Acidobacteriota; class Thermoanaerobaculia; order UBA5066; family UBA5066; genus UBA5066. The sequence goes on from CAYVPO010000141.1 coordinate 7,695, forward strand.
ACCGCTCGATCCTCCGGGCGCTCCTCGCCGAGAGGGGCGCCGAGCTCGCGTAGCGCGTCTCCGAGGCGGTCCGCGCCGGCGTCCGGCGACGCTTCGCCGATTCCCCATTCCTGGCATTGACATCCCGCCCACGTGACGGCGGAAGGACACGTGTGCCCGCGGTGCGGCATTCGCTTCGACGCGGACGAGGAGGGTGTGTTCGCCACCTGCCCGGCCTGCGGCTCGCTCCTCCACCTCGGGGACGAGGCGGAGATCGCCCACCAGCGGCTCGTCCCCGTCCTCGACGAGGCCGCGGCCCTCGGACGGCTCGCGCGATGGCTGAGGGACCGGGAGGTCCTGGCCGATCCGAAGGAGGTCGCCACGCGCCTCCCCTGGTTCCCGTTCTGGCTCCTCCCGGGGGACGCCCTCGTCCCCGCGGCGCCGCTCCTCGCGAGCAACCTGGGAGCGTTTCGCGCACCGGCCGGCGATCGGGTCGCCTTTCGGGAGGGAGAGGCGGGTCCGGGCGAGATCGTCCCGGACTCCGTTCCACCGGCGGCGATCGTCGTCGACGAGGAGACCCGCCGCGCGGCGAAGCTCCTCCACGTGCCGTTCCGGGAGGTCCGCTTCCGGCTCTGGGGTCACGACGACACGGTCTGGTTCGACGCGGCGACGGGCCAGGCTCTCGACTTCGACCTGCCGCCGACGTCCGAGCGGCGGCTCGACGCCACCTACGCGCTCCTCCTCCTCGCCCTCTTCGCGGCGGGCGTCTACGGGGTCCGGACCCTCTTCGGAGGGACCGCCGAGCCCGGGTGGGTGGGCGTGGCCGTCCTCGCCGGAGCCGCCGGGGCTTTCCTGGTGGTCGCGTTCGCGTTGATCCGCTTCACGGAGTCGCGGTGACGAACGCGCGGCCCACCGCCCTCTCCTGCCCGCGGTGCGGCGGCCGGCTTCCGGGCGTGGCCTCTTCCGCTCTCCTGGGCTGTCCGTCGTGCGACTCTCCCCTCGCGGTCCTCGCGGAGGGTTCCCCGGTCCGCGAGTCGGTCCGGCCCGCGCTCGACCGCGACGAGGCGGTCGCCCGGACGCGCGCCTTCTGGGAGGGACGCAGTGTGCCGCGCTCCTTCCTCGCCGAGGGCTCCGTCGAGGAGCCGATCCTCGTCTTCGTCCCGTTCCACGAGCGCGTACGGACGTTCGTCCTTCGCCCCAGGGAGGGACCGGTATTCGTCGATCGCCCCTCGTTCGCGCCGGCCGTCCGGATTCCCGGCGTGCCCCTCGAGAAACGGGATGCCGCCTCCGCCTCGGGCGCGACGGTGCGGGGCGCTCGAGGCTGCGGCGCTCCAGCGCGGCGCCCTCGTCTTCGACCCGACGGAGGAGGCGCCGAAGACTCCCGCGATCTCGGGGGGCACCGTCGTCGAGGAAAAGGCCGGGCTCGTCTGGCTCCCCGTCTGGCTCGTCCGGTGCCGGCACGCCCGCAACCTCTACGAGGCGGTGCTCGACGGAACGAGCGGGTCGGTTCTCCAGGCGCGCGCGCCGATGGAGCGGACGACCCTCCTGCCGAGGCCGTCTTCTTCACCTACGTCTTCGCGTTCGTCTTCGGGATGCCGCTCTCCTGGTGGGGGAAGCTCGTCGCGTTCTACTTTCAGCTGCACTGGTTCGGCGGCCTCGTCCTCACCGTCGGGACGCCGGGCGTCGTCTTCTGGGTGCTGGCCTTCGCGTGGGACCGCGTCCGGTTCCGCTACGAGTGGACCGGCGACCGGCTGGGCATTCGACGCGAGGCGGTGAACCGGCCCGGACGGACGCTC
>CAYVPO010000142.1:0-9393 GCA_964453825.1 uncultured Holophagales bacterium
TTGTAGTCGGAAAGGTCGAGCGTGGCGCCCTGCGGGACGCGGATGTCGTACTCGACGAACGGCCGGGACGAGCAGTCGTCGCGGAACGAGAACCAGATCTTCGGGAGGTCGTCGTAGTCGGAGGCGACGCGCACCTCGCGGCCGCCCCCCTCGATCCGCACCTGCGTTCGCTCGACGAGCTCGGCTGCGCGGTCGCACTCGCCGTCCGGCCTCACGACCGCCCGGATCGAGGCCTCGGCGCGGTCCCAGGCGACGACCGACACCCGCCCCTTGTACGTGTCGATCGCGAGCCGGCCGTCCGCGGCGAGCGGCAGCGTCTTCTCGACGACCTTCGACGCGGGCTCGGCGGCCGGCGCAGAGCCGGCGACGAGGAGCGAGAGGGCAAGGACGACGGGGACGGATCGGCGCATGGGTCCTCCTCGGAGATCGTTCTCCGTCGGATACGGAGAACGGGCCGCTCCGGTTCCGCACCTCAGCTGCCGGAACGCGCGGCGCGGGCCTCGCGGAGAAGCGCCGCGAGGCGATGCGCCTCGGCCGGGGAGGTCGGCCGCCCTCCGAACGACTCGGCCACGTAGGCGCGGACGATCTGGCGGGCAGGACCGCCCACGCCGAAGCGATCCGCCGTGGAGAGCGTTTCCGCCGGCGCGGAGGCGGGCGTCAGGTCGGCGCCCCGCCGCCGAAGGAGCCGCTGGAGCCGCCGGTAGGACGCGGAGGCGGGCGGGAGCCCCCGCGTACCGAAGCCCCCGACGCGCCGCGCGAGCCGGACGAAGAAAAGGACGAGCGCGGCGAGCGCCGCCGGGACGAGGAGACCCAGGAGGAGGCGGGCCGGGCCCCCGCCCTTCGCGATCGACGAGACGGCCCGCGCGAGCGCTTTCGCATTCTCCTCGGCCGCGGCGATCGCGTCGCGGACGGCCGTCGCGATCGACGCCTGGTCGGCCTGGGCGAAGCCGAGGATCCAGCGGCCGTAGAGGAACTCGAGGTTCCCGAAGAACTGCCCCACGCTTCGGACGACGTCGAGGCGCGTCACCTGCGGCCGCCCGGAGGCCGGCGTCGGGTCGAAGGAGACCCAGCCCCGCTCCGGTCCGCACCACGCCTCGAGCCAGGCGTGCGCCTCCCGGCCCCGGACGAGGTAGTAGGAGCCGAAGGGCCCCCGCTCGCCTCCGGCGAAGCCGGTCACGAGCCGCGTCGGAATGCCGTGCTCGCGCAGGACGAGCGCCATCGCCGTCGCGAACGTCTCACAGTGCCCCGACCGCCGGCTCGTCAGGAACTCCTCGACGGCGGACGGGCCCCAGCGGGCCGAGTCGAGCGTGTAGAAATAGCGGGTCGCGAGGTGCTCCTCGATGAGCCTCGCGAAGAGCCACGGGTCGGCGCTCGGGTCGATGCCCGCGGCAACCTCGCGGCCCCAGTCCCGGAGCGTCGTCGAGCCGACCGGGCGCCTCGCCTCGTCCTCGGGCTCGGGAGACGTCCGATCGACCATAGGCTCGGCTGCCGACAAGACCTCGAACCGCATCAGCGGCGGCGGCTCCACCGTGAGGCGGAAGTTGCCGTCGCCGTCCCTCACGAACGGAACGACGCCCCACCGGCGCGTCAGCTCGGGCGACGCGGACGCCGAGAGCGCCGTGACGGGATAGGGCAGGAATCGGATGCCGAGCGGCGCGACCTCGAGCGAGAGCCGGTGCGTCGCCTCCGGTCGCGGGCCGCCCGAGGGGCGAAGGGAAAGGCGGTTCCCGTCCCGCATCGCCACGACGCGCCCCCGGTCGGCGGGCGGCCGCCAGACCCCCTCCGAAAAGCGCGTGTGCGCGAGGAGCCGGATCCGGAGGAACGGCGGGTCGTCGAGGAGCGACCCCTCCTCCACGACGACGCGGAGGAAGACCTTGTCGCTCTGCCGGAGCCGTCCGTAAAGGTTCGTGTCGACGGTGTCGGAGAAGCCGCTCTCACCGGCGTCTCCCCCCGGCAGCCCCTGGATGTACGACGTCTTCAGCCGCGGGAAGAGGACGAACATCGGGATCGCGAGCGCGACGGCGGCGCCGAGAGAGGCCGCGACCGCGCGCCTGGAGGGGATCTCCCGGGCCCGTGCGTCGCGCCGCCACTCGTCGGGCGCGGCCGCGAGGTCCCTCCAGAGCGCCCAGCGCGAGAGGAGCGGCCACGCCACCGCCGCGTAGCCGCCCAGGAAGAGGAGGATCGTCGAGTGGGTCGAGGTCGCCATCGAGGCGACGAGGAGGAACGTCGCGAGGACGAGGGAGACCGAGAAGTCGCGCTCCCGCTTGATCGACGCGAGCTTCAGCACCGCCGTGAAGAGGAGGATGTGGAGCGCCGTCCGAAGGAGGGAGCGCCCCCCGAAGCGGACGCCGAACCAGAAGAGGGCGAAGTAGGCGACGCCGGCGAGGTTCAGCCAGCGGTCCGCGAGGCACGGGACCCGCCCGGCCTTCACGAACGCGAGGAGGAGCCCGAGCGCGCCGAGGTAGACGAGGAGCACCGTGGCCGGGAGCCCTCCCGTGAACCCGAGCGGGATCGGCGCGAGCGCCGAGAGGAGGCCGACGGCCAGGATCCTCTCCCGCCGGAACGGGAGGAGGGCCGGGTCGGGGCGCGGCTTCTTCGCCATCCTCAGCCCGCCGCCCGCACGTGGTAGAGAGTCGATCCCGGCGGGAGCGAGAGCGGAAGCGGAGCCTCGGCGCCCGGCGCGACGAGCGCGAGCGCCGTCAGGAGCGTCGTCCGGTGGTACGGGCCGCTCGCCGGGGGCGCGAACGTCGCGCCGCAGAGAAGGCCGACGCGCTCGCCGCGCGCGAGCATCGTCAGGACGAGCCCGGTCGCGCGCCGGACGGCCTCCTCGAACGCCGCGTCCCACGCCGCCCCCGCCGACGCGGGGCGAAACGTGTCGAGGTGGACGACGACGTCCCCGCCGATCTCCGAGGCCCGCTCCTTGACGATCGGCCTCCCCTGCCGCGCCGTCTGGGGCCAGTGGATGTCCCGCGGGTCGTCTCCCGGCACCGCCTCGCGAAGCTTGAGGATCTCCGCCCCGCGGCCGCGCATCCGGGGCTCCCGGGCTTCGTCGCCCGCGTCGCGGTGGTCCGGCGCGGGGGCGGCCGCGTCGGCCGGGCTCGGAAAGACGATCCGCTCCTCGTTCACGGGATGGAGGCGCCCCTTCCGGAAGAGGCCGATCGGGTAGCCGCTGAAGACGAGAATCGACTCGACGCGCTGCCGCCCGCGGCGGGGGAAGACGAGGTCGACCCCCCGCTCGGCCTCGCTGCCGGGCTCGAGCCGCGGGAAGAGGAGCGGCGCCGCCTTCCCCGAGACCTTCGCGAGCAGCGCCGACTTCACCCGCTTCGTCCGGTTCTCGAGGCGCACCTGGAACCGCGCCGGCTCGCCGGCAAAGACTTCGGCCGGGCCGTCGAGCGCGACGACGACCGCGTCCACGTTCCGCCGCGAGACGACCCCCGAGACGAGGAGGACGCCGAGGAGGAGCGAGAGGAGGACGTAGAGGCCGTTGTTGCCGGTGTTCGTCGCCCCGATCGCGACGACGAGGGAGGTCAGAACGTAGCCGAGCCCCAGGTTCGTGACTCGAACGAGGATCGACTCGTCCCAGGGGACCTTCAGGCGGAGCCGGAGGACCGACAGCTTCACGGCATTCCGCCTCCCCGCGCTCAGAGCGGGACGGCGACCTCGTCCAGGATCTTCTGGACGGCCTCTCGCTCGCGGCGCCCCGCGCCCGTCCCCTCGTAGCGTCCCGTCGCGCTCGCGAGGATCCTGTGGGCGAGGACCGCGGGGGCCACCTTCTTCACGTCGTCGGGCGTCGCAAACGGCCTCCCCGCGACGAGCGCGTGCGCCTGCACCGCCCGGTAGAGCCCCTGCGCGCCGCGCGGCGAGACGCCGAGGACGAGGTCGCGGCTCGCGCGCGTCCGCTGCACGAGCGCCATCACGTAGTCGAGGAGCTTGTCGGCGACCGTCACCGCCTCGACCGCCACCTGCGCCTGCTTCAGCTCGGTCAGCGTCAGGACCGGGCGCATCGTCGCGAGCGCGCGGTCGGCGCCTCCCGAGACGAGGAGCGCCCGCTCCTCCTCGGCCGCCGGGTAGCCGAGCGCGATCCGCATCAGGAAGCGGTCGAGCTGCGACTCCGGGAGCGGGTAGGTGCCGAGGTACTCGATCGGGTTCTGCGTCGCCAGGACGAGGAACGGCTCGGGGAGCCGGCGCGTCTCGCCGTCCACGGTGACGCCCCGCTCGTTCATCGCCTCCAGGAGCGCGGCCTGCGTCTTCGGCGTCGCCCGGTTGATCTCGTCGGCGACGAGGATCGGCGTGAAGATCGGCCCCGGGTGGAACTCGAACGCCTGCGACTGCTGGTTGAAGATCGTCAGGCCGAGGATGTCGGACGGGAGCGTGTCGGGCGTGAACTGGAGCCGGTGGACGCCGAGGCCGAGCGCCTTGCCGAGCGCCATCGCGAGCGTCGTCTTCCCGACGCCCGGCACGTCCTCGATCAGGAGGTGCCCGCGCGAGAGGAGGCAGACGACCGCGTGCTCGACCGCGATCGCCGGTCCGCGGTAGACAGTCCGGACGGCCGAGACGAGGCGCGAGACCGCCCCGAGGACCCCTTCCTGGACCGCCGCGCTCACCGACGCCTCTCCGCGAGGCTCTTCTCGACGCTCGCGCGGAGGAGGTCCGAGCCGCCGCGCCTCATCACGAGGAGGCCGTCCGGCGCGTCGACGACGACGACGTCGGAGAGGCCGAGGAGACGCACGGGACGGTCGCCCGCGAGGACGAGGTTCCCGGTGCCTCCCTCTTCGATCGCGGGACCGGAGAGGACGGATTTCCCGTCGGTGCCCCCCCGGAACTCGAGGACGGCTTCCCACGACCCGAGGTCGCTCCAGCCGCAGGAGGAGGGGACCGTCCTTACGGCCGTCGCCTTCTCCATCACCGCGTAGTCGATCGAGATCGACCGGCAGGCGCGGAACGCGGCCTCGAACGCCGCGTCGTCCCCCGCGCGCCGCGCCGCGTGGGCCGCCCGCATCGACGCGAGGACGTCGGGACAGAGGCGCTCCATCTCCGCGAAGAGGAGGCGGACGGAGAACGCGAAGATCCCGGCGTTCCAGTAGTGGTTCCCGGAGACGGCGTAGCGCTCCGCGTCGGCGAGCGGCGGCTTCTCGACGAAGCGGACCACCTCGCGGACTCCGGGGGCCGTCTCCCGCCCCGCCTCGAGGTAGCCGAAGCCGGTCTCGGGGCGCGTCGGCGGGATGCCGAGCGTCAGGAACGCGTCGCCCGAGCGGGCGCTCTCAACGGCGAGGGAGAGGGCGCGGTGGAGCTCGCCGGCGTCCCGGACGGCCTGGTCGGACGGGAGGACGACGAGGACGCCGTCGGGGTCCTCGTCCGCCACGCCGAGCGCGGCGAGGGCGATCGCCGGCGCGGTGTTCCGCCGCTCCGGCTCGAGGACGAGTCGCGTCGGCGGCAGCCCCGGGAACTCCTTCGCCAGGTGGGGCGCGTGCGAGGCCCGGGCGGAATAGAGGACGTTCGACTCGCCGCAGAGGCGGGCGGCGCGCTCGTGCGTCTCCCGCAGGAGGGAGGCCTTCCCCGAGAGCGGGAGGAACGGCTTCGGGCGGTCGTCGGTGGAGAGGGGCCAGAGGCGGGTGCCGCTCCCGCCGGCGAGGATCAGCGCGCGGACCGTCATCGTCCCGATTCTACGGAGGCGGCGCCGTTCCGGTTGGTGACGGAGAGCCCGAGGTCTTCCACTTCCGGAACGAGGTCGACCCCGAGCCGGTCGCGGACCTCCCCGCGCATCCGGGCCATCAGGGCCCTCACGTCGGCCGCGGTGGCGCCGCCGGCGTTCACGATCACGTTCGCGTGGCGCTCCGAGACGACGGCTCCGCCGACCCGCGCCCCCTTCAGCCCGCACGCCTCGAGGAGCCGCCCCGCGTGGTCGCCCGGCGGGTTCTTGAAGACCGAGCCGGCGTTCGGCTCCGTCGGGAGCGCCTTCTTCCGCCTCTCGCGCACCTCGGCGAGCCGCGCGTCGACCTCCTCCCGCGTCGCGGGGCGGAGGCGGAGCGTCGCCGAGGCGACGACGTCGTCGCCGTCGCAGAGGGCCGACCAGCGGTAGCCGTGCGCAATCGTCGAGGCCGGAACGACGCGGAGAGCCCCGCCGCGCGAGACGAGCGTCACCTCCTCGAGGAGGTCGAAGATCTCCGCTCCGTACGCCCCGGCGTTGATCCGCACGGCTCCGCCCACCGACGACGGGATCCCGGAGAGCCCCTCTGTCCCCGACAGGCCAGCGTTCCGCGCCGTGACCGCGAGCGACATGAGCGAGGCCCCGCCGCCCGTGCGAACGACGGGAGCCTCGACCGACACCGACGCGAGCTCTCCCGAAAGGACGAAGACGACGGCGTCGAGCCCCTCGTCGGGGACGAGGACGTTCGACCCTTTCCCGAGCGGGATCGCCGGGAGGCCCTCCGCCCGCGCCCACCGGAGGAGCGCGGCGAGAGCCGGGGCGTCCTCCACCTCGGCGAAGAAGCGCGCCGGGCCGCCGATCCGCCACGTCGTCCGCGGCGCGAGCGGCTCCTCCGGACGGAGCCGCAGGCGGAGGCCGGTGAGGGGCGAGGTGTCGATCACCGAAGGGAGAACGCGGCGAGGGCCGCGAGGATTCCGGCGCCGAGTCCGGCGAGGAGGTCGTCGGCCATCACCCCCCAGCCCCCGGGAAGGGACTGGACCCGGTCGATCGGGCCGGGCTTCGCGACGTCGAGGAGCCGGAAAAGGCCGAACGCCGCGGCCACGAGGCCCCAGCGGAGGAGCGGCGAGGCGCCTTCGGGAAGCGCGAGATGGAGGAGGAGGAGGGCGAGCGACTGCCCGGCCACTTCGTCCACGACGACCTCGGGAGGGTCCTTCCGGCCCCGGAGCGCAGCGGCGCGCGCCGAAGCCGGAACGCCGAAGGCCGTCGCGAGCGCGGCGAGGAGCGCGAGCGCGCCGACGCCGTAGAGGGCGAAGAGCCCCTCGGCGAGGAAAACCGTCAGGAGGCTTCCCCACGTTCCGGGGGCGATCGGCAGGAGACCCGTGCCGAACCCCGTCGCCAGGAGGGAGGCTCCCGGAGCCCGCCGGAAGACCTCGCCCCAAGGAACCTCTTGCGCCTCGGCGGGCGCCGCGCTAGCGTCTCCCACGTCTCTTCTTCGTGAACGGGCGGCCGCGGCGCTCGAAAGGACATCAACTGTCCGCGCGCCCGCCACCCGGTTCCTATAATCCGCCGTCTTCACGCAGAAAGCGAGGACCCGCATGCCCCCCATCGAGAAGGAAAAGCTCAAGGCCCTGGAGCAGGCGCTCCAGCAGATCGACCGCCAGTTCGGCAAGGGCGCCCTCGTCCGCCTCGGCGACAAGCCGCAGGAGGCGATCCAGGCGATCTCGACCGGCTCCATCAACCTCGACGCCGCCCTCGGCATCGGCGGCATCCCGCGCGGCCGCGTCACCGAGATCTACGGCCCCGAGTCGTCGGGCAAGACGACGCTGACGCTCCACGTCATCGCCGAGGCCCAGAAGCTGGGCGGCCTCGCCGCCTTCATCGACGCCGAGCACGCCCTCGACGCCGAGTACGCCCGCAAGCTCGGCGTCGACGTCGACAACCTGATGGTCTCCCAGCCCGACTCCGGCGAGCAGGCGCTCGAGATCGCCGAGGCGCTCGTCCGCTCCGCCGCCGTCGACATCGTCGTCGTCGACTCCGTCGCGGCCCTCGTCCCGAAGGCCGAGCTGGAAGGCGAGATGGGCGACGCGATGGTCGGCCTGCAGGCCCGCCTCATGTCGCAGGCGCTCCGCAAGCTCACCGCCGTCGTCTCCAAGTCGGGCACCTGCCTCATCTTCATCAACCAGATCCGGGAAAAGATCGGCGTCATGTTCGGCAACCCCGAGACGACGACGGGCGGCCGCGCCCTGAAGTTCTACTCCTCGGTCCGCCTCGACATCCGCCGGATCAACTCGATCAAGGACGGCGACGCCGTCGTCGGGAGCCGGACGAAGGTCAAGGTCGTCAAGAACAAGGTCGCCCCGCCGTTCAAAGTCGCCGAGTTCGACATCGGCTACGGCGAGGGGATCTCGAAGACGGGCGAGCTCGTCGACCTCGGCGTCGAGCACAAGGTCGTCGAGAAGAGCGGCGCCTGGTTCAGCTACGGCGACCTCCGGATCGGCCAGGGGCGCGAGAACACGAAGGCCTTCCTCCGCGAGAACACCGACATCGCGCTCGAGATCGAGAACAAGATCCGCGAGAAGCTCGGCATCTCCCCCGTCGAGCCGCCCGCTCCCCCGGCGGCCGCCGCCCCGGCAGACAAGAAGAAGTAGCTCCCCGCATCCCGGACTCCTCTCGCGGGGCGGGCCGATCGGCCCGCCCCGTTTCCTTTCTCGCCGACCCTGGTAGAGGTAACCCAGCGTCCCGATCGGGCCGAGGTCGGTCCAGGCGAACGACTGGTTGAATCCCCGGCGCGTCTGCTGGGAACGAGGAGGGGGGAGAATAGTGTGTACACACATGAGTGCACGATGGTAGGCTCGCGCGTGGAGAAACTCCGATGAAGACTGCATCCGTCCGCGACGCCCGAAGCCAGTTCAGCGAGATGATCCACGGCAAGGAGGCCGTGCTCGTCACGAGCCACGGCAAGGCCGCCGCGGTCGTCTACCCGCTGTCGGACCCCGATGCCGTGCCGATGGAGGTGAGGAAGGACGTCTTCTTCGCCTTCAGCCAGAAGCTCGCCCGGTCGCTGAAGGCCAGGGGCGTCTCTGAGGAAGACGTGCTGCGTGGATTCGCCGAGTTTAAGAAGCGTCGCCGCGGACGCTAACGTCCTTCTCTCGGCGGCCACCGGCAAGGCCGCCCAGCGCGTCTTCCACGATTCGAGCCTCGTCGTCGTCACGACCGAGGAGGTCCTCGACGAAGTGCGCGAGTACCTCGCCGAGCTGGCGGTAGCGAACGGCATGACGGAGGAAGAGGCCGAGGGGCACCTGGCGGCGCTTCCGATCGAGGCCTACCCAGAATCCGCCTACCGCAGGAGCCTCCCCGCCGCCCGGCGCTACCTGGGGCTCCGAGACCCCGACGACATCGGCCTCGCGGCCCTGGCGCTCCACCTCGGGATTCCGGTCTGGTCGAACGACAAGGACTTCCGGGTGGTTCCCGTCGACCTCTATCCGACGGCGAAGCTCCTGAAGGTCCTCGGCCTCTGACGGTGGTTCCCCGCCGTCCGGCGTAAGAGTCTTCGGGCGACGAGCCCAGGAGCGAGAAGAGGGTCGCCCGCATCTCCGGCCCTGTCGATCCTTCGCCTGGCCGCTCCGCTTCTGGTCTTCGCCGCCGCGGCCCTCGCGCCGGTGCCGCGAGTGAGGACCGAGCCGACCGACGTGTGTTCCGCGACAATTAGATTTCCCGGGTAGCGACAACTAGATTTCCCGGGTCGG
>CAYVPO010000143.1:0-9331 GCA_964453825.1 uncultured Holophagales bacterium
GTTCGATCGAGATCCCCATCGGTGCGTTAGATTCTAAGGGTCTTGGCGAGACCGGTCGTCCTCCCCCCGTCGATCGATGCGCTCCTCTCGAGCGAGAGGGGGCGGGCGCTCGCCGAACGGCACGGCCGGCTGAGGGTCCGGGAGCTCCTCCGGGAGGCTGCCGCCCGCCTCCGCGCCGGCACTCTCGCGCCGGGTGTCGACCCGGCCGACGCGCTCCTCGACGGCGTGGAGGCCGCGCTTGCGGTCCGCCCTCCCGCCGGGCCGCGCCCCGTCCTGAATGCCACGGGCGTCCTCCTCCACACGAACCTGGGCCGAGCGCCGCTCGCCGCGGCGGCTCGGGACGCCGTCCTCCGCGCCGCCGGCTACTCCACCCTCGAGCTCGACCTTCCGACCGGCGGCCGCGGCCGCCGCGGCGAGCACGTCCGGCCGCTCCTGCTCTCCCTCTTCGCCCCGGGCCGGCCCGGAGTCGACGCCCTCGCCGTGACGAACGCCGCCGCGGCGCTCCTCCTCGCGCTCGATCCGCTCGCGAACGGCCGGCCGGTCGCGGTCTCCCGCGGCGAGCTCGTCGCCATCGGGGGCGACTTCCGCGTCCCTTCGATCCTCGCGAAGAGCGGCGCGTCGCTCCTCGAGGTCGGCACGACGAACAAGACGACCCCGGATGACTACGTCGAGGCGCTGCGCGCCGGCGCGGCGGCGGTCCTGAAGGTGCGCCCCTCCAACTACAGGATCGTCGGCTTTACGGAGGAGGTCGGGCTCCCCGAGCTCGCGGGGCTCTGCCGCGAAGCGGGGGTCCCTCTCCTCTTCGACGCCGGAGCCGGCTCGCCGGAGAAGTTCGAGGAGCCGGGGCTGTGCGACGAGCCGGTCCCCGCAGAGGCGCTCTCCGACGGCGCCGACCTCATCTGCTTCTCGGGGGACAAGACGCTCGGCGGCCCGCAGGCCGGGATCCTCCTCGGCCGCGACGACCTCGTGAAGAGCTGCGCCCGCAACCCCCTCGCGCGGGCGCTCCGCCCCGACAAGCTCGTCCTCGCCGCCCTCGCGGCGACGCTCGACCTCCACCTTTCGGGCCGCGCGGCCGAGGTGCCGTTCCACGCGATGCTCGCGGCGCCCCTCGCCGAGCTCGAGGCGCGCGCGCGGCGCCTCGCGGAAGAGGCCCTCGCCGCCGGCTGGGACGCCGAGGCCGCGCCGCTCGTCGCGATCGCCGGCGGCGGCGCCGGCACCGAGTCGACCCTCCCGTCGTGGGGCGTCCTCCTCCGCCACCCGTCCCTCGGCGAAGGAGACGCGGCCGCCCGCCTGCGCGCCCGCGAGCTCCCCGTCCTCGCCCGCGTCGCCGAAGGCCGCCTCGTCCTCGACCTGCGCAGCGTCGCCCCAGACGAGGACGCCGACCTCGCCTCCGCCCTCCGCGAGGCGGGGAGCCCGGTCTAGAGCTTCAGGTCTCGGAGGCGCTGGGCGAGGCGCTTGAGCGGAACGTCGAGAGCGGCGGCGGCTGCCGTCCGGTCGCCCCCCGATTCCTCGAGGGCGCGGCGGATGCGGGCCGTCTCGCCCGCGCGCTTCCAGCGCTCCCCGGCCTCCTCGAGCGTCCCGTCGAGCGTCGGCGTCGTCGGCGCGTCCTCGCCCGGGGCGCCGAGGACGACGTCGGCCGGCCGGATGACGGGCCCCTCGGCGAGGAGGACGGCCCGCTCGACGACGTTCCGCAGCTCCCGCACGTTCCCCGGCCAGTCCCACGCGGCGAGCTTTTCGGCCGCGCCGGCTCCGATCTCGAACGCGCGCCCGCGCGCCCCTTCGCCGCAGCTCCGCGCGAACGCGCGCGCCAGCTCGGGGACGTCCTCCCTGCGGGCGCGCAAGGGCGGCAGCTTCACCGGGAAGACGTCGAGGCGGTAGTAGAGGTCCTCCCGGAACGCGCCCGCCTTCACCCTCGCGGCGAGGTCCCGGTTCGTCGCGACGACGAGCCGCACGTCGACGGAGAGCGGGACCGTCCCGCCGACGCGGAGGAAGGTCCGCTCCTCGACCGCCCGCAGCAGCTTCGTCTGCGCGCCGAGCGGGAGCTCGCCGATCTCGTCGAGGAAGAGCGTCCCGCCGTCGGCCAGCTCGAACCGCCCGGCGCGCCGCTCCCCGGCGCCCGTGTAGGCCCCCTTCTCGTGGCCGAAGAGCTCATTCTCGACGAGCCCCTCCGGGAGCGCGGCGACGTTCACGGCGACGAACGGCCCGGCGCGGCGCGGCGAGAGGGCGTGGAGCGCCCGGGCGAAGAGCTCCTTTCCCGTCCCCGACTCTCCCGTCAGGAGGACCGTGACGTCGCTCGGAGCGGCGCGGCGGAGCCGCTCGAGAGCGTCGGCGAGAGCGGGCGAGCGTCCCAGGATGCGCGGCATCCCGGCGAGCCCCGCCTCCTCGGCGAGGAGCGCGCGGGCCACGGCGCTCCGGCGCGCCTCGACGTGCCGCTTCACGAGGAGGAGCAGGAGGTCGACGTCGACCGGCTTGTTCAGGAAGTCCGCCGCGCCCCTCTTCATCGCCGCGACGGCCGTCTCCACCGTCCCGTAGCCGGTGAGGAGGACGACCGGGACGGACGGGTCGTTCACGAGAGCGGCGTCCAGCACGGCGAGGCCGTCCGCCCCGGGGAGCTTCAGGTCCGTCAGGACGAGCGCATAGCGCCGTCCTTCGGAGAGCCGGCGGACCGCCTCGTCGCCGGTGGCGACCGCTTCGACGCGATATCCCTCTCCGCCGAGGGTCTCGGCGAGCATCGACCGGAGCGACTCCCGGTCCTCGACGAGGAGGATCTCGGCGGCCATCCCGGCCCGGACGCGGCCGCCGTCAGCCCCGGCCGCCGGGCGGCTTCGGCTGGTTCGAGGACGGGGGCGGCAGGTAAGACCCGCCCGGCTGCGACGGGGCGCCGACCGGAGCGTTCGCCGGCGGAGCGGCCATGTCGGGCTGGCGCTGAGGCGGCTCCTCCTCCCTCGCGGGAGCGGGCGGCGGCGTGTCGACGCCCTCGCCCGGCGGCGGTTCGTCGGACTTCTTCTCGCGAGCCTCCTCGCCCGGCTCGCTCTCCTTCGCCGGCGGCGCGATCACCTTCCAGCGCGGCACGTAGCCGAACCGCTCGACGGTCTTGTCCGTGTCGATCTGCGCCCGGAAGGTCGTCTTCTCGCCCGAGTCGAGCACGTCCTTGGCGAGCGCGGCGAAGGTCGTCGCGATCGACTTTCCCTCCGCCCCGACCGCCTCGATCGTCACGCTCACGCCGAGGACCGGCGCCTTCCCCGAGTTCATGACGGAGCCCTCGATGACGTAGCCGGCGTCGCCCTTCTTCGTCGTCGTCGGGCCGATCGTGACCTCCCCCTCCCCCTTCTCGGGCGAGCCGGAAGAGACCTCGAGGTACCCGCCCGCGACGTCCTGGTCGGTCAGGACGACGGCGGCCTTCCGGGCGTTCTGCGTCGCCCGGGCGGCGTCGACGAGGGTCGGTGCGCGCGGCGGAGCGGCGGGCTCCGCCTTCGGCGTCTCGGCCGCCTTCTTCGCCAGCGCGGCGGTCTTCTCGAGGTCGATCTCCGCCGCAGGGATCGAGACGAGCTTCCCGTCCGCCAGCGTGAGGACCGCCTGGCGGCCCTTGATCACCGGCGGCTTCTTCGTGTCGAGGGTCCGGCCGTCCCGAAGGACGACCTGGTCGGCCGCGAGCGGCCCGGAAAGGAGGCCGATGTGCCCGAGCACGAGCAGCGAAAGTACGCGCCGCATGGGATTACCTCCGGAGGGGACAGGATAGCACCGGCCCCCGCCCCGGCACGGGGTCAGAGCTTCGCGCCCGCCTCCCGCGCGGCGTCCGCCTCCGCGCCGCCCGCCTCTTCGGAGACGAGGTAGAGCGGTCGCCGCTTCACCTCGTCGTAGATCCGCCCGAGGTACTCCCCGAGGACGCCGATCAGCATCAGCTGAGCTCCGCCCAGGAGGAGCATCCATCCCATCAGCGTCGTCCAGCCCCGTTCGTTGATCCCGAGCACCTTCAGGACGAGGACGACGAGGATGTAGAGGAACGCGAACAGCGAGACCCCGAACCCGAGCCACGTCCCGAGCTGGAGCGGCACGTGGCTGAACGACGTCAGCGCGTCGAGCGCGAAGCGGACCATCCGCCGAAGAGGGTATTTCGTCTCACCGTGCAGCCGCGCCGGGCGGACGTACGGCACGGCGACCTGCCGAAATCCGACCCACGCCGTCATCCCGCGGATGAAGCGGTGCCGCTCGCGGAGCGACCGAAAGGCCGCGACCGCCTTCGGCCCCATGAGGCGGAAGTCGCCCGTGTCGACCGGGATGTCGACGTTCGTCCAGCGGCGCAGGAGGCGGTAGAAGAGGTGCGCCGTCGCGAGCTTGAAGGCGCTCTCCCCTTCGCGCGCCGACCGCTGCGCGTAGACGACCTCGTACCCCTCGTCCGCCTTCGCGAGCATCTCGGCGAGGAGCTCCGGCGGGTCCTGCAGGTCGGCGTCCATCACCGCCACGAGCCGCCCCCGCGCCCCGTCGACCCCCGCCGTCAGCGCCATCTGGTGGCCGAAGTTCCGCGAGAGGCGGATCGCGCGCAGGCGCGGGTCCTCGGCGGCCTGCGCCGCCATCGCCTCCCACGACCCGTCGCGGCTCCCGTCGTCCACGAAGACGACCTCGAAGCTCCGGCCCGTCGCCTCGAGGACGGACACGAGGCGGCGCCGGAGCTCGGGGATGTTCTCGACCTCGTTGAAGCAGGGGAGGACGACGGAGATCTCCGGTGCGCTCATCGGCTCGGCCTCTCGCCGTCCGGACGCCGGAGGACGACGACGTTCTGCGCCCCCACGGGGCTCCAGGGGCGGCGCGTGAAGAGGTACGTGAGGAGCTCCCGTGCGTTCGGCCGGAGCGGCGAGAGCGAGACCTCCGGAAGCCACCAGGAGCGGAGCGGGATCGTCTCCGCCTCGTAGTCGTCCCCGACGAGCCGCTTCGCCTCCTCCACCTTCCCTTCGTCGACCACGACGATCGGCGGGCGCGTCCCGGCGGACGGGAGCGCCCAGAGGACGGGCAAGCCCCGCAGGTACCAGGACAGGGGCCAGACGGCCTCTCCCGAGACCGCCGCTGCCGGGCTCTCGCCCGAGGCCCCGGAGCGGAGGATCTCCGCGACGACCGGCATCACCTCGGGGCTCGTCTGCGTGAAGACGACCGACTCCGCTCGCGGGTGCGCCGGAGAGAGGAGCGGGTTCCAGAACGAGAGCGACAGGGCCGAGAGGAGCGTCGCCGCGAACGCGGGAACGGCGACGGCAAGCGCCCGCCGCCGCGAGAACGAGAGCGCGGCCCACGCGACCCCCGCGAGCGGGATGAACGGGAGGACCTGGTGGACGATCAGCCACGGCGTCTTCTCGCCGAGCCACGCATACATCAAGACCGACGAGAGCGCGAGCGCCGAGACGAACCGCTCGGCCGCCGAGAACCGGCGGAAGCGGAGCGCGATCCAGACGAGCGCCGGGAGAAGGATCGCGAATTCGTACTGGAGGAGGCGCGGGAGGTAGTACGTCTTCGGCCCTCCGACACGCTCCACCTTGTGCTGCCCCCACCAGTACGAGATCGCCTGGAAGACGGGGTTCCCCGACTCGGGGTGGACGAGGAAGAGCGTGTAAGCGACCTCCGAAAGCGTGAAGAAGAGGAGGATCGCCCCCGCGATCGCCGCCCCGTGCCGCTCGAGGAGGTCGAGCAGCGCGCGCAGCTTCGGGACGAGCGAGAAACCGCGTCCCGGCTCCCAGATCGCTGCGACGACGGCCGGCGCCATCAGCGCGCCGAGGACGTAGAAGTTCTCCTTCGACGCGAACGCCACCGCCCCCCAGACGGCGGCGAGCGCGAGGTCCGCGACGCGCCGCGTCGCCCACCAGCGGTCGAGCCAGAGGAAGAGGCCGAACGTCCCGAGGAGGCTCCAGGCGTCCTCGCGGCAGAAGCGGGTGTAGTAGAGGAGGTTCGGCGAGATCGCGAGGAGGAGGCCGGACGCGAGCGCCGCGCGCCGGCCGAATCGCGCGCGCAGCAGCATCGCCATCGCCACGAGGCCGACGCCGCCGAGCGCCGCCGGCAGCCGCGCGGAGAAGTCCGAGTCGCCGAGGAGGCGGAACGCCGCGGCGACCACGTAGTACTGCACCGGGCCGTGGTAGATCGGGTCGTAGACGTACGTCCCCTGGAACGCGAGCTGGTGGGTGAACCAGCCGTGGATCGACTCGTCGTGGTGGAACGCGCGCGAGCCGAGGTCCCAGACGCGGAGGAGGAGCGCGAGGGACAGGAGGGCGCCCCAGGCCCACCGCTCGCGCCTGCCGTACGAAGGCGTCACGCGGGCCGTCGCGGCACTCGGGCCCGCGCCCTTCGCGCTCACGGCACGACCTCCCACAGCTCCGTCCCCTCCACCTCGAGGACGCGGCGGAACGGCGCGCGGACGCGGAGCACCATCGCACCGTGCTCTTTCCGCTCCAGCGCGCCGACGACCACGTAGCGCGCTCCGGTCCGCTCCAGCGCCGCGCGCACGGCTGCGGCGTCGTCCGAGCGGTAGATCGTCTCCACGTCGCGCCTGCGCGCCTCGATCGTCCCCGCTCCCGCCGCGCCGCGCCAGAGCCCCTCGTGGTTCGTCCAGCCGAGGACGAGGGGCCGCCCCGACGCCCCGCCGACCCGCCCGTGGTCGGTGTAGGCCGAGCCGACCGCCTCCACGAGGCGCGCGCCGGCCGGCGCGTTCGCGCGGAGCCACTCCGCCGCGGCGCGGTCTCCCGGGGCCTCGCGCGACATCCAGGCGAGGCCGTCCAGCGTCGTCCGCGTCGCCTTCGCGCGCTGCGCGAGGAGGGCCGCCGGGTGCGCGAGGAGCGCCAGCGCG
This sequence comes from uncultured Holophagales bacterium, assembly GCA_964453825.1. Classification (GTDB taxonomy): domain Bacteria; phylum Acidobacteriota; class Thermoanaerobaculia; order UBA5066; family UBA5066; genus UBA5066. The sequence continues at coordinate 6,824 of CAYVPO010000143.1, forward strand.
CCGAGCGCCAGCGCCGCGCGGATCGCGAAGCGCGCCCGCCGGCTCGCGAGCGCGAGCGGCACGAGGAGCGACGCAGCGGGGGCGAGGAGCGCCGCCGCCCCCGCGTAGCACTTGAAGACCGTGTTCATCCGGTGGAGCTCCTCGCCGTACGGGTCCTTCACGGCGACGAGCTCGGGGAGCATCGCGAGCGCAACCGCCGCCGCCGCGAGGAAGAACCCGGCCCGGAGCGCGCCCCGGAGAGAGGGAAGGATGTGGAGGAGGGCGAGGAGGAACGCCGCACCGAGGCCGAGGACCGGCCTCCCGGTGAGGATCGCGACGAAGACGCCGGCCGCCGGGTAGAGGTTCGCGTAGAGGAAGCTCTCCTCCGCGTCGTCGCGCGAGCGCAGGAGCGCGACGCCGACGGCGAGCGCCGGAACGAGGAGGAGCCCGCCGAAGTGGAGGAACGCCTCGGGGCTCGTCGTCCGGGCCGCTGCCCACCGGAGGCCCTGCATCTCCGGCCGCGCGCCGAGGAGCGCGGGGACGAGGAGCGGCAGCGCGACGGCGGCCGTCGAGAGGGCCCGGAGGAGAGCCGGGAGGAACGGCCTCGAGACGAACGCCCCCGCGCCGAGGAGGAGGAGCGCCGCCGGGAGGTCCCACGGGTTCGCGGAGAGGAGCGCCGAAAGGAGCGCCGCGTCGAGGAGGAGCCCCGCGCCGCTCGCGAAGCGCCCGGCGAGCGCCGCGAGCGCGAGGAGGATCGGCAGCGCGACGGCGTGCGGGTGGAGGTCCCCGAGCCAGAGCGTGAAGAGCGGCCACTCGGTGATCGTGTGGGCCACGCGTCGCGAGGAGGCCCAGAGGTCGACCGACGCGAGCGACCCGCCGCCGAGGAGCTGACGCGCCCCGTCCCACGTCCCGGCGAGCGTCAGGAGGAGCGACGCGGCGACGGCGAGAGCGCGCCCGCCGCCGCGCAGCCGAACCACCCCGAACGCCGCGGCACCCGCGAGCGCCGCGACGAGCGCGGCGACGAGGTTGTAGGAGACGCCCGGGGCGACCCCGGCGAGACGGAACGGGAGCGCGAGGAGGTACGTCCCGAAGTGGTAGTAGGGGAACGCCGTCCCGGCGAGCCACGGGTCCTCGAGCGGGAGGCGCGGCGTGACGAGGAGCGCCGAGAGGACCGCGAGGTCCATCGGCTTCTCCGTCTGTCGCGCGTCTCCCCAGCCGAGCCGGAGCCAGAGGAAGAACGCGAAGAGGACGAGGAGGAGCGCGACGGCGGCGAAGGCGCGTCGGTCGCGGAGGACCGAGAGCTCGCGTCCGCAGAGCGCGAGCGCGGCGACGACCGCCGCGCCGCCGAGCGCGAGGACGACGCCGAAGGGGGCCCCGCCGACCGCGCTCGCGACCTGGCCGGGGAACGCGAGAAGGAGGAGCCCGACCGGAAGCCCGAGCGCGAGCGCCCCGTCGCGGACGCCGTCGACGTCCCCGTCGCCGCGGCCGGCGCGAAGGACGACGGCCGTTCCGGCCGCCAGAAGGCCGGCGAGGAGGACGGCCAGCAGGAGCGCGGAGACGACGGTCACGGAGCCGGGCGACGGTAGCACAGCGCTCGCGCGCCTTCGCGACTCCGCGAGTTCCCCCTGCGCCGATCTCGTCCCACAATCGGCCGGTGAGCGACGCTCCGTCCCCCGCTCCCGCCCGCCCGAAGAGCGTCGCCGTCGTCGGGGGCGGCCTCGCCGGCCTCGTCGCGGCCGACCGGCTCCTCGGCGCGGGCCTCTCCGTCACCGTCTTCGAGAAGTACCCGGAGGCGGGGGGGCTCGTCGGCACGTTCTCCGTCGGCGGCGAGGCGCTCGAGCGCTTCTACCACCACCTCTTCACGAGCGACGTCGACTACGTCTCCCTCGCCGAAGAGCTCGGCCTCGCCGGCGAGATCGAGTGGCTCCCGTCGAAGATGGGCTTCTTCTCGAACGGCCTCCTCTACCCGTTCGGCACGCCCCTCTCTCTCCTCTCCTTCGCGCCGCTCGGCCTGCGCGGAAGGGTCGAGCTCGTCCTCTCGACGCTGAAGCTGCGCGGCCTCCGCGACTGGCGCACGCTCGAGGGGGAGACCGCCGTCGGCTGGCTCCGGAAGAACGGCTACGGGCGCGTCCTCGACGTCGTCTGGGGGCCTCTCCTTACGCAGAAGTACGGCCGGCGCGCCGCCGAGGTCGGCCTCGTCTGGCTCTGGGGAAAGATCGCCCTCCGCACGCGCTCGCGCGACGAGAGCGGCCTCGGCGAGCGGCTCGGCTACATGAAGGGGTCGTTCGGGCGCGTCGTCGACGCGCTCCTCGCGCGGATCGCCGAGCGCGGCGGAGAGATCCGCTCCGCCCGCCCCGTGAAGCTCGCGACCCGCGCCGACGGGCGATGGAACGTCGAGTTCCGCGGCGGGACGGAGACGTTCGACCTCGTCCTCTCCACCGTCGCGATCCCCGAGCTCCTCCGCCTCGTTCCCGACCTCCCCGCCGAGAAGCGCGCGCTCTGGGGGACGATCTCCTACGCTCACGCGCT
>CAYVPO010000144.1:0-1565 GCA_964453825.1 uncultured Holophagales bacterium
CTCGGCGTCGCGGGGCCCGATCTGGGACGCGCCCTCGCGCTGCTGGACGACGCTCTCGCGACAGGTGCCATCCGCGGGGCCCGTCAGGCGCGGGCATTCCTCTCGGGACGGCCCCGGCCCGCCCCCTCGCGGGGCCGGCGGAAGTGCCTCCCGGTATAAGCTTCGTGCGAGGATCTGGAACATGGACCTGACCGAACTGTTGAAGTTCGTGACGAAGAAGGAGGCGTCGGACCTCCACCTGAAGCCGGGCCGCCCCCCGCTCCTCAGGATCAACGGGCGCCTCGTCCCGCTGAAGACCGACCCGCTCCAGCCCAAAGAGATCGAGGACATGGTCCTCACGATCCTCACGCCGCACCAGAAGGAGAAGCTGACGGCGAACTACGCCGTCGACATCGGCTACGGCATCCAGGGGCTCGCCCGCTTCCGCGGCAACATCTTCCTCCAGCGCGGGAGCTGGTCCGCCGTCTTCCGGCGGATCCCGTTCACGATCCCGGGCGTCGAGGAGCTGCACCTGCCGGACGTCGTCCAGACGTTCTGCGACTACCCGTCGGGCCTCGTCCTCGTGACCGGGCCGACCGGCTCGGGCAAGTCGACGACGCTCGCGGGGATCATCAAGGGGATCACCGAGCGCCACCCGGTCCACGTCGTCACCGTCGAGGACCCGATCGAGTACCTCTTCCAGGACAACCTCGGCTCCGTCTGTCAGCGCGAGGTCGGGACGGACACGATCTCCTTCAACGAGGCATTGCGCAACGCCATGCGGCAGGACCCGGACGTCATCATGGTCGGCGAGATGCGCGACTGGGAGACGATGCAGACGGCCATCACGGCGGCCGAGACCGGGCACCTCGTCTTCTCAACTCTCCACACGAACAACGCCGCGCAGACGATCGACCGCATTCTCGACAGCTGCCCCGGCGGCCAGCAGAACCAGGTCCGCCGCCAGCTCGCCCTCGTCCTGCGGTCGATCTGCTCCATGCAGCTGATCGAGAGGATCGATGGGCAGGGACGGGTGCCGGTCATCGAGATCCTCGTGAACTCCCCGAAGATCACGAAGCTGATCGAAGAGGGGCACTCCAACGAGATCCTCGACGAGATGGAGTCGTCGGTCACCTACTACCGGATGCAGTCGATGAACCAGTCGCTTCTCGCTCTCCTCGTGAACGGGGCGATCGACTACGAGAAGGCGATGCAGCTCACCGCGGACCCCGAGGACCTCTCCTTGAAGCTCCGCAAGCTCTTCCCCCAGATCGAGGAAAAGTTCCGAGGAGGAATCATGGCCCCGTCCGCGAACGACTTCTCCGCCATCACCGAGCTGATGGACATCAAGAAGCTCTACGAGGAGGCCGAGGAGAAATGGAAGCTCCGCCTCCAGGAGAAGGACGACCTGATCGCGAACCTCGAGGCCGATCTCCAGTCCAAGGACCGGGTCCTCGAAGCGAACTCGATGGGGAGCCAGGAGCTCGAGAGCGAGCTCCAGAAGGCGCGGCAGGAGAACGAGCGAGTCCGCCAGGAAGCCGCCGCCCGGATCGCCCAGCTCAACGAGCGGATCAAGGAGCTCAACA
>CAYVPO010000144.1:1665-9317 GCA_964453825.1 uncultured Holophagales bacterium
CTCGACGTCCTCGACGGACTCCCCTCCCTGCGCGTCGGCGCCGTGGCGTCGTGGCGCGGAGCGCCCGTCTGGGCCCTCGAGCGCGGCGGCTGGGGCCGGCTCGGGCCTGCGGGTCCTGAGCGTGCGGCCTCGGGATTCGACCCTCTCGAGGTGCGCGCCTTCGCCGAGACCGAGGGAGGCGAGCTCCTCGTCGGCGCCCGCCAGGGGCTCTTCCGCGCCTCCTTCGGCGCGGGAGAGCTCGAGAAGCTCGACGGCGCGCCGGTCCTCTCGCTCGCGGTCCTCCCTTCGGGCGAGGTCGCCGCCGGGGGCGAGACGGGCCTCCGGATCGTCGCGCCGGGCCGCGCGGAGGCCCGCCTCGTGGCGACGCCGGACCGCTGGGTCTCGCGCGTGGCGGTCGTCGGCGACAGGCTGTGGGCCGCGACCGCGACGGGGGCGGCCTACGGGCCGCTAGACGGGACGGCCCTGACGGCGCACCCGCGCGGAGGGGACGCCGTCGACGGGGTCGCGTTCGACGGCGCTTTCCATTTCGTCCCCGCCGACGCCCCGCCCCGCCTCGCCTCGCTCCTCGCCGACGGGAGCCGCCGCGAGGCGCCCGCTCCGGAGCCCCTCCGGCGCCTCCTCGTTGCCGGGGGGCGGCTCCTCGCCGACGGCCCGACCGGCCTTCGGCGATACGACGCGGCGCGCGGCTTCGAGCTCGTCCGCGCGGCGGCGCCAGGACTCCCCGCGCCCCACGTGAACGCCCTTGCAGCAGACGGCACGCGCCTCTGGCTCGGCTTCTTCGACGGGGGCCTCGCGACCGCCGATCCGCGTGGCACGCCTCTGCAGGCGCGGCCGGCGCCCTCGGGCGGCGCGTGGGGCGTCAACGCGATCCTGCCTGCGGCCGGCGTCGTCTGGGCGGCGACGCTCCGCGGGGCCTTCCGGCTCGAGGGCGACGACGTCCGCCCGATCGACGGGGCCGGCGCCGCGTTCGCGCTCGCGCAGACGACGTCCGGCCTCGCGATCGGCTACGGGCAGGGGGTCCTCCTGCCGGCGCGCCGCCTCCTCTCGGCCTACCACGGCCTGCCGGGGAACCAGGCCTACGCGCTCGCGCCGGACGGCGCGTCGCTCTGGGTGGGGACGCCGACCGGCCTCGGCCGGATCGAGCGGCAGCGCGTGTCGGGCCGCGTCCTCCCGGGCGAGGGGAAGCTCCCCCATCCGTGGGTGACCGCGCTCCTCGTCGGCGAAGACGGCCTCTGGATCGCGACCTACGGCGGCGGGATCGCCGTCCGCCGCCGGGGCGGCGAGGAGGCCCCGTTCGAGCCGTTCCCCGAGACGCGGGGCCTGAAGGTGAACGCCGGCGCGCTCCTCGCGCTCCCCGACGGCCGGCTCTGCGCGGGCACGCAGGGCTCCGGTCTCTGGTGCTCCGACCGGGCCCGCACGCGCTTCGCGCGCCTCGACCTCCCCCTTCCCTCTCCCGACGTCTTCTCCCTCGCCGCGTTCCCGAAGGAAGCCCCCGAACACTTCTTCGCCGGCACCTCGGAGGGTCTCCTCCGCCTGCCGGCCGACGCCCTTCCGGAGACACGATGAAACGTGCCGCGCTCCTCGCCCTCCTCGCAGCGCTCCCCGCAGCCGCCCAGACCGGCCTCCTCGTGCCGACCTCGACGGGCCGGCCCGACGCCCGTGTCCTCACGCTCCGGGAGATGGCCGTCGACGTCGGCGTCGCGCGCGGCTACGCCCGCGTGAACGTCCGGCAAGTCTTCGAGAACCACACCGGCGACGTGCAGGAAGGGACGTGGCGCTTCCGCCTCTCGCCGTCGGGCGCCGTCGGCGACTTCGCCGTCTGGGACGGCCTCGTCCGAATCCCCGGCGTCATCGTCGAGAAGAAGCGGGCCCGCGCCATCTACGAGGAGCTCACGACCCGCCGGATCGACCCGGGGCTGCTCCAGCAGGGCGAGGAGGAGGACGCGAGCTCCGGCGGTCCCGGGCGCCCCTCGGGAGGAGCCGTCTTCTCCGTGAAGGTCTCGCCGATCCCCGCCTGGGGGACGAAGCGGCTCGAGCTCCAGTACCAAGAAGAGGTCCCGTGGGCCGGTGGCGTCGGCGAGCTCCTGATCCCTCTCCGGCCGGGCGCCGGCGAGCCGACGGTCGCCGGGAGCCTCGAGGTGAACGTCACGCTCGAGGACGGGACCTTCCTCGAGTCGCCCGCGGCCGCGCTCCCTCTCGCGGTCGCGGGCAACGTCGCCCGGTTCCGCGGGAGCGCCGTCCCGCTCGCGAAGGACATCGTCGTCCGCTTCCGTCCCGCCTCCGCGGCCCCGCTCACGTTCTCGGCCTTCCGCAGCCCCGACGGTCGCCTCCCCGACGGTGTCGCCCTCGCCCCCTGGGAGCGGCTCTCCGACGTCCCGCCGGAGAAGGACGGTTTCTTCCTCCTCGAGCACCGGCCGGCGACGGAGAAGGGCGCCTCCTCCGCAGCCGCGCGGGACCGAGCCCCGCTCCGCGTCGCCGTCCTCTTCGACACCTCGCTCTCGAACCGCTGGGGAAGCCTCGAGACGGGCTGGGCGTTCCTGACCCGGCTTCTCGACCGGCTCGGGCCCGAGGACCGGTTCGTCCTCGTCCCGTTCGACCGCGAGCCCGCGCCCGACCCGGCGGGCCTCGTCGCGGCGACCGGCGCGGCGCGAGAGGCCGGCCTCGCCTACCTTCGCTCCCGGCCCCTCGGCCCCGGGACCGACGTCGCCTCCGCCCTCCGCGCCGCCGCCGCGCTCGTCCCGGCCGGGAGCGACGCCCGCATCGTCCTCGTGACGGACGGCGTCGAGGCGCCCGGCGCCCTCGCCGCGGCCGCCGCGGGCCGGCCCCTCTTCACCGTCCTGACCGGAGAGGAGCGGAGGGAAGCCTTCGTCGTCTCCTCGCGCCAGCTCCTCCTTCTTCCTCCCGGCAGCGCGCTCCAGCCGCCGCCCGGCGAGGCGCTCTTCCTCGCCCAGCTCCTCGCCCCGCTCCCGAAGGAGGGACGTCAGGCAGATGCAGCCGGGAGCGTCCCCTTCGTGCGGAAGGGAGAAGACCCTCAGCTGCGCGACGTCTACGGCGTGATGACGCAGCCGCCGCTCGCCGGGTCGCTCTCCGGCTGGGTCGGCCGCTACGCGCGCCCCGCGAAGGCGACGCTCGAGCTCGACGGCGCCTCCGTCGAGGCGCGCTTTCCCGAGCGGGCCGTCGAGGCGCGCGACCTGCCGCGCCGCTGGGCCCGCGCGCGGGTCGACGACCTCCTGCGGCGGATCGAGCTGGAGGGGGAGAAGCGGGTGTGGGTCGAGGAGATCCTCGAGCTCTCGCGCCGCTACAAGCTCGTCACGCCCTATACCGCCTTCCTCGCGGCGCCGCGCGCGCTCCTCCGGCCGCGACGCATCCAGCCGGGCGACCCGGTCATCCGCATCGACGCGCTGCCGGGGACGGCCGCAGTCGCCGCGCTCCTTCCGTTCGGCCGGAAGCTGGACCTTCGGCGCCGACCCGGCTCGAACCTCTGGGAAGGGAGGTTCCTCGTCCCGGACGGGACGAAGGACGGCCCGATGGACGTTCGGATCGTCCTGCGCGACCGGAACGGCGCGACGGCCGTCGAGACGAAACGGGCCGTCGTCGACGGCACCCCGCCGACGGTGACGCCGCTCCTGCCGGCCTCGGCCGCCGCGGGCTCGCGCGTGCGCCTCGCGGCCCGGGCCGACGCCGACGTCATCGCGCTCACCGCACGCGTCGGCGAGGGCGTCCCGGTGCCGCTCCGCTGGGACGGCGCCGCGAAGGCGAACGTCGCCGACCTCTTCCTGCCGCAGGGCCTCGCCGGTGTCGTCCCGGTCCACTTCGAAGCGATCGACGGCGCGGGGAACCACGGGTTCGCCCGCGCGAAGCTGAGGGTCCGCTGATGCTCGAGCCGCTCCGCCCCCGGCGCCCCTTCCTCGTCGCCCTCGCCGTCTCGACGACGCTCGCGGCCGCGACCGGCCGCGCCGCGCTCGACGCCGCGGACGCCCTCGTCCCGTGGACCGAGCTGACCGAGGCCGACGCGCTCGCCTCGACGCTCGTCCGCAAGGCCGTCGTCGACGGCCGCACGGTCCACTACCCGACCCCGACGAAGGAGCTCGCCGTCGAGCTCGAGGTGCGCGCCGCCTCGGACGGCCGCGCAGCGGTCGCGGCCTTCCGCCATCTCGCCGAGGCGCGACGCGAGCTCGGCGACCTCCCCGGGGCGGAAGCAGCGCTCACGCGCTGGGCCGAGGGGAGCGGCGGCACCGCCTGGGCCGAGGCGGCGCGCTGGGGAGCGCTCTACCGCCGCTGGCCGTTCGCGTTCGCCTCCGCGCGCGCCGCGCTCGCTTCCGACGCCCCGGCGCCGACGAAGCGCGCGCTCGCGACGGAGCGGATCGCCTGGGCCGACGAGGACCCGTCGCGCGGCGATCCCCTCGCGCTGCGCGCCGAGCGCGCCGCCCTCTTCCCCGACGACGCCCCGTTCGTCGAAGAGTGGATCCGCGCCCTCGAGAAGGCGGGCCGCCTCGACGAGGCCGACGCCGCGCTCCGCGGCGCGAAGGGGCTCCCGGAGGAGACGCGCCTCCTCGTCCTCTCCGACCTGAAGGGGGACCACGGCGACCGGGAGGGGGCGTACTCCGTCCTCGAGGGCTGGGTCGCCGACCCGAACCGCGTTCCGTCGCGACGGGCCCTCGAGGCGTTCTCGCGGCGCGCCGACGCCGTCGCCGCCTCGCGGATGGAGTCGGCCCGCCTCGCGCTCGAGAGCCGTTTCGACCCGCGCGGCCTCACGCTCCTCGCCCGGTGGTTCGAGGGGAAGGGGCGCGCCGACCTCGCGCTCGAGCTCCTCGCCCAGGTCGAGCTGCGCCACGAGGAGAGCTTCGCGCGCCCCGAGCGGATCGTTCTCGCGCGCCTCTACGAGGCGCTCGACGCCGTCCCCGAGGCGTTCCGCAGCCGGCTCGCCGGCGCGGCGACCGCCTCCGCCGACGAGGCGCTCGCCGACCTCGCAGCGCTCGCCCGCCTCGCCTTCGCCGCCGGCTCCCGCCCGATCGCCTGGAGCGCGCTCAACGACGAGCCGTACCGGTGGGCGGCCCGCGCGGACGTCACCCCCGGCTTCACGACGGCCGGGCTCTCGTTCCTCCTCACCGGCCTCGACCCAGAGAACGCCCTGGCCGAGCTGGAGGCGCAGCGCCTCCCGGAGAAGACTCTCCGCGCCGGCCGGCTCCTCCTCGCCGAGCTCGAGAGGCGAAAGCCGGACCACGCGGAGATCCCGTCCCTCCACGTGACGCTGATGGAGCGGCTCGTCTCCCGCGGCAAGGGAGCGGAGGCGCTCGCCCTCCTGCCGCGCGCCGAGACGGGCGACGCCCCGACCCGCGCCGAGGCGCGGAGGGTCGCGCTGCTCGCGATGCGGCAGGCGAAGACCCCCCTCGAGAAGGAGCTCCCGCTCTGGAAGGAGCGGCTCGCCCTCCTCGCGCCCGACGGGAGCGTCCCGGGCGGCGGGGTCGACGACCGCTCCGACGCCGAGGGCTTCGAGCCGTCCGACGAATATGCCGGCCCGGACGGCGGCGAAGACGCCCCGCGGAAGGAGCGCCTCTCCGCGTCCGCGCGCGACGACGCCTACGACCGCGTCCTGACGGAGGCTCTCTCCCGTCTCGACGACCGCGACCGCTCGCACCGCGCGAGCGTCTCGCTCCTCCTCGGCGAGATGGACCGCCTTCCGCGCGCCGAGGCCGTCTGGCTGAAGGCCGTCGACCGCCTCTCCGGCTGGAAGCTCGACGACGAGCTCGAGCCGCGCTACCGGAAGGCGCTCGCCGCCTTCGAGGGGCCCGAATGGTGGAAGCGGTTCGCCCGCTGGTACGCGCGCCGGCAGAAGGCGACCGAGCTGAAGGCGCTCGGAGAGGAGCTGGTGGCGAGCTTCCGCGCCTCGGAGGTCTTCGCACGCGACCCGATGCTGAACCACGCCCTCGTGGCGCTCGAGGAGCAGCCGAACCCCTTCGTCACGTTCTCCGACTTCCTGGCCCTGCGCACGCTCCAGCGCTTCCCGGCGAGCCCCGCCGCTCTCGACCGCGCCGAGGCGCGCCTCCTGACGCGCGCCTCCTTCGACGACCTCCTCGCGCGGAAACCCGGCGCGACGAAGAACCGGGCCGTCGTCGACGCCGCGCTCCTCGCGACGCGCCGCGACGCCGTCCTCTTCGCCGACGAATCCCGCAGGAGCCGCTTCGTCGACGCGCTCGTGAAGAAGGGCGAGCTCGAGGCGTTCCTCCGCCGGCTCGAGGAGGTCCCCGGGAAGACCCCCGTCGAGAACGTCCTCCTGCTGGACGGCTGGGCGCGCCTCTCGCGCTTCGAGCGCGCCGTCCCGTTCGCCGAGGCGCTCTGCGAGGCCTACCCGGGGAGCGCGGCGTACGCCGCCCCGGCGATCGCCCTCGAGCGGTCCCTTTCCGCCTTCTCGTCGGACCGCTCGGCCGCGGCCGAGCGGATCGCGGTCCGGGCCGCGGCCGCCGCGCCCGACCCCTCCCCGTTCCTCACGCCGATCGGCGAGATGTGGCAGGACCTCGAGCGTCCCGAGCCGGCCGGCGATGCGTTCCGCCGGGTCCTCGCCGCCTCCCCGCGGAACCCCGACACGATCCTCGAGGTCGCGACCGCGTTCTGGGACTACGGCCGCTTCGCCGAGGCGTGGCAGGTCCTCGACGAAGGGCGGAAACGGCTCGGCCGCCCCGGGCTCCACGCGTTCGAGGCGGGCGTCCTCAAGGAGGAGCTCCGGGACCGCGACGGCGCGCTCGCGGAGTACGTCGCGGCGCTCTCCGGAGAGTGGGACGCCGGCGGACGCGCCCGAAGGCGCCTCGCACGCCTCGCCGGACGGCCCGTCGTCCGGGACCTCCTCCTCGCGCGAATCGACCGGCTCGCCCCCGGCAGCCCGGGAGACGAAGCTTCCCTCGCGTCGTACCTTCCGCTCGCGACGCTCTCCCCGGCGGAGACGTCCGAATGGGACGACTGGATGGACCTGCCGCGCGACGCGGTCGGCCGGGCGGAACGCGTGAGAAGGCGCGAGGGGACGCGCCCCGGCGAGGAGACGGGCGCGGCCGCCGTCGGCGCCGCCGTCTGGCGGAAGGCGCGGGAGATGGCGCCGCGGGCCACCTCGCCGCAGCTCCTCGCCGCGCTCCGGACCTGGTCGTCCAGCGTCGCCGACGCCCGGTGGGCCGGCCCCGAGGGAGCGACGACGCTCGAGGGGCTCCTGCTCGAGCGCGAGGCCGCTCTCCTCCCGAGCGAGGAGGCCCGGATCCCGAAGGAGGCCGCCCGCATCGACTGGCTTCTCGCCCGAGGTCGCGCCGAGGACGCGACGGCCGCCTGGGCGCGGCTCCTGCCGCGCGTCGAGGCGCTCCCGGACGGCGCGACGAAGATCCGCGCCCTCGCGACGCGCGCCCGCTTTCTCGAGTCCGCCGGAGGCGATGCGGCCGGCGCCTTCCGCGTCGCCGTCCGGCGCTTCCCCTGGTCGCTCGGCCTCGTCGAGGACCAGGTCGCCTACTGTCTCCGCTCGGGGCGCGACGCCGAGGGGCTCGACGCCCTCGAGGCGGCGGCCGGCCGCGCCGCGGCCGGGCCTCGCGCCCGGCTCACGCGGCGGCGCGTCGGCGCCTCGCTCGAGAGGCAGGACCACCCCCGCGCCCGCCGCGCCGCGGAGCGCCTCCTCGCGG
>CAYVPO010000145.1:0-9295 GCA_964453825.1 uncultured Holophagales bacterium
CGAAAACGAAAAGGGCGGCCTCGCGGCCGCCCTTTTCGTTTTCGGACGTGTTCGGAGCGCTACGGCTCGGGGTTCTGTCCCGTCACGTTCGCAGTGAAGTCGGTGTAGCCGATCCCGCAGCCGTTCACCCAGAGGATCCGGATGATGTCGATCCCGGTGTAGGGGCCGGCCCGGTAGATGAAGCGCCCCGGGACGTTCAGGTCTCGCGAGAACATCCCGCGGCTCTGGACCTGCACGTAGGCGAAGCGGACGCCGTCGAGCGAGGGGACGGAGGCCGGGTTGACGTCGATGACGACCTGGGTCCCGCCGGCGACGGCGACGGCGCCCGGCGTGATCGTCGGGACGTAGAGCTGCGGGTCGAGGGGGACGGTGACTGTGGCCGTCGTTTCGGTGCCGTCGAGGCTGAAGGCGGTGAGGACGAACGAGGTCGTCGCCGTGAGCGTCACCTCGACGCCGCCGTTCGCGACGAAGTTCTCGTCGAGGCCGGCGACGTTGACGCCGATCGCGTTCTCGGTCCGCCAGGTGAGGAGGAAGTTCGTCGAGGGGGCGCAGCCGCGCTCCGGGATCGCCTCGAAGCTGAGGATCCGCGGCGCGCCGGGGAGGACGACGTGGGCCGTGAACTCGGCGCTCGTCCCCCCGCAGGAGCCGGTCGCCGTGATCTTCACGACGTCGGTCCCCGGGGTCGTCCCGGCGGTGTAGATGAAGGACGTCCCCTGGACGGTGAAGGTGGAGCCCGTCGACTCGCGGGAGACGAATTCGACGGTGACCGGTCCCGTCCCGACGGGGAGGATCCCGGTGACGACGCCGCTCGTCGGGAGCGTGGCCGAGGCGGGCGCCGGAGTCGGCGGCGGCGTCGACGGCGTGATCGTGATCCGGAGAGGCCGGATCGTCGACTGCCCGGTGGAGGAGGTGGCCGTGAGGATGAAGTCGCCGGTGGCGTGGACGGTCGTCTTCACGGAGCCGGTGGCGGGGAGGTCGTTGCCGACGCCGCTGATGCTCACCTTCGAGGCGCCCGACGTCTCCCACGAGAAGGTCGTCTCGAGCGGTGCGCAGCCGGTGGCCGGGCTCGCCGTGAAGGTGGCGATCGTCGGGGCGGTGGAGAAGGCATTGCGCTTGACGGAGAGCGGGATCGCCGTCCCGTCGCTCGTCTGGTTGTCGTTCCGGATGGCGTACGGGTAGCCCTGGCCGGAGAGGAGGCGCAGGCGGAGCGCGAGGCCCGCCTTGCCGACGGCGGCGGGGACGAGCGTCGCGAGGGAGGACTGGGCCGCGCTGCCGGGAGGAGTCTCGATCGTCCCCGATCCGACGAGGGCGCTCGACGAGAAGAGGGCGACCTCGAGCCGGCACGGCTGGGAGGCGGTGTCGACGCAGACGACGCCGGCGTTCGTCCGGGCGTGGCCGGCGCCGCTTTCCGTGGAGGCCTCGGCGCCGCCGCCGGTCGCCTCGTCCCCCGGTCCGAGGAGCTCGGAGGGCGCGGCCGCCCCGAGGCTGACGCCGTAGCGCCCCGCGGAGGCGTCGTTGTAGGTCTCCGACCAGGCCGAGACGGGGACGTCGGAACGGACGCGGTAGAGGAACGCGCCCTTCTCGGCGACCTCGTCGGGAGCCGGCACGAGCGCGACGCCGTTCGCCGCGAACGTGAAGGGCACCGTGGCGAGGACCTTGCCGCCGGCCAGGAACTCGACCGCGCCTACGGCCGGCGCGGGCCCGGTGACGTAGACGACCGTGTCGAACCGCGCGCTCTGGTTTCCCGTCCCCTTCGCGCCCGGCCCGCCCCAGAGCTCGGTCCCCTGCGGTGCGGCGAGGGCGCCGTGCAGCACGGCCGGCGTCAGCGCGGCGAGCCCGAGCAGTACGGTGAGAACGAGGAACGACGATGTCTTTCTCATCAGCCTGGCTCCGATCCCGTCGGATTCGTTGGGCCTTCGAAACTTAGCCGGCATCATACACCTCGCGAAGCGGCCGGCGGGGCTCGGGAACGTGGGGCCGGCAGCCCCTCTCCTGAGCTATCCTTTCCTTTGATGATGCCGACCGAAGCCTCCTGGCTCGGGGTCCCGGGGACCCTCGTCTTCGCCCTCGTCCTCATCGGCGCGATCGCGACGTTCGCCTACACGGCCTCCCGGAGATGGCAGCTCCTGACGATCGGAGGCCCCGACGAGGTCCGCTGGGACCGGCCGCTCGAACGGCTGAAGGGGCTCCTCGAGCTCGGGATCTTCCAGAAGAAGATGTGGTGGGACGGCTACGCCGGGCTCTACCACATGCTCATCTTCAGCGGCTTCGTCGTCCTCTCGGTGCGGACCCTCTCGCTCGTCTTCGAGGGGCTCTTCCCGAAGGCCGGGATGCCGTTCCTGCCCGCAGGGGCGTGGCAGGCCTACCTCCTCCTGAAGGACGTCGTCCTCGTCACGACGCTCGTCGGCGTCGTCCTGGCTCTCGGGCGGCGCTACCTGTTCCGGAAGGAGCGGCTCGACCCGTCGTTCGACGCGGGGCTGATCCTCGTCCTGATCGGCTTCCTGATGGCGACGGACCTCTTCGCCGGCGCGGCGAAGTTCGCGCTCGCTCCGGAGCACGCCTCGGCGTGGGAGCCGATCACGGCGGCGCTGTCGGGGCTGCTCGCGGGCGCGGCACCGGCGACGCTGCAGGCGATCTTTTCCTGGTGCTGGTGGCTTCACCTCGTCGCGATCCTCGTCTTCCTGAACTACCTGCCGTTCGCGAAGCACTTCCACGTCATCACGGCGCTCCCGAACATCTTCCTCCGCAAGCTCGACGCTCCCGGGAAGCTCTCGACGGTCGACATCGAGAAGGCCGCCGAGGCGGAGAAGTTCGGCGTCGCGAAGGTCGAGGACTTCACCTGGAAGCAGCGCCTCGACCTCTTCACGTGCACGGAGTGCGGCCGCTGCCGCGAGGTCTGCCCGACGCACCTGACGGGGAAGCCGCTGACGCCCAAGGGCTTCCTGAAGGACGTGCGGACGGCGCTCTACACGGTCGCCGGCGACCTCGTCGACACGGCGGAAGGGCGGGCGGACGCGGCTGCGGAGGCGAGGCTCGAGGAGCGGAAGCCCCTCGTCGGCGGCTGGGTCGACGAGGAGACGATCTGGGCCTGCACGACCTGCCGCTACTGCGAGTCGGCCTGCCCCGTGACGATCACCTACACCGACAAGATCGTCGAGATGCGCCGGCACCTCGTCCTCGAGAAGAGCGAGTTCCCGAAGGAGGCGCAGACGGCGTTCAACGGGATGGAGCGCCAGGGAAACCCCTGGAACCTCCCGGCCGCCGACCGCGACGCCTGGACGGGCGAGCTCGACTTCGAGATCCCGGTCCTCGGCGCGATGGACGAGGCCGAACGGGCCGAGGTCGAGGTCCTCTTCTGGGTCGGCTGCGCCGGCTCGTACGAGGACCGCGGCAAGAAGGTCTCCCGCGCGCTCGCGCGGCTCCTCCGTGACGGCGGGGTGAAGTTCGCGATCCTCGGCTCCGAGGAGACGTGCAACGGCGACTCGGCCCGCCGGCTCGGAAACGAGTACCTCTTCCAGACGCTCGCTCAGCAGAACGTCGAGACGCTGAACGGCTACGGCGTGAAGCGCATCGTCACGAACTGCCCTCACTGCTTCAACACGCTGAAGAACGAGTACCCCGACTTCGGAGGGACGTTCGAGGTGATCCATGGGACCGAGCTCGTGGCCCTCCTCCTCGCCGAAGGGCGCCTGCAGCTGACGGAGAGCGTCGCGAAGTCGATCTCCTTCCACGACGCCTGCTACCTCGGCCGGCACAACGACGTCTACGACGCGCCGCGGGAGGTCCTCGCGGCGATCCCCGGCCTGACGCTGACGGAGCTGCCGCGGACCGGGAAGAACGGGCTCTGCTGCGGCGCCGGCGGCGGCCGGATGTGGCTCGACGAGAAGATCGGCACCCGGATAAACCAGCTCCGCTACGAGGAGATCGAGGCGGCCGGGACGGACCTCGTAGGCGTCTCGTGCCCGTTCTGCATGGTGATGCTCGGGAACGCCCAGACGGAGATGTCGGGGAAGACCCAGCCGTTCGACGTCCTGGAGCTCGCCGCCCAGGCCCTGCCGGCCCACCCGGGCGCCGGGGCGAGCTGACGGGAATCCCGAGGAGGCGACGTGGCGGATCCGAAGAAGCCCGACCGCAAGGTGCCGTCGAACCCGTACGTCGCGGGTCCGACGAAGATCCTCGACGCCTCCGCGCACGGCACCTCCGGCCGGGGAGGCGGACAAGCACCCCGGCCAGGCGTGCGCCCCGAGCTCGTCACGGACGGGATGAAAGCGCACCGGCGCGAGATCGAGAAACGCAAGCGCCAGGCCTCGATCGAGAAGATGCACCTCGAGATGCAGGTCGCCGACGAGCGAAAGGCGATCTGGAAGTGGACGTTCCGGGTCGTCCTCGTCCTCGTGATCCTCTTCGCCTATCGGAAGGCGCAGGACGCCTACGGAAACCAGTGGCCGATGTGGGAGACGTGGATCGTCCTCGCGATCGTCCTCTTCGCGGGGATCGGCTGGCTGCTCTGGTACCTCAACAAGACGGAGCTGTAATGATCGCGGGGGAACGCCGTTCCTCCGGATCTCGCCCCTGAGCCGGCTGCCCGGCGGAGGTCAGTCGGCGTCGAAGGGGCTGCGGGGGCGGCCCGGCGGCTCCTTCTGGGCCTTCTCGAGCGCCTCGCGGAACGTCTTCTCCAGGATCTCGCTCTTGTGCTTCTCGCGCTCGACGTTCGCGGCGAAGAGGTCTTCCGCGCGTTCCTTCCGGCGGGCGATCTCCGCGGCCGCCTCCTCGATCGAGCCGAGCTTCCGCTTCGCGGCCGCCGGCTCGTGAGAGAGGACCGCGCCGGTCTCCCGGTCGACCTTCAGCGTCGAGTCGCAGTCGGGACACTGGATCACGAAGACGTCGCCCATGGGTCGATTATCCTCGACCGATGCCGACGGGGTGGAAAGAGCGTCTCTCGGAGCTCGGACTCGCGCGCCGGCGGCGTCCGGCCGCCGCGCGGCCGGCTCCCTCGCGACCGGCGACGACGCCGAAGGGGCGGGCCGGCGAGGACGAGGCGGCGCGCTTCCTCGAGGAGCAGGGGCTCCAGCTCCTTGCGCGGAACGTCCGCGCGGGCGGGGGAGAGCTCGACCTCGTGGCGGCCGACGGCCGGTGCGTCGTCTTCGTCGAGGTGAAGTGGCGGCGCGACGCGAGCCGTGGGACGCCGGCCGAGGCGGTCACTTCCGTCAAGAGGCGGCGGCTCCTCTCGGCGGCGCGCGCCTGGCTCGCGGCGAACCCGTCGGGCGCGCCGCGCGACGTGAGGTTCGACGTCGTGGCGATCGAGGGGACGGCCGGAACGATCGACTGGATCCGAGGAGCGTTCGATGCGACGGAGTGAGCGGAGGTTCTCGATGCGGAGCTGGCGGAAGACGGCGCTCTTCGCGGTCGCAGCGGTCCTTGGACTGGTCCCTTCGGCAGCGGAGGCCGGGCTGCGGCTCGAGTCGGACGGCGGCGCCGGGGTGGACGTCCGCGCGTTCGCGTCGGGGGCAGGCGGATTCTGGGCCGGGACGCGAAGCGGAGTCCTCCGGGGGACCTCCCTCGACGCGTCCTGGCGCCTCGACGGTCTCTCCGGGAAGCCCGTCTCCTCGGTCGCGACGCTCGGGGACGAGGTCTGGGCGGCGACGGGGGAAGAGCTCTGGCGGCGCTCCGCGAACGGCAGCTGGAGCCTCGAGGCGCTCCCGTCGAGCGTCGCCTTTCCGACGACGCTCGCGGTCGACGCCTCGGGAACGCTCTGGGTCGGCGGGCTCGGTGCCTGGCGGCGCTCCGGCGCTTCCTGGTCGGCCGCGCCGTCGCCGGGCGTCGGAATCGTCACGGCGATGCTCGCCGACCCCGCGGGCCTCATCGTCGGCCTCTCGACCGGGAGCGCGGCCCGATGGAACGGCGCGAGCTGGGTCGCCCTGTCGGGCGGTGTCGGCCCGGGAGAGGCGATCCGGGCGCTCGCCTCCTTCGGCGGGACGCTCTGGGCCGGGACGAACGTGACCCTCTACTGGTGGGGTGTCGGCGCCTGGGTGGCGGACGGTCCGTTCGGCGGGCACGATGTCCGCGCCCTCACGGCGTGGGGCGGCGCGCTGCGCGCGGCGACGGCCGACGCGGGCGTCCTCGTCCGGTCGGGGAGCGCCTGGACGCCGGCCTCGACGGGCATTCTTCCGCGCGGGGTGCAGGCGTTCCTCGTTTCCGGCTCCGAGCTCCTCGTCGGGACGGCAGGCGGCCCCGTCTACCGCTTCTGGAACGGGACCTGGCATCCGTCCCCCGTCACCCCGTTCGGAGCAGGCGTGGCGGCGGATGCCTTCGCGTATCCGGCGGAGTGGGCCGGCTGGGCGGTCGGAGGAGCCGTCGGAGCGACGAGGGGTGGAGGGGCGGAATACCTGCTGCAGCCCTGCTGCCTGCCGGGTGCCGACCCGGTAGCGCTTCCTCCTCCCCTTCCCGACGGCTGCGGCGATGTGACCGCGCTGGCGCCGACCGCGTCGCCGCCGCCCGAGATTGTCGTCGCCACCGGCTGCGGACCGTACCTGCTGAGCTGGATGTCGGCGACTCCCGCCGGGTCGGGCCTCCCGGCCCGCGCCCTCCCGACGACGCTCGCCGCTCACGGCGGAGCCGTCTTTGGCGGGACTGCGGGGAGCGGCCTCTGGAGGTTCGACGGCTCCTCGTGGAGGACCGATCCGGTCGGAGGGAACGTGGGCACCGACGGCGTCGGGACGGGGACCGTCCAGACGATCCGGTCGTTCGGCGGCGCGCTCTGGGTCGGCATGGCCGAGGGGCTCTACGCGCGCGGCAGCGGGCCGTGGGCCGAGGTCTCGGCGGGCCTCCCGTCCGCCGGCTTCGTCTCCGCGCTCGCGGGAGACGCGTCGACCGCCTTTGCGGGGCTCGCGACCGGGGGCGTCTATCGGCGGCCTTCGGGAGCGCCGTTCCGGAAGGACGCGGCGGGCCTCGCCACGGCGCCGGTCTCCTCGCTCGACCTCGCCGGCGGCCGTCTCTGGGCCGCGGCCGGCAGCCGCGGGCTCGCCGTGAAGCGGGACGGTGGCTGGGCTCCCGAGAACGGCGGGCTGCCGCCGGGCGCCGCCGTCACCGTCGTCCGCGGAGGCGTGAATCCCGACTCGGGAGGGGCGGCGCTCGTCGTCGGCACGGACGGCGACGGCTTCTACCGCGCGGACCTCTTCGCGAAGGCGCGGACGCTCCCCGTCGTCCTGGACGTCGTCGGCCAGGGGGGCGCGCGCTTCCTCTCGGAGCTCGTCGTCGGGTCGCGCGCCGCGACGCAGAGGACGTGCACCGTCACGTTCACGCCCTCGCCGGGCTTCGCCGGAGAAGGGGGCGACCTGACGCCGAAGTCGGCGACGCTGACGCTCCCCGCGGGGCGCGAGCTGCGCGCGGCCGACGCGCTCGCGTTTCTCCGTTCGCTCGGTCTCCCGATCCCCGTCGCCACGGCCGCCTTGCCGGTCGCCGGGAGCGTCTCGCTTCGTTCGGAGACGCCCGGGGTCGTCGACGACGCCTACCTCGTGGCGCGCACCTACACGCGAGGCGCGTCGGGCGGGACGTTCGGCCTCTTCTACGACGCCCCGTCCGACCTCGACGCGGCGGAGGAGGTCGCGACGGTCTACGGCCTCCGGTCGGTCGCCGGCGAGGCGCGGTCGAACCTCGCCGCCGTCCACCTGCCGGGGCGTGGGAGCGAGCCGATCGAGCTCTCGGTCCAGGTCTACGGCCAGGACGGCGTCCCCGCCGGCGAGCCGCTCGTCCGCTCGCTCGCGCCGGGGGAGTGGACGCAGTGGAACGGCGTCCTCGGCCAGGCCGGTATGCCAGAGGGGAGCTACGGGTACGCGCGGATTCGCCGGACGAGCGGGGACGGAGCGTTCGCGGCCTACGGGGTCGTGAACGACGCGCGAACCTCCGACGGGAGCTACCTCCCGGCGTTCCGCCCCGGGGGCCTCTCGGCCGTACGGACGCTCGTCGTCCCCGTCGTCCTCGACGTTCCGGGCGAGGCGGGCTCGCGGTATACGACCGAGGTCACGATCGCGAACGACGGAGCGATCGCGACGCCCGTCGACCTCGTCTACCGCCCGGCGCCCGGTTTCGGTACGGTCGGCGGCGTCGCGCAGGTGATGCTGGAGCTGGGGGCCCGGCGGCAGGTGACGCTCCCCGACGTCCTCGCGTACCTGCGCGCCCACGGGATGCAGATCCCCGACGGCGCGACCGCGCCGCAGGCCGGCACGCTCACCGTCACGTTTCGCTGGCTGACGGAGCTGGACGCGCCGTCGACGGTCGTCCTCGCGCGCACCTCGACGCCGAACCCGGACGCGGCCGTCGGCGGCACGTTCGGTCTCTTCTACCCGGCCGTTGCGAAGGGGGGCGGTGCCCGGACGACGGTGCTCGTCCCGGGGCTCGCCCAGGACGAGGGGGTCCGCTCGAACCTCGCCGTCGTGAACGTGGGGGGGGGCTCGGAGCTCCCGATCACGCTCGAGGCGCGGCTCTACGACGCCGACACGGGCTCTCCGGTCGGCAGCCCGCTCACGGTGCGCCTCGCGCCGGGCGACTGGCACCAGTGGTCCCGGGTCCGGGAGGCGGCCGGCGCGCCGGCGACGACGAAGCGCTTCACGGCGGTCGTCCGGCGGACGGCGGGGGACGACACATTCCTCGCCTACGGCGTCCTGAACGACGCCGTCACCTCCGACGGCAGCTTCCAGGCGATGATCCCGGCGGACCCGTATTGAGCGGAGGAGGAGGGGGCACACGCCTTGACGAGCGCGTTCTTCTTCGCTATCTTCCGCCGGTCCCGTGAGCGGGACTAGCTCAGTGGTAGAGCGCTACCTTGCCAAGGTAGATGTCGCGAGTTCGACCCTCGTGTCCCGCTCCATCGAACTCATTCTCCCGCAGGTCCTTCGAAGGGTTTGCGGGAGTTTTCGTTTTCGGGGGCGACCCCGCTCGCGCGGGCCAAGGCCGCTCCTGTAGTCTCGATCCCGAGGGATGGGGACTGTGGCCGGCCGGACCGCCGGGACGCTCCCGTCGTGCGAGGAGAGACCCGTGAAAGCGATGCTGCTCGACGCTCCACGTCAGCCGCTCCGGCTCGCCGAGATCCCGGACCCGAAGCCCGGACCCGGCGAGCTCCTCCTCCGCGTGCGGGCGTGCGCGGTCTGCCGGACGGACCTGCACGTCGTCGACGGGGACCTCCGGGAGCCGAAGCTCCCGCTCGTCCTCGGGCACGAGATCGTCGGCGTCGTCGAGGCCGCCGGCGAGGGGGGCTCGCTCTTCGCGAAGGGGGACCGCGTCGGCGTCCCGTGGCTCG
>CAYVPO010000146.1:0-9267 GCA_964453825.1 uncultured Holophagales bacterium
CCCGCGTCGCCCGCCGCGTCGGCGAGAGGGGCGACGTCCTCTCTCGCCCCCTGGCCGGAGGGATCGCGGCGTTCGCGGAGCCGGGGTCGCCGCTGAACAAGATTGCCGGCCTCGGGTTCGACGGCGCGCTCCCCGAAAAGGAGATCGAAGAGCTGGAGACGGCCTTCGCCAGCCGGGAATGCCCGGTGCGCGTCGAGCTCTCCAGCCTCGCGGAGCCGTCGTTCGGCGCGCGCCTCACGAGGCGCGGCTACGTCCTCGACGGGTTCGAGGACGTCCTCGGCCTCGCGCTCCCGGCGCGGGACCTTCCGCCGGTCCCGGCCGGCGTCCGCGTCCGGCCGTCCGGCCCGGAAGAGATCGAGGCCTGGCTCGACGTCACCGTCGCCGGCTTCCTTTCGCCGGACACGCAGGGGGTCCCTTCGAACGAGTCGTTCGAGGAGGAGGTCCTCCGGCGGGTCATCCGCGACTTCGCGCAGGCCGAGGGGATGACGCGGTACCTCGCGGAGCGGGGCGGCGTTCCCGCCGGCGGGGGGAGCGTGCGAATCGCCGACGGCCTCGCGCAGCTCTGCGGCGCCGCGACGCTCCCCGCGCATCGGCGCCGGGGCATCCAGACGGCGCTCCTCTCGGAGCGACTCGCGGCCGCGGGCCGCGTGGGGTGCGACCTCGCCGTCGTCACGACGCAGCCCGGCTCGAAGTCGCAGGAGAACGCGAGGCGGCGCGGCTTCGCGCTCCTCTACACCCGAGCGGTCCTCGTCCGCGGCGGCTGATCGTCGCCCGGTCAGAGCGCGAGCCTTCGGAGCCGGAGCGAGTTCACGATCACGGAGACGGAGCTGAGGCTCATGGCGGCCCCCGCGACCATCGGCGAGAGGAGGACGCCGAAGACCGGGTAGAGGAGCCCGGCGGCGAGAGGGACGCCGAGGAGGTTGTAGCCGAAAGCCCAGGCGAGGTTCTGGCGGATGTTCCGCATCGTGGCGCGACCGAGGCGCCGCGCGCGGACGAGGCCGGCGAGGTCGCCGTGGAGGAGCGTGACGGCGGCGCTCTCGATCGCGACGTCGGTCCCGGTTCCCATCGCGATGCCGACGTCGGCGGCCGCGAGGGCCGGTGCGTCGTTCACGCCGTCGCCCGCCATCGCGACGACCCGGCCTTCCGCGCGGAGCCGCTCGACGACGGCCCCCTTCTCCTCGGGGAGGACTTCGGCCTCGAAGCGGGCGATCCCGAGCGCCCTTGCCACGGCGGCGGCCGAGCGGCGCGCGTCGCCCGTCAGGAGGACGATCTCGATCCCGTCGGCGCGGAGGGCCGCGAGCGCGGCCGGGGCCGACGCCTTGACCGGGTCGGCGACGGCGACGAGGCCCGCGGGCCGGCCGTCGACGGCGACGGTAACGGCAGTCCGGCCCTCTTCCTGGTGGGCCGTCGCGAGGGCGGCGAGAGCCGTCGTCTCGACCCCCGCCTCCTCGAGGAACCGGAGGCTCCCGACGAGGACGTCGTGACCCGAGACGCGGCCCGCGACGCCGCGGCCCGTGACGGACCGGAACTCCGAGACGAGGGGGAGCGGACCCGCGCCCGCGGCGGCCACGATGGCCGCGCCGAGAGGGTGCTCGCTCGCGCGCTCGAGGGCGGCGGCAAGGCGGACGACCTCGTCCTTCGTGAACGGCTCGACGGCTTCGAGGGCCGCGACGGCGGGTTTCCCTTCCGTCAGCGTGCCGGTCTTGTCGACGACGAGGACGTCCACGGCGGCGAGCCGCTCGAGGGCGTCGGCGTTCTTCACGAGGACGCCGGAGAGGGCGCCGCGCCCGGTCGCGACCATGATCGAGAGGGGCGTCGCGAGGCCGAGCGCGCACGGGCAGGCGATGATGACGACCGCGATCGCCGAGGCGAGGGCGTGGACGAAGCGCGGCTCGGGTCCGAGGACCATCCAGAGCGCGAAGGTGACGAGCGCGACGGCGACGACCGCCGGGACGAACCAGGCCGAGACGCGGTCCGCGAGCTGCTGGATCGCGGCGCGGCTCCTCTGGGCCTCGGCGACGAGCTTCACGATCCGCGCGAGCGTCGTCCCCTCGCCGACCCGCTCGGCCACCATGACGAAGCCGCCGGCGCCGTTCACGGTCCCGCCGGTAACGGCGCTCCCCGGGGCCTTCTCCACCGGGATCGGCTCGCCGGTGATCATCGACTCGTCGATCCAGGAGGTCCCGTCCTCGATCGTCCCGTCCACCGGGACGCGCTCGCCGGGCCGCACGCGGAGTCGGTCGCCCGCCGCGACGTGCTCCACGGGGATGTCGACCTCGCCACCTGCCGCTTCGATCCTCCGCGCCGTCTTCGGCGAGAGGTCGAGGAGGGCGCGGATGGCCGAGCTCGTCCGGCTCCGGGCTTTCAGCTCGAGGACCTGGCCGAGGAGGGCGAGCGCCGTGATGACGGCCGCCGCCTCGAAGTAGACGAAGGGCGCGCCGCCGTGCCCCCGGTAGACCTCGGGGACGAGGTCGGGACGGAGAAAGGCGACGACGAGGGCCACGGCGCTGTAGAGCCACGCGGCCGCGACGCCGAGGCCGATGAGCGTGAACATGTTCGGGCTGCGGTTCACGAGGGAGGCCCACGCGCGCCGGAAGAAGGGCGCCCCGGCCCAGGCGACGACCGGCGTCGCGAGGAGGGCCTGGGCGAGCGTGAGGAGCCAGGGCGAGACGGCGTGCTGGAGCGGCTGGCCCGGGATCATGTCCGACATCGCGAGGACGAGGACCGGCAGGCCGAGCGCGGTCGCGACCTTCAGCCTCCGCGTCATGTCGGCGAGCTCGGGCGACTCGACGTCGGAGGTCGGCATTTCGGGCTCGAGCGCCATGCCGCAGACCGGGCAGTCGCCCGGGCCGTCGGAGACGACCTCGGGGTCCATCGGGCAGATCCACCGGACCGCGCCGCCGACCGCGGAGGCCGCCGGGGCGGGTGCGTCGGAAGGGCTCGGGTGGGCGTGGGCGTGGGCGGTTGCGTGGGCTCTCATGCTCGCCTCCTGTCGGTCTCACGGGAGGAGACGCGCGGCGGGCCGGGACCTTACAGTCCGGCCCGCCCCGCTCCGGCGTCAGGTCACGCCCTACGCCTCGATCCCGTCCGCCGCGAGGCGGGCGGCGTCCGCGGGCCCGGCCACGGTTCCCTCGGGGTGACGGAACCAGCCGTCGGGATCGGCGGACCGCGGGTCGTCGCGCACCTTCAGGACGGTGAACATGCCGCCCATGTCGACGTAGCCGAACGGGCCGGGCGCTCCCTTCATCGGGAGGCTGTTCGGGGGAATCGGCATCGACATTTCGCCCATCCCTCCCATGCCGGTCGTCCCCATGACCATCGCCCCAGGGACGAGGCGCGAGAGGCGCTCGTCGACGGACGCGAGGTCGGCGCCGAGGACGTTCGGAAGGCCGTGCCCCATCTGCGTCATGACGTGGTGCGTCATGTGGCAGTGGACGGCCCAGTCCCCGGGCTCGGTCGGGACGAGCTCGATGACCCGCGCCGAGCCGGTGGGGACGAGGACCGTCGTCTCGGGCCAGCGTGCGGAAGGGGGAACGTCGCCGCCGTCGGTCCCCGTGACCTCGAAGGAGAGGCCGTGGAGGTGGATCGGGTGGTGGTCCATCGGCGAGAGGTTCCCGATCCGGATGCGGACCCGCTCCCCGGTCCCGACGACGAGCGGCGCCGTTCCGGGGTACGCCTTCCCGTTGAACGTCAGGAGGTTGAAGTCGCTCATCGCGCCCGGGTCGGGGCGGCGCGCGCCGACCGGGAGGCTCCACTCGTGCGTCATCAGGACGAAGTCCCTGTCGACCGGCGGGCCTTTCGAGACGCGCGGGTGGACGACGATCATCCCGACGAGGCCGAGGGCGACCTGCGTCATCTCGTCGTAGTGCGAGTGGTACATGAAGGTCCCCGCGCGGTGGAGGACGAACTCGTAGGCCCACGTCTCGCCGACCGGGATCGGCGCCTGGTTGAGGCCCGAGACGCCGTCCATCCCGTTCGGCAGGACGAGCCCGTGCCAGTGGACCGTCGTCGGCTCGGGGAGCCGGTTCGTGACGTAGATCCGGAGGCGGTCGCCCTCGGTCGCCTCGATCGTCGGCCCCGGCGTGCCGCCGTTGTAGCCCCAGACGAGGCCGCGAAGGCCCGGCGCGAACTCATGCTCGGACTCGCCGGCCACCAGGTGGCCGACGAGGACGCGGCCCGAGCGGCGGAGAGGCAGCGTCGAGCCGTTCGGAGTGACGACGGAGCCGACGCCGGAACGGGCGGGACGGGACGTGCGGCGCCGCGCCCCGGAGTGACGGGAGGCCGCGCCCGGCTCGCTGGCGGAGAGAGGCAGGGCGCTGCCGAGGGCGGCGAGGCCGGCGAAGCGGAGGAGAGAGCGGCGGTCCATCAGTGGCCTCCTTCGGCGAGTGCGATTGCGATCGCGGTCGAGGGAGCGGGGCGGGGCGCGGGGGCGTCGGGGCGGACGCCGGCGCGCAGGGCGCGCGCCGCGGCGTCGGCGATCGCGAGGTCTCGCAGGGCATCCGCAGCGTCCGCTTCCGCACGGAGGGCCGAGTCGCGAGCGGAGAGGAGAGAAGGGATCCCGACCTGCATGGCGTTGGCGTGAAGGAGCGTCTCCGACGTCATCCGTTCGTGGAAGGCGCGGACGGGGCCGGTGAGGCGCTCCGCGCGCGCGTGGGCGGCGGAAAGACGCGCCGTGGCGACGCGGGCGGAGGAGCGGACGAGGACCGCGGTGCCGCCGAGGAGCTCCTGGATCGACCGGACCTCGGCCTCCAGCGCAGCGATCCGTCCGCGGCCGCGGTCGAAGACAGGAAGGCGGAGGGAGAGGCCCGCCCCGGCGGTCCAGGCGCCGTCCTCCCGCTCGGCGAGGAGGCGGATCTCGAGGCCCGGCCTGCGGCGGTCCGCCCTGGCGAGGCGGGCTCGGGCCTCCGCGGCGCCGAGGCGCGCCCGAAGCTCGGCGAGCTCGAGGCTCGCCGCCACAGCCGATTCCTCGAGGCCGGCGGCATCCATTCCCTGCGGTGCGGGGGACGCCGCTTCGGCTCCGACGCCGGCGACCGCGTCGTGAACTCCGGGGACGGCGCCGCCGCCGAGGAGGGCGACGAGCCGTTCCTCGGCCTCGACGACCGAAAGGCCGGCCTCGGCGAGAGCGAGCGTGGCGGCCTCGCGTCGGGCCGCTTCCCGGAGAGGAGAGAGGAGCGCCGCGCCTCCGGCGTCGGCGGCGGCCCGGGCGGCGTCGGCGCCGACCTCAGCCAGTTCGGTGCGGGTCCGGGCGAGCCCGAGCTTCCGCCGCGCCGCGACCAGTCCGTGGAACGCGCTCTCGACCTCGAACGCGTGCCGGGCGAGCGCGGCATCCGCGCGCGCGCGGGCCGCGTCGAGATCGGCCCGCGCGGCATCGACGGCCGGGCGCCTGCCGAGCACGGCCGACAGGTCCCAGCCGAGCGCGGCCTCCACGCGGGTCCCCGAGGCGTCCTTCTCCTGCGAAGGCCGCCGGAGCTCGACCTCGAGCTCGGGATCCGGAAGGCGCCGCGCCTCGGCGAGCCTCCCGGCCGACACCTCCACCTCGAGGAGGCGCGAACGGAGCGACGCGTCGGCGAGCAGCGAGAGCCGGACGGCACTCTCGGGCGTGAGGGGAGCGGGCGTGGCCCGTCGGGCGGCCTCGCGGGAGGGCTCGGGCGTACCGCGACGCGCGGATCCACCCGCAGGCTGGAGGCCCTCGGCGAGCGACGCTGAGCCGGAGCTCGTGAGGAGCATCGGAAGAAAGAGCGAGAGGAGCGTCCGTCGCGGGACTCGAAACATGTCGTCGGCCTCCGGGAGCGGGGACGCGGGGTCGCCGGGGGCCTTACAGGGCTCCGGCGTGGGAAACGAAGGAGGCCCTGTAAGGTCCGGCGAGGCCCGTCGTCTCCTCTTGCGACCGACGAAAGGAGACCGACATGAGCTTCACCGACAGCATCCGCAACTTCCTGGGCACGGGGCCCGGCGCCCGGCCAGCCGACGCGGGGCAATCCTGCTGCGGCGGAGGCGCCTGCGAGCGCCCGTCCCGCGAGGGATCGAAGGCCCCCGAGTCCACCGCCGCGGGAGCGGCGTCGCCCGCAGGCTCCCTTCCCGCGCCGGCGCAGGAGCTGGAGGTGACGGTGGAGAAGGGCTACCGCCCCGCCCGGCTCACGGCGCGCGCCGGCTCTCCCATGCGCGTCACGTTCCATCGGAACGAGACCTCCGGCTGCTCGAAGGAGGTCGTCTTCCCGGGGCTCGGGATTCGCAAGGCGCTCCCGACCGGGGAGAAGGTCTCGATCGACCTTCCCCCGCAGGCCGCCGGAGTCGTCCCGTTCACGTGCGGGATGGGAATGATGAAGGGCGGGATCGACGTACGCTGACGCCGAAACTTGGCAGAATGCACGGGTGCCCCGCCCCGACCCGGTCGTCGCCCTCGCGGAGGAGTACCCGCGCTTTCTCGCCTTCCTCGCGAAGCGGACGGGGAACCGGGCCGTGGCCGAGGAGATCCTCCAGAACGCCTTCGCGAAGGCCGTGACGAAAGCCGACGGCCTGCGCGAGGACACCTCCGCCGTGCCCTGGTTCTACCAGGTCCTGCGCAACGCCCTCGTCGACCACCATCGGCGAAACGCCTATGAAGGGCGCGCAATGGCGGCGTTCGCGGCGGAGCAGGAGGGGGAGGCGAGGGACGAGGAGCTGGAGCGTGAGATCTGCCGCTGCGTCGGCCGGATCGCCGGAGACCTGAAGCCCGAGTACGCCGAGGTGCTGCGCGCCATCGACGTGGAGGGGCGTTCCATGAAGGAGTTCGCCGAGAAGGCCGGGATCACGCCGAACAACGCCGCGGTCCGCGTCCACCGTGCCCGCGCGGCGCTCCGGAAGAGGCTCGTCTCGACCTGCTCGACCTGCGCGGCGAAGGGGTGCACCGACTGCACCTGCCAGCGCGACGAGGGGCACGAAGGGCACGAGGCACACGCGAACCGCGGCTGACGGACCTCTAGCCGCCGGCTACGCGGCGTGGCTCGCGGAGCCCCCCTGCATGAACCGCCGGATCGTCTCCCGCTCCTCCTCCGTCGGCAGGCCCCAGCCGGGCTCGTACCCGAAGACCGAGCGGGCGGGCCTCGACGAGAGCCCGTCCAGGATGTCGATCCTCTCGAGCGGGACGAGCGCCGGATGGACCTCTCCGCAGGCGTGGGCCAGGGCGAGGAGGTACTTGCGGAGCGTCACGAGGTAGTTCGCGAGGCGCACGGACTTCAGCGCCGGGTCGAGCCCTCCGACGAGCCACGGGTCCTGCGTCGCGACGCCTGTCGGGCAGCGGCCCGTGTGGCACACCTGGGCCTGGATGCAGCCGATCGAGAGCATCGCCTCGCGGGCGACGTTCACCATGTCGCACCCGAGCGCGAGCGCGAGGAGCGTCTGCTCCGGGAAGCCGAGCCTCCCGGAGCCGACGAAGACGACTCTTTCGGCGACTCCGCGCTCGGCGAAGGCGAGGTAGACGCTCGCGAAGCCGAGCTTGAACGGCATGGCGACGTGGTCGGTGAAGACGAGCGGCGCCGCGCCGGTGCCGCCCTCGCCTCCGTCGATCGTGACGAAGTCGGGCGCGCGTCCGGTCGCCTCGATCTGCCGGGCGAGCTCGCCGAAGAAGCTCAGGTCTCCGACGGCGCTCTTGATCCCGACGGGAAGGCCGGTCGCGTCGGCGAGGCGCTCGACGAAATCGAGCATCGACGAGACGTCCGAGAAGGCCGAATGGGACGACGGGCTGATGCAGTCCTTTCCGACCGGCACGTGCCGGATTCGAGAGATCTCGGGTGTCACCTTCGCGGCAGGCAGGACGCCGCCGAGGCCGGGCTTGGCCCCCTGAGAGAGCTTGATCTCGACGGCCCGTACCTTCGCGCTCGCGACGTTCTCGAGGAATCGCTCCATCGAGAAGCGACCGGCCTCGTCGCGGCAGCCGAAGTAGCCCGTGCCGATCTGCCAGACGATGTCGCCGCCTTTCCGGTGGTAGTCGGAAATGCCCCCTTCGCCGGTGTTCTGCATCGCCCCCGCGAGGGCCACTCCGCGGTTGATCGCCTCGACCGCGGCGTGGCTCAGCGAGCCGTAGCTCATCGCCGACGTGTTCACGAGGCTCGACGGCCGGAATGCATGGCGGCGTCCGCGCGCGCCGCCGAGGACCTTCGCGGCGGGAAGCGGGTGGCCGGGGTCGTACCCCTCCTCGCCCGGGACGGGCGAGTGGAGCGGGAACGTCGAGTGCCGGACGACGACGTAGCCCGTCTCCTTCTCGAGGTCGTTGTCCGTCCCGAACCCGAAGTAGGCGTTCTCCTTCTTCGCCGACGCGTAGATCCAGCGGCGCTGGTCGCGGCTGAAGGGGCGCTCCTCGTCGTTCCCCGTGACGATGTACTGCCGGAGCGGCCCTCCGAGAGCCTCGAACCAGTAGCGGAAGCGACCGAGGATCGGGAAGTTCGAGACGATCGTGTGCGTCTTTTGAAGTCGATCGTGGACCGCGATCGCGACGAGAACGAAAAGCACGGCACCGAGAACGAAGAGTCCCGTCATGGTTCCCCCCCTCGCGCGCCGTCCGACGCGCCCGACGACCGGTCTGGCTGGAGGGCGCAAGGCTAGCACCGCGAGCTGCCCGCGGAGGAAAGACCGAAACGCCCGGCTTTCGCCGGGCGCTCGTCGGGTCAGGCCGTACTCGCGCGCGGGAGTGCCGCGGCGCTCTCTCCAGCTACTTCTTCAGCCACTCGTCCATCCAGCCGAGCACGGTCTCGTGCCACTGGAGGGAGTTCGCCGGCTTCAGGACCCAGTGGTTCTCGTCGGGGAAGATGAGGAGCTTGCTCGGGATGCCGCGGCGCTGGAGGGCCGTGAACGTCGAGAGCCCCTGCGCGTAGACGACGCGGAAGTCCTTCTGCCCGTGGATGACGAGCGTCGGCGTCTTCCAGTTCTTCACGAAGTCGATCGGGTTGTGGTGCCCGAAATTCTTCGCCGTCCAGGGCGTGCCGCCGTTCTCCCACTCGGGGAACCAGAGCTCCTCGGTGTCGTAGTAGGCCATCCGCTCGTCGAGGTTCCCGTCGTGGACGATCAGGCACTTGAAGCGGTCGGTCTGCCCGTGGATCCAGTTGATCATGTAGCCGCCGTACGACGCGCCGAGCGCCCCGACGCGTGTCCCGTCGAGGAAGGGGTACTTCCCGAGGACGAAGTCGAGCCCCTTCATCAGGTCCTCGTACGGCGCGCCGCCCCAGTCGCCGTTCACCGCGTCCGTGAAGGCCTGGCCGTAGCCCGTCGAGGCGTGGAAGTCGACCATCACCG
>CAYVPO010000147.1:0-9243 GCA_964453825.1 uncultured Holophagales bacterium
CCGGTGCCGCCGGTCGAGACGAGCTCGAAGCCGTGCCGGAGGAGGGCGTTCGCCAGGTCGAGGAGGCCGCTGCGGTCGGAGACGGAGAGGAGGGCGCGCTTCGTGCTCATCGGACGGGGTACGGTCCTTTCGACTCGGGGCGGGCGAGGGCGATCGAGGCGTCGCCTCCGGCCGAGTTCCAGATCCAGGCGAGGAGGCGCGTTGCGAGCGTCACGCCGGAGTCGTACGCCTCGCGCGGGTTGTCGGTCCGGAGCGGCGCGGCGACGAGCGTCTCCGGCGCGTCGAACGGGCGGGCGGTGAAGCCGCGGAAGACCGAACGCTCGGAGGCGAA
The DNA here is from genome assembly GCA_964453825.1 of uncultured Holophagales bacterium. Taxonomy (GTDB): domain Bacteria; phylum Acidobacteriota; class Thermoanaerobaculia; order UBA5066; family UBA5066; genus UBA5066. The sequence goes on from CAYVPO010000147.1 coordinate 332, forward strand.
GTAGACGAGGTCGCCGTCGAACGGCTCGGGACCGGGCGGCCCGCAGAGGAGCGCCACCTCCGCGACGAGGCCGCCCACCTCGAACGCGACGTCCTCGAAGCGCCGATGGTCGCGGATCGCCTGGGCGATCCGGCGCGCCCCGGAGGCGAGCGCGGCGCGGCGCGCGGCGGCGTCGCGGGCGGGGGAGGCCGCGAGGCCCGCCTTCACCCCCTCCATCAGGCGCGTCCGGTGCCGGACGAGCTGGCGTTTCAGGTCGGGCGGCGCGTTCACGGCGGCGTCCGCGGACATCACGGCGGCGGCGGGAAGGGGCCACCGGGCGACCTCCGCGGCGGGCGACGGCGCGGCCGCGAGGAGCGCCAGCGGGACGAGCAGGGCGAGCGGCCTTCTCTTCATCGGCGGCCGGATTCTACGTTCGGCATGGGGCGGCTCCGGCGCGCGTCAGAAGGCCTTGAGGAAGACGAGGTAGAGGACGAAGCCGGTCTGGCCCCGGCTCCTCCCGACGACGGGGAGCCCCGCCTCGAGCTGGACGAGCGTCGACCAGGGGCCGGGGAACTGCCCCGAGAGTCCGGCGCCCCCGAAGTGGACCCAGTCGAGGCCCGCCGCCTCGTCCTTCACGACGGCGTGGTCGTAGGCGAGCTGGAGCCTCACGAGCTTCCCGGCCACGATGCCGTAGGCGACCTTCGCGTTGACCGCCTCCTCGGCGCGGAGGCTCCCCGAGCGGAAGCCGCGGAGGGACGTCCCGCCGAAGAAGCCGAACTGGTACTTCGAGAAGCGGTCGGCGTTCGAGGCGCGGGCGTAGGTGAGCCCCGAGTCGATCCGCTGGAACTTCGGCAGCTCGAACGTCTTCGTCACCGCGATCGAGAACAGGCGGAACTGGTCCTTCCCCGCGTCCCACTCGGGGTTTCCCTCGTAGCCCCACGGCTCCCACGCGGAGCGGACGTTCCAGGAGTACTTCGCGACGGCCGTCCAGCCGGAGAGGTCCCAGCCGAGGCGCCCTTCGAGGCGGGTGACGAAGTGGTCGGAGGGGACGCGATACGACGGGTCGGCATCCTCGCCGCCCGCGTAGTCGCGCCAGACCCCGCCGAGCGTCGCCGTCGCCTTCAGGTGGCGCGAGATCGGGTAGCCGACGTTCAGGTTCGCGGCGAACGAGCGCGCCTTCACCGTCGTCGCGTCGACCTTCTCCCCGTCTTCGAAGAGCGCGTCGTCGCCCCGGATCAGGTTCGCGAAGGCGTCGAGCCCGAGGTCGAGGTTCGTCCCGAAGAGGTTCGGGTCGTTGTACGAGCCCGCGAAGATCGGGCCGCCCCAGAAACCCTGGAGCTGCTTCTTCTTCTTCCCGGCGTCGAGGTCGATGTAGTAGAGGCCGAGGAGCGGGAGCGGGTAGTCGAACGAGTCGTCGTAGAAGACGCCGCCGAGGCCGAAGAGGCGCGAGGTCTTCGCGTCGTCGACGACGACCCGCTCCCCGTCCTTCTTCTTCTCGAGGTAGCGGACCCCCTGGTCCGTGTCGCGCACCATCACCTGGTCGCCCGCGAGCGACGCGGCCTTCCGCTCCGCGAAGTCGGCCGGGTCGAGGCGGACTTCGAGGAGCTCCGTCGTCCGCTCGAGCGTCGTCGTCCGCGAGAACGTCCGGAGGATCGACTGGCCGCGAGTCAGGACGGGCTGAAGGAGGGCGGGCCCGCCGTCGGGCGCCGCCACCTCGGCGAAGTCGGTCGTCTCGTCGACCGACTGGACCTCGCCCGTCAGGTTCTGCTGCTTCGCGGCGACGCGCCGGAGCGAGAAGTCGGCCTTGCCGATGTAAACCTTGCCCGAGTAGATCGCCTTCGCCTTGAAACCGGCGCTCGGCTCGAACGCGACGACCCAGCAGGGGACGCCGCCGACCTCGTCCTCGCCGTCGAGGACGTAGCGGTACGCCTCGTTGAACGTCAGCTCGAGCGGGAGCTCGGAGACCTTCTCGGGCTGCAGCAGCGGCAGCTCGGGGATCTTCTTCCCCTTCCAACGCACGCCGTTGACGTAGGCCGTCTGCCAGGCCCAGTCGAAGCCCTTCCCGCGCTCGTAGAAGAACGGCCCCTCGAACGTCAGCTCGAAGGAGGTGGGGAAGCCCTCGAGGCGGAACCGGTACGAGGTCCGGTTCACGGCCGTGAAGCGGGTCCAGCGGGCGTCGCGCCCGGCGCGCCAGGCCTGGTGCCGCGCGAGGATCTCCTCGACCGTCAGGCCGCGGGTCGCGGTGACGTCCGTCGAGGCGCGGGTCGCCTCCTCCGGCGCCTTCTCGCGGGCGGTCAGGACGAGCGCCAGCGGGCCGTTCGCGGTCGTCAGCGAGAGGCGGGGCGTCCCGGACTTCGGCAGGTCGAAGGAGCGCGAGCGGCCGGTCGCGAGCTCGCGGACCTCGGCCGTCGTGTACGAGGGGCCGTCCAGCTCGAGGACGAAGGGGCCGCGGGCGGGGGAGCCGGTCTCGTCCGCGCTCGTCACGAGGACGACGCCGCCGAGGTCGGTCCCCTTCGCGAGGCGCAGGACCGACAGCGCCTTCCCGTCCGGGGTCTTCGCCGTCGCGCTCCGGCCGTCGCGGCTGACGTCGCCCGAGAGGAGCGCGCCGAGCCGGTCGAGGAGCGGGGCGCCGGAGGCGTCCGCGAGCGGCGCCGCGACGACCGGGGAGTCGACGGTCGAGAAGCGGGCGGCGAGGTCGACGAGCGCTCCGGCGTCCGCGAGCTGCGGCGCCGTCACGAGGAGCGGCCGCGCGAACGAGAGGCCGTCCGCGGCCTGCCTCACCGCCTCCGGCGTCGTCGAGGCGTCGTCGAGGTCGAGGCCGAGGAGGTCGACGAACGCCGCCGCCTCCTCGGAGAGGATCTCCTTCGCCCCCTCCGGGAAGAGGCCGCCTCCCGCGGGCTGGTGGAAGAGGACGGCGATCCGGGCCGTCGGCCCGACCGACCGCGCGATCGCGGCCGCCTTCATCAGGAGCCAGCGGCGCGAGCGGACCTCGCCCGAGAGGTCGGGGAGGGAGAGGACGAAGAGGTCCGCCTCCCGGGCCGAGGCGAGGAGCGCCCCGAGACCCGGCACGAGGGAGTCGGCGGTCACCGCCTCCGCCTCGCGGGCGTTCTCGGGGACCTTCACCTCCGGCAGCTCGACGAGGAGCCCGGCCCGGCGGCCGGCCGCCCGCGCCTCGGCGAACAGGCGGCGGACGCGTTCCGGCGTCGCCGGCCCGCCCACGTCGGAGGCCCGGACCTCGACGAGGAGGCCCGGCGCGTTCGCGGAGAGGCTTCCGGGAGCCGGTCCGGCGGCGGGCGGCGCCGTCGCCTCCGGGCGAACGACGACCCAGGGGGTGAGGTAGGGCCGCTCGGGAGGAGCGGCGAGGGCCGACGCGAGCGCCAGCGAGGCAAGGCTGATCATGGCGCGAGTTATACGCAATCGCCGGGCCGTGCGTCCGGAACGAGCGTCACGTCGGGATGCGTCCCATAAAGGAAACGGGGCGGGCCGATCGGCCCGCCCCGCAACAACTATCGGATTCGGGTGGGGGGGAAGACCTGGAACGGGAGCGTCGCCGGCTCGGGATCGATGAAGACCGTGCTCGTGTACACGAGGAACGGCTGGGTGGCCTCCACCGTCACCCATGCGAGCTCCTGTGGCCTCCAGGGTGCGCCGCTCTCTGCGATCGCAGCGAAGATCGGGAGCCCGTTGACCTGGTGGACCCTCCCGGGGCCGAGCGTCACGGGGACCTCCAGCACAGGTTCGGGGTCTCCCTGGATGCGAAAGCTCCGGATCAGGAAGACGGCCTCCTCGCCGCCCGCGTTGAAGAGTGTCACGTTCACTCGCCTGCTACCGTGCTGCTGGTACCCGCTGACGCAGTCCGTGACGACGCGCGGGCTCCCCAGGTCGACCGGACCCATGATCGTCGTCGCCCCCGCCGGAAACGGCTCCCTGAAGACGGGAAGCGGAGCCCGTCCCTCGCCGAGATCCGCGCTGCGTCCCGAACCAGCTCCCGAGTGTTACGCGCCCGGCCCCCTGGACACACGATTGTGTCACGCAGCGAGCGGCTGAATGAGGGCGGCGCGAGCTTCGGCGGGCGTTAGGTAGCCGAGCTTCTCGAGACGCCAGTGGCTGTTGTAGCGGGTAACGAAGTCGGCGACGGCGAGGCGGACCTCGTCGGCGTTGCGGAAGACGCGGCCGTAGATGGCCTGTTCCTTCAGGGTGCGGTTGAAGCGTTCGGCGACGCCATTGGTCTGGGGCTGCTCGACGAAGGCGAAACTGGGCGTGATGCCCCAGTACCGAATCTGGTTCAGGAAGTGATCGGAGAGGTACTGCGTTCCGTGATCCATCCGCAGGGCCAGCCCGCGTGCGACATCGGGTCCCAGGGAACCGAAGAGCTCCTGCAGGCCCATCGCGATGGGTTGGAGGGCCTGGTAGCGGGACCCGTCCTTGATGACATGCCAGCCGACGCACTCGGCGTTCCAGTGCTCCACGGCCGCGAAGAGCCAGACCCAGCCTTCATCGAGTGTGAGGATCCGGGTTCCGTCGGTTCCCCACATCACGTTCGGGGCGTCGGTCACGATCGTGCCGTCATGCTCGAGCGGCTGTCCGATCCGTCCGCGGTACGGCGAGAGCAGCCGGTTCTCTCGCATCAGGCGCAGGACGCGCTTGTTCGAGACGCGGATGCCCTTGAGGACCTTCAGCCGGGCCCTGACCTTCCGATGGCCCTCCCCCTGAAAAGGCGACGCCTCGAGGTCGTCCCGGATCTCGACGAGAAGCTCCTCGTCCGACAGCGGGGTCTTTGGTCCGCGCTTGAGCAGCACTGGCCGTTCCGCCTCGGGGATGCGCTCGACCGCCTGGCGGTTGTAGTAGCTCGAGCGGGGGTACTCGAAGACCCGGCACACCCTTTCGACTCCGTACGGCCGGCCGGCGGCCGGGGAGATCGCCGCGCTCATCGCTTCGATCTCCGGAAGGCCAAAGGGTCGTTCCTGCGGCACCTCTCTCTCAGAAGCTCGACTTCCATCGAGAGTTCCCCGACCCGCTTGACCGCGGCATTCAACTCCTCGTTGACTGGATCGCCGGTTCGTTCCCGCAAGCCGTTGTCGATGCCCAGGAGGGCCTTCTCCCGCCACTTCTCCAGCCGGTGGATCTCCACACCCAGCTCGCGAGAGAGAGCCTCCACGGGCTCGCCCCGAAGCAGTCGCAGCGCCACCTCGCGCTTGCGCGTCAGGCTCCAGCGCTGCCCGGGGCCCAGCGGCCCGACCGTCGCCGCGCCTGGGGCCGCGCCGGTCGCCCTACGGGCTCCCTCCGCGGCCCCAGGCCCCCCGTTCCTCTCTGTTCGTTCGTTCGTCATCAGGCGCCTCTCTTGGATCACCCTATCTTCTCCTCTTCAGTGTCCAAGAAAACCGGGGGCGCCCCACGCTCTCGAGCGGGCCCAGCGTCATCGGTCTCGGCACTGGCACTTCGTACGGCCCCTCCGGACCGAAGAGGCCGAGCACGGAGACGTCAATGGCCTCCTGGCCCGCGTTGAAGACGCTGCAACGGCTCGCCCAGAATCGCCAGCCTTCCGTCGTCGGACGATCCGGGTACCGCAGGTACTCCGAGAACACATCGAACGACGGAACGTAGTAGACGACGTTCTCGCCGTGGGCGAGCGTCCCAGCCGTAAGTAGAAGACCGAGGAGCGTACGGCCGAGCGTATTCTTTTCTGTTCTCTCCCTGCGACGATGGCGTGGGCGAGGTCCAGCGCCGACGACGCCTCAGGCCCGGACTCCGGCCCGGCTCCGCGGCCGTGCCTGTCAGTGAGGGCATCGGCCCGCCGGTCCGGGGAGGGCCGGCGGGCCGGGGGAATCGCAGCCTACATCGGAAGACTGACGGAGACGGTGTTGTTGATCCAGCTGATGACGTAGCCGAGGGCGTAGAGGCGGGTCGTGGCGCGGATAGTCGCGCGGGCAGCGGGATGCTCGCGCTGGTGCTGGCCGGCTGCCCGAAGGAAATCCTGCCATTCCGCCTGGCGGAACAGCTCGTTGATCTGAAGGAAGGCACGGGGGCCAACGGTGTAGCCGTTCGTTCTCGTCACCATCCCGTCCGAGCTCGTGATCGAGATCTCGACGGTTGACGGAGCGGTTTCGGGGTTCAGGAGGACCAAGTTCTGGCGTTTGTCTCCCGAGGACGAGAAGAGCCACGGGAGAAGAATCGGTTGTTCCGCCGGGAAGAAGTCGTGGTCGTGCGTGAGCAAGGGCCCGGAACCGTCATTGCACGAGATACCGCTGTGGCCGGTTTCGTGGCCACCACGCCAGGGTTCGCAAGGGGAGTCGGAGCCAAGTCCAGTACCCGAGTGCGTCAGTGTCAAGATCGCGGACTGAACGAGGAGGCCATCGTCCTTCTCGCAGACGGCTGCCCCGTAGATGTCTTCATCGAGGCTCACGACGCTTCCACGGTGGCCGCCGTAGATCAGCTCCCAACCGCTGATGATCCGCGTCTCGCCCGGCTTTACCTCGAGTGTTTGGAGCGCGCCGTCGATCCCGATCCAGTCGACGACACGCAGCTCCCTTTCGGATTCCGAGAGGTTCGTGATCCGGATCTCGGTACTCCAGAGGGCGTTCTGCGCACCGAGGACGAAGCCGGTGACGTTCGGGAGGACGATGGTCTCGGCACGTGAGAGGGAGGAGAAGAGGAGCGCCACGAGAAGCGCTGACGCTCGCGAGATCGTTCTAGTACGCGTTGTAAACATATAGAGCCCAATCCTGGTTGGGGCCGCTCCCGTCGAGGCCGGGCACGGCGTGTTGTCCATGGCGACTTTCATCGGAGTACCGACGGTCACGGGGCACCCGTGACAGCCAGTCTCGGCGCGAAGACCTCGAACGGCATCGAACCCGGAGCCCCGCCCTCGAAGACGGAGCTGGCGTATGCGAGGAAGGGCTGATCGCAGCTGATTCGAAGCCAGACGTAGGTGTCGTAGTCGACTGTCATGTGCCCGTTCTCAGCGCGAGGGATCGCCACGTCGTTCAGCTGGATGACGTCCTTGGCCGCGACGTCGACCGTCTGCTCGAAGATCGGCTCGGCGCTCGTGTAGAGCGGGATCGCCTGGACGGTGAAGGTCGCCGGCTGGTCCCCGGCGTTGAAGAGCGTGACGTTCACCCGCCGGGGATAGCGCTGACCAGGTGGGTTCCCGCAGATCTGACGGGGAGCTCCGAGGTTGACCTCGCCGCAGATGACCGATGCGCCCGCCGGGAACAGGGCGTCGAACACCGGGATCGCCGAGCGGCCCTGGGAGACGAGGGTCTCGCTGATGCTCCTGTCCGGGAGGGGACACCCCGAGCTGAACTGGACCTTCTCGACTCCGGCGTTCAGGATGATCCCTGGCTCCGCTACGAACTCGGCGAAACTGACAGGGCCATTCTCCGGGCCTGCGAAGACCGACCACGGCCACCGCCAGAACTGATCGCCGGTTCCCGGCGCCAAGGTCATCCTGAAGTCGTGACCGCTGGGTGCCATGACGAACCCGCCATAGATGGCTACTGGGGCCATGGACGCTCGAACACCGCTCGCGTTGAAGGCCGAGATGTTGCCGAGCCACATCGTGAGGAATGCCCGGCCACTCTCGGGATTCGCACCGGGAATTACCTCGAGCCCGAGCTCGGCCTGGATGAGCGGGACCCAGAGGTGCCGCTGTTCAGCCGCCGAGAGCGACGTAGTGGTGGAGAGGACGAGGGTGAGGATGAGTGCTCTCTTCAATGCGCGTTCTCCTCAGCGATGGCGAAGTCCTGCCGTCGTTCGGCGTCGTCAGGGATCAGGCCAAGCCGTCGTCGAGGCCGACTTCGGCCTTCAAGAGGAGGCGGGGCGGGCGCTTGGGTCGACCCCCAGATCGACCGGGCTCGGTTCTGAGTGATGTGCATCTCACTCGACTCGCTGCGGCGGGTAGACCTCCATCGGCATCGCTCCCGGCTCCGGATCCTCAAAGACCGAGCTCACATATGCGACGTATGGTTGATCTGCGGAAAGCAGTACCCATGCCGGCGCAACGGACCCTCCCTCCGTCCGGCTCGCGACTTCGTCCAGGTCGAGCGGGAGCCGGTTGAGCTGGATGATCTCCTTCGGCCCGACGACAACGGTCTGCTCGTAGAAATCTTCCGGTCGGTTGATGCCTGCCTTCACCCGGAGCCGGAAAGTAGCCGAGGCGTCGCCGCCGTTGAACATCGTCACATTGACGCGACGAGCGTATCTCTGGTTGGGGGGGGCGCAGTAGCCGATGCTCGGGTTGCCGAGGTCGATCTCGCCGAAAGTGACAGTGCTTCCCGGTGGGAACAGACCCTTGAACGCCGGCAAGGGGACTCGTCCTTGTCGAATCTCAGCATGGCCCGGGCCCGCGCAGTCGTTGAGCGGCGTGTGAACGAGGCTCACCGTCGCGTTGGCGATGAGCGCCGCCGAAGTGTCGAGAACGAGCATGGCCAGGCCGTTCCGCGGCGGTGTGGCGATACAACCTCCGACGTACCCACCATAACCCGGGGGGACCGTCTGTTCGGTCTCCAGCATGCACGCCGAACTCCCATCGGGAACCACGAGCTGCCCGTCGCTGTATATGGCGATCCTCCGCCAGGTCGCCGGCTCAGCTCCTCCGTTGAAGAGGGTGAAGTCGCTCATCCAGTTGACGCTCACGAGGACTCCGTCGCGCCGGTGGAACGTGCCGGCGTGGGCGTCGACCCACGGGACGTAGAGCCGTGACCCTTCGCCGGCTCGAGCGGCTTCAGGCGCGACCAACACAGCTGCCGCGAACAGAGCTCCGGTGAGACTCTTGCGGTGCTTCATCGTCCTCCTCCTCCTCATCTCTGCGAAAGGCGCGTCTCCTGGGCCCTTGCCGTGGAGACATGCTGCTCCTTGTCCTATTGCCGAGCGTTCTCAACGTAAGCGTCCGACGAACCCCGTCCTTCCCGTCCCGGGCGTGATCGCGGATTCTC
>CAYVPO010000148.1:0-9129 GCA_964453825.1 uncultured Holophagales bacterium
CCGGCGCCGCCGGTGACGAGGATGCTGCTCATGCGTGGTCCGAAGCCGGGAGTCTGCCTCGGGGGCCGCCCGGCGCGCCGCGCACGTTAGCAGGTCTCCAACGGCCCCGATCCCGAACGGCTCCGATTCCGTGCTCCCGTGCCGGCCAGAGTCCGGACCCGGGCGCTCAGCGGCGCGCGGCCCGGTAGGACGCGGCCATCGACTCCGTCTCTTCGCGGAGGGACTCCACGAGCTCGACCGGCTCGAGCGCGGTCGCCTCCTTCCAGAACGAGAGGACGAATCGGCGCGCCTCGAAGAGCGAACCGGCGGGGAGCTCGAGCTCGAGGTCCCCGGAGGGCAGCGTCGTCAGCTGCTGCTTCGGGTGCCAGCGGACCTCGGCGACCCAGGCGGCCATCGCCTTCGTGAAAAGGACGCGGAAGCGGAACGGCGCGCCGCCGGCGAAGATCCCGATCGTCTCGCCGAAGTGGCGTTTGAGTTCGAAGTCGCGCGGGATGGAGAAGGTCTCGGCGGTCCCCTCCGCGTCGCGGATGCGCGAGACGTAGAACGTCTTCACGACGCCGGGGCCCTCGACCGGGATCCACGGCAGGTGCCAGTTCGGGTCGGCGTAGCGGAAGGACCTGCGTCTGCGGTCGTAGACGATCGGCGCCTCCATCTCGTCGCGCATGAACGCGACGAAACGCTGGACGGTCTTCGTCGACGCTTTCCGGCGGGCCGCGAGGGTCGTCGTGTTCGCGACGCGGCGGCGCCGGAGGAGGTCGTCGAACTCGAGGATCCGCCGGAAGAGAGGCCTGTCCTTCACGGCCACGAGGCGATGGTAGCGCCCGGGGCGGGAGGCCGCCGCCCCCGCGGGCCCGGCGCCCGGGGGAGATCCGGGAGGCCACGGCGCGCCCGGGAGGGGCGCCGCGGCCTCCGCGTCAGGACGCGCTCACTCCTCCCAGGGGAGCCCGGGCTTGAAGTGGCCGTAGTTCGTCGTTTCTCGGTAGATCGGCCGGCGCAGGCCCAGACGCTCGCTGATCGCGGCTGGGCGGAAGTCGAACGAGGAGACGAGGGCCGCGGCGGCCTTCGCGTCGCCCGTCCCGAACGTCTCGACCGTCACCGACATCGGCTTCGCCTCGCCGATCGCGTACGAGACCTGGATCTCGGCGCGGCGGGCCAGGCCCCCCTTCACGACCTGCCGGGCGGCCCAGCGGCAGAAGTAGGCGCCGCTCCGGTCGACCTTCGAGGGGTCCTTACCGCTCCAGGCTCCGCCGCCGTGCCGGGCCGCGCCGCCGTAGCTGTCGACGATGATCTTCCGCCCCGTCACGCCGGCGTCGGCCGTCGGCCCGCCGAGGACGAACGTGCCCGAGGGGTTCGCGATGAAGCGGATGCCCTCGCGCATCCACGCGCCGAGGGCCTTCGGGGCGAGCTCCTTCTCCACCCAGGCGGCGATCTCCTCGCGCGTCACGTCGGGGCTGTGCTGCGTCGAGATGAGGACCGACTCGACCTGCTTGGGGAGGCCCCCCTCGTAGCGGACGGTCACCTGCGACTTGCCGTCGGGCCTGAGCCACGGCACGAAGTTGCGCCGGGCCTCGGCGAGCCCGCGCGTGAGGCGGTGGGCGAGGACGATCGGGAGCGGCAGCAGCTCGTCCGTCTCCTTCGTCGCGTAACCGAACATGATCCCCTGGTCGCCGGCCCCCTGGTCCTTCTTCTTCGCGTCCGTCGCCTTCTTCACGGCGCCGCCGATCTCCTTCGACTGGCGGGTCAGGAAGTTGAGGACCTTCACGCCCTTCGCGTGGAAGGCCTCGGCGGGGTCGACGTAGCCGATCCCTTCGATGACGCCGCGGACGAGCTCCTCGTAATCGGCCTTCTTCAGACCCGCCTTCGAGGTGATCTCGCCGGCGAGGACGACCTTGTCCTTCTTGCAGAGGACCTCGCATGCGACGCGGGCGTTCTCGTCGGGTCCGATGTTCGCGTCGAGGACCGCGTCGGCGATCAGGTCGCAGACCTTGTCGGGGTGCCCCTCGGTGACGGACTCGGAGGTCAGGAGGAAGTCGGTTTCGCTGGTCATTCGGGTCTCCTTCTTGTCGTCTCTTTTCGTCTGTCGGACGTGCGGTGCCACCGCGGAGCGTGAGGGGACGCGCTTCGCCGCGAAACACCGTCGCAACATCGAGATATCGGTTCTGGGGACGTGCCGGATCCGTTCAGGAGCGTCCTTTCGACGATGCAGGTCACGTTTCGATCGCGCATGGCTCCCGATCCTGGGGAACGGGCCGGCGTTGCCACCGCAGGGACTACGGTCTGGCGGGCGGGTCGTCGAGCCGGTGCTCTCTCCGCCACTCTTCATGCCGGCAGCCCGAAACGCAGGGCTGCCAGTCGCTCAAAGAACCGCGCGGCCGCACCGCGCCGGCAGATTCTCGCACACCCCGGACGAGATCCGGGGAAACCCGGGGTCAGGTCCGCTTTCCGTTGCCGCGCGACGGGGAAGGGGCCTCCCTTCGCGAGGCGGGCGTCCAGCGAGCGACCGAGGGACCGTTCGACGTACACTTCCGGGGCTGTTCGGAACGAGACAGGAATGAAGCGAAAAGACGCAGTCTCCTCGGCCCTTCTCGCGTCGGCGGCGCTGGTCCTCGCGGTCGGGGGCATACGCGCCGACGGGCAGCGGGCCTTCCGTCTCGTCGTCGACGGGGTGGCGGAATCGCGTCATCGCAGCGCCTCGAACGAGACCGAAGGGCGGCTCACCCTCCAGCCGAAGCTCGAAGGGGAGGGCCTCGCCGAAGCGAAGGCGTTCCGCCTCCGGCTCGCGTCCGCAGTCGACGCGACGGGGCGCGACGTTCTCCTCGAAGAGGCCGAGCCGCCCCGCTGGGAGGAGCGTCCGAGCGGTCCGGGCCTCTGGATCGTCCTCGCGAGCCCGGCGCGCGGTGCGGCCTCCGTCACCGTCGCCGGGACGATCGAGCTCTGGATCCCTGCGCGCGACCCGGGGGCCGAAGTGACGATCCCTCGAGCCTTCGCGCGCCCGGGTACGCCGCTGGCGGCTCCGGCGCTGCGGTCCGCCGGCGTTTCGCTCCGGCTGGCGCCGCGAGGGGAGAGCGCACCGACGGTCGTCTCCCTGCGGGGCCGATCGACGGACGTCGAACGCGTCCGGAGCGTCCGCGTCCTTCGCGCCGACGGGGCGGAGCTCCCGGCCTCGGGCCTCCAGACGACGACCGCGGGGGAGCGGGGCTCCCTCGAGCTTCTCCTCGCGGAGCCGCCGCCCGCCGACGCGACGCTCGTCCTCGGGCTCCTCACGAAGCGATCGGTGGTGGCCGTTCCGTTCGAGCTGAAGGAGGTCGCTCTGCCGTGAGGAGGAGCGCCGCGAACGCACTGCTCACTCTGCTGCCCGTGCTTCTCGCGACGGCGGGGTGCGGCCTGCCCGAGCGCGTTCGTGGCCTCGTCGCGAGGCCGACTCCGACGCCTCTCCCGCGGGCGACGCCGGTCCCCGCGCCGCCGCTCGAGATGACCTTCCTCGGAATCCGCGAAGACCGGGCCCGGGGCGGAGCGGCCGGACCGGCCGGGACGACGATCGAGGTCGCTCTCGCGGGGACGAAACGGGGCGACGTCGAGACGGCGCGGGTCGTCGTCGAGATCGCCGTGGACGACCTCGGGGCGAGCCTCGTTCCGGCCGGCGCCGCGGCTGCGAAGCACGAGCCTCCGCGAGGGAACGACGCGGCGTCGCCCGTCGTCCTCTCCGTTCCGCTGAAGCTCGCCTCCCGCGCCGCTGCGTCGCTCCGCGAGGTCTCGGGGACGATCGAGCTCTACGTTCCCGATGCCGATCCGGGTGCCGTCGTCACCGTTCCCCGCTTCCGCTCCCGGGCCGGATCGACGCTCGCGTCCGACTCGTTCGCCAGGCACGCCGTAACGATCGCGCTCGCGTCCGCGCAGGAGGCCGAGGCGCTGCCGGCCGATCCGGACGAGCTCGTCCTGCGCGTCGCCGATCCGAACGGTTGCGTCGAGGGCTACTACTTCGTCGATCCCGAGGGAACGGCCTGGGCGACCGACCGAGAGGAACGGGGCGGGCTCGTCGTCGTCTCGGCGCGGGCCGAGGCCCCCGGGCCGGAGTGGGGGCTCCGGGTCCGCCTGAAGACACCGAGCACGCTTCGCCGCTACCGTTTCGCGCTGAAGGACGTTCCGCTGCCGTAGGCGCGCGGGCGCACCCGAAGAATCCGTCGGCAGCCCGCCTGCGGAAGGAGGGCGTCATGAGATGTCTCTCCCGTACGGCTCCCGTCCTGATCGCGGCGCTCCTCCTCTCCGACCGGCCCGCCGCGGCGGAGGGGTTCCGGCTCGACCTCGAGGCGGGGGCCGCCTGGCAGCTCCGGAACGACTTCGCCGTCCCCGGAACGGAAGGGACGCGTCTCTCGATCGACGAGGCCGATCGCGGCCCCTTCCTCGCCGCTCGAGCGACGCTCTGGGCCGATCTCGGCGAGAGGAGTTCCCTCCGCCTCGTCGCCGCCCCGTTCCGCGCGAAGGCGAGGCTCACGCCCGAGAGCGCGGTCGAGTTCGACGGAGCCACGTTCGCCGCGGGTCAGCCGCTGGACGCGACCTGGGTCTTCGACTCGTGGAGGCTGTCGTACGTGTGGCGCTTCCGCTCCTCGGGGCCGGTCTCGTTCCGTGCGGGGCTGACGGCCAAGGTTCGCGACGCCCGGATCGAGCTCGAACAGGGAGGGACCTCGCAAGCGAAGACGAACACGGGGTTCGTCCCGCTCCTCTACGGAGGGGTCCGCTGGCAGATGACGCCGCGCCTCGCGCTCGACCTCGAGGCCGACGGCGCTGCGGCGAGCCAGGGGCGCGCGGTGGACGTGGCGGCCCGGGTCGAGGCGAGGGTCTCTCCCGGGGTGGATCTCTTCCTCGGCGCGCGGACGCTCGAGGGGGGCGTCGACGGAGACGAGGTCTACAGCTTCGCCTGGCTCGCCTACGGCGTCGGGGGCGTTTCCATTCGGTTCTGAGCGGGTGACCTGGAAGGGAAGCCGCGGCGGCGAGGAGCGTCGGTGGCGCGACCGCCCCGTTCCGATCGAGAGCGCCCCGCGGCGGAGGAGGCGCTCGAAGGTCTATCATCGAGTTGTCGCCGGAACCGGCCGTTTCCTCCTCCGGCGCCTCCGCATCCCCCTGGCTCCCGGACTCGCCGGCTCGCCGCGGCCTCCGGGGGGAACGGCCCTCCTTCCTTCCGCCGAGCCGGACCTCCGGAAAGGCAGGAAATGAAACAGAACCACTTTCGCCTGTTCGCGATCCTGATCGGTCTGCTCGTCTGCGCGGCAGCCGGGTACGGCGTCTACCACTTCGCGCAGGTCCCGGCCGACGGTCATTTCGTCGACCCGGCCTTCGCCCCGCCGCTGTCCGAGTCGGCCGGACGAGTCGTGGTCTACGTCGCGGGCGAGCCGATCCTGAAGGCGATCGAGGAGCAGAGGGTCGTCCTGAAGCGGAAGGCCGGTGACGCGCCCCTCGCCGCCACCGAGATCGTGGCGAGCCTCAACGAGCGCGACGGCGCGCGCCTCGCGAAGGTCCCGCTGATGCTGGGCCTCGCGGCGCTCGCCGGGGGCGCGTTCGTCCTCTTCCTCATCGGTCTCTTCACGCCCCTCATCAGCGCGTTGAAGCCGCCGATGATCGTGGACCTCCACCTCGAGGAATGACGCCGGCGCGGGCGCGCCTCCGGCTACGGACACGCCGGACCACGCCCGCCCCCTCCTCTGCCTGGTCTTTCGAGCGTCGCTCGCTTCGGCCCCTTCGAAGCGGCCGGCCGAGCCTTCGCCGCGGGATATCATCGACTCGTCGACGGCGTCGCGCGGGTGACGCGGGGCTGCGCGGCCCGGGCGGACGGCCCGGACGCGCGGGAGAGGGCGCGATGGACGAACCGGCCACCGACGTTCGCGAATCGACGGACGGAGCCTCCGACGCGACGACGCCTGCAGACGTCGCGTCGCTCGTGAACGAGCTTCGCGCCGCCAAGGCCGAGCTCGAGGCCCGCAACGAAGCGCTGCGTCTCGTGAACGACCTGACCTTCCGCCTTCAGCGGCGGCTCGACCCGGAAGCGATCGCCGCAGAGACGGCGGAAGCGCTGAAGGGCGGGAGCGCGCCGCCGCGCGTGGCGATCCATTTGCTCGACGAGCACGAAGGTCCTCTCCGTCTCGTGGCCGGACGCGGCTTCACCGAGGAAGAGCTCGTCCTCGGCGCCCGGCTCCCGCTCGAGCACGGGGGGAGGCTTCTCGGGACGGTGAACGTGATCTTCCCGGAAGGGCGGTCGATTCGGCCCGAGGACGCCGAGACGTTCGAGGGAATCGCCCGGGCCGTCTCGCTCGCGGTCGCGAATGCGAGGCACCGGAGCGAGCTCGAGGAGCGGGCCTTCCGGGACGCGCTCACCCGCCTGCCGAACCGGGCCGGGTTCCACCGGCGGTTCGGAGCTCTGGCCGAGACGGTCGGAGGCGGCACCGCCGCGCTCGTCCTCCTCGACCTCGACTGGTTTCGGGAGATCAACGACACGCTCGGGCACAACTTCGGGGACGAGCTCCTCGTCCAGGTCGGCGCGCGACTCTCGGAGAGGTGCGCCGACGGCATGGAGGCCTTCCGGCTGGGGGGCGACGAGTTCGCGATCGTCGTGCCGGGAGCGGAGAGCCGGGAAGAGGGGGAGGCGGCCGCGTGGAAGATCCTCGCGTGGCTCGGGGAGCCGTTCCGGGTCGCAGGGATGGGGCTCGAGATCGGCGCGTGCGCCGGGGTCGCCTGCTTCCCTTTCCATGCCCGGGTGAGCCACGGGCTCCTCCGCTGCGCCGACGTGGCGCTGCACGTCGCGAAGAAGGGCCCCGGCGGCGTCGCCTGCTACGAACCCGACCTCGACGAGCACACGCCCGAGCGACTGACCATCCTCTCGGACCTCGGGAGGGCCATCCGGGAGGGGCAGCTCGTCCTCCACTTCCAGCCGAAGGTGGCTCTCCAGTACGACTTCATCGAGGGCTTCGAAGCCCTCGTCCGCTGGCGGCACCCGCGCCTCGGCCTTCTCGGCTCGGGTCAGTTCGTGCCGTTCGCCGAGGCGACCGACGGCATGGTCGCCCTCACCTCCTGGGTCGTCCGGCGGGCGCTCGAGCAGCTCTCGGTCTGGAACCGGCAGCTGCCGAAGCTGACGATGGCCGTGAACCTTTCGGCGAGGAACCTCGTCGACCGAAGCTGCCCTGAGAGGCTGGAGGAGATCATGAAGTCGGTCGGCGTCGACCCGGGGCTCGTGGAGTTCGAGCTGACGGAGTCGGCGGTCATGTCCGACCCGGAGACGGCGCTGAAGATGCTGGGTCGGATGCACGACTCGGGGGCCCGCCTCGCGATCGACGACTTCGGAACGGGGTACTCCTCCCTCGCCTACCTCACGCGGCTCCCCGTCGACGTCCTGAAGATCGACCGGTCGTTCGTGGCCGGGATGGCGGCGGGCGGAAAGGACCTCGCCGTCGTCCGCTCGACGGTGCAGCTCGCCCACAGCCTCGACCTCGGGGTCGTCGCCGAAGGAGTGGAGGACGCCGCGACGGCGAGGACGCTGCGGGAGATGGGCTGCGATCTCGGGCAGGGATACCTCTTCGCGCCTCCGGCGCCCGCCGAGGAGGCCGGGATCCTGCTCGCGGGCGGCGGCTTCCTCGCGGCACGGTAGCGCGCTCCGGACCGGACGCGTCGGCGCGGCCCGAATGCTCTATCGTCCTCCGGCGGCCCGGGAGCGGGCCGCCGGAGGACTTCGTTGGTCGAGCGAGGGCGGGTCCGGCGCGAGCCCGGACCCGTGCCGCGGGGAGCAGAGACCCCGAGGCGAAACAGCCGGACCGTGGCGATCGTCGCGGAGAAGCCGAGCGTGGGGAGGGACCTCGCGGCCGTCGTCGGGGCGACCCGGCGCGGGGACGGCTGCCTCGTCGGCGACGGCTGGATCGTGACCTGGGCCGTCGGCCACCTCGTCGCTCTCGCCGAGCCGGGCCGGATGAACCCCGAGTGGCAGGTCTGGCGGCGCGACCGCCTCCCGATGCTCCCCTCGGCGTGGCCGCTCGTCGTCCTCGACCGCGCGGCGGATCAGTTCGCGGCGGTGCGCCGGGTCCTCTCCGACCCGGACGTCTCGGAGGTCGTCTGTGCGACGGACGCCGGACGGGAGGGGGAGCTCATCTTCCGCCAGCTCTACGAGCTGGCGGGCGGCACGAAGCCGGTGAAGCGGCTCTGGATCTCGTCGCTCACTCCCGAGGCGATCCGCGACGGGCTCGCGAGGCTCCGTCCGGCGCGGGACTACGACCGGCTCGCCGACGCGGCGCGCGGACGGAGCCGGGCCGACTGGCTCGTCGGGATGAACTTCTCGCGGGCGTTCACGCTCGCGCACGGGGAGCCGCTGACGGTGGGCCGCGTCCAGACGCCCACCCTCGCGATCCTCGTGGAGCGCGAGCTCGCGATCCGGGCGTTCGTCCCCGAGGAGTACCGGGAGGTCGTCGCGACGTTCGAAGGGGAATCGGGCCGCTACCGCGGGACCTGGTTCGAACCGGCGACGAAGGAGGAGGGCGGGAAGCGTCTCCCGAAGGACGGCGTCGCGGCGGAGGCGATCGTCGCGCGCGTGCGGGAGGGGCGGGCCGCCGTCGCGTCGGTCGAGTCGAAGACGCGAAGGGTGCCGCCGCCGCAGCTCTTCGACCTGACCGAGCTCCAGCGGCACGCGAACCGGCTCCTCGGCTGGAGCGCGAAGAAGACTCTGGACGTGGCGCAGCGCCTCTACGAGGAGAGGAAGGCGATCACCTACCCGCGGACCGACAGCCGGCACCTCTCGCGCGACGTGGCGGCAATGCTCCCGGCGGTCCTCGCGGCGCTGGAGCCGGGATGGGGGCGGCTCTTCGCGACGGGGACGAGCGAGCGGCCGCTCGGCCCGCGCTTCGTCGACGACGCGAAAGTGAGCGACCACCACGCGATCGTCCCCACGCCTCACGTGCCGCGCGGGCTCGCGGGAGACGAGAAGGCGCTCTACGACATCGTCGTGCGGCGCCTCCTCGCGGCCTGGCACGACGACCACGTCGCTGCGACGACGACCGTCGTCACCGAGGTGTCGTCCCCGCCGGCCGTCGGAGGAGCGTCCGAAGGCGGCGGCGACGGGAGGAGCCTCGACCGATTCCGCTCGGCCGGGACGATGGT
>CAYVPO010000149.1:0-9121 GCA_964453825.1 uncultured Holophagales bacterium
CCGCCTGAAGGAGCTCGCCGACGCCTTCCGGGACAAATGGAAGGAGCTGCCGGATCGCCTCGCGTCGCTCCCCGACGAGAGGCTCCTCGCGCGGGTCGCGACTGCGATCCGCGGCGGACTCCTCCCGCGCCTCGCGACTCGGATGCGTGAGCGCGGCCTCCTCGACTTCGACGACCTCCTCCTCGCCGCCCGCGACCTTCTCCGCACCTCGCGGGCCGCCCGAGAGCACTTCCAGGCCCGCTTCCCGCACCTCGTCGTCGACGAGTTCCAGGACACCGATCCGGTCCAGGCCGAGATCGTCCTCCGGATCTCCTGCCAGGACGGCGTGCAGGACGAATTGCGCTGGGACGACCTCGTCCCCGCTCCGTCCGCCCTCTTCCTCGTCGGCGACCCGAAGCAGTCGATCTACCGCTTCCGCCGCGCCGACGTCGAGATCTACCGGCAGGTCGCCGATCGCCTCCCCCCCTCCGACCGGCTCTCGCTCGTCACGAACTTCCGCTCCTCGCCCCGCCTCCTCGACTTCGCGAACGGCCTCTTCGAGAGCGTCTTCGAATCCGCGCCGGGAGAACCCTGGGAGGTCGTCCACGCGCCGTTCGCGCCCGATCCGGCGAAGCTCGCCCGACCCGACGACGGGCAGGTCCTCTTCCTCGCGGCGCCCGAGGTCCCCGACCTCCACGACGGACTCGAGGACGGGAGGACCGCCCCCGGCTCCGAGGCCGACGACGACGGCCTCGATGCGGAAGTGAAGCTCCAGGAGGCGCGGGCCGTCGCGAACCTCCTCCTCTCGCGCTTCTCCGAGGGCGGCTTCCGCGGGACGGCCGTCCTCCTCGGGTCGAACGACGCGATCGACCTCTACCAGGAAGTCTTCCGCGAGGCCGGAATCCCGGCCGTCCTCGAGGGGGGGGTCAGCTTCTACCGGCGCGAGGAGACGGCGGCGGTCGTCGCCGCGCTCCGCGCGATCGACGACCCGGCCGATTCCATCTCCACGGTCGCCGCGCTGAAGTCGTTCCTCTTCGGCCTCACCGACGTCGAGCTCCTCGACGCCTCCGAGGCGGGCACCCGCTTCGACGACCCGGCGACCGCTCCGGCGAGCGGCCCCGTCGCCGAAGCGCTCGGGGCGCTGGTGGCGCTCCGAGCCCGCCGGCACGCGCGCCCCCTCGCCGAGACGCTCCTCGACCTCCTCTCGTCGCGCTCGGCCCTCGCCGCCGTCGAGAGCGGGGCCGTCGTCAACCCCCTCCAGGCCGCGGCGAACCTCGACCGCCTCCTCGTCCTCGCCCGCGCGCTCGACGGGGAGGGGCTCCCGTTCCGCGACGCCGTCGCCCGCCTCGCGCAACGCCTCGAGGAGAAGGTCTCGGAGCCGCGCGCGTTCGAGGAGGACGAGGACGCCGTCCGCCTCATGACGCTCCACAAGGCGAAGGGGCTCGAGTTCGACACGGTCGTCGTCGCGAGCCTCGGCTTCCGCGACCGCGAGCGGACGGCCGGCCGCAGGACACTGGTCCACACCGGCCCCGGCAAGCCGCTCGCGCTCAGCGCGTCGATGCGCGGACGGACGATCCGGACCCCGGGCTTCGGCTCGATTGCGCAGCTCGACGACGCCCGCGAGCTCGCCGAGGAGAAGCGGCAGCTCTACGTCGCGCTGACGCGGGCGAAGAAGACGCTCGTCCTCTCCTGGTTCCGGAGGCGCCGCCGGCTGAAGTCCGGGGAGGTGTCGGACACGATCGGCAAGAGCCTCCTCGCGCCGATCGCCTTCGCCGAGGCGCTCCCGCCGCGCCTCGCCCCCCTCGTCGAGGTCGTCCTCCCAGACGTCTCCGCTCCCCCTCCTCCGGGGAAGGCGCCCGCCCCGGCGTTCGAGATCGACCTCGAGGCCGAGATGGCGGCCGCCGAGGTGCGCCTCGCGCGGGCCCGGGCGACGGCTTCGCGCCCACTCCGCCGCTCGGGCGAGAAGGAAGCCCCGGGGAAGCCGTTCCTTCCCGGCGGCGAGGACGTCGCCTCGCCCGAGGACCTCCCGTCCCTCGAACGTCCGGACGAGGTCCACGGGCCGGCCGTCCGCCTCGGGACCGCCGTCCACGAGGCGATGGAGCTCCTCCTCGACCCGTCGCGCACGCCGCCCGCCTCCGCCGCCGAGGCCGTCGCGGCGTCGACGGTCCCGCTCGACCCGGCCGCGCACGCCGAGGCGGTCCGGCTCGTCGAGCGCCTCTTCGCGCACCCGGTCGTCGCCCGCGCTCGCGCCGCGCGGCGTCGCTTCGTCGAGCTGCCGATCCTCTTCCGCGACGACGCGCTCGACGGCGCGCCGCTCGTCGAGGGGAAGGTCGACCTCCTCTTCGAGGAGGAGGACGGCTGGGTCGTCGTCGACTGGAAGACCGACCGCCTCCCGACGCCGGCCGTCCGCGCCGAGCGCGAAGCGCTCTACGCGCCCCAGCTCGCGAGCTACGCCCGCGCCCTCGTCGCGCTCCTCGGCCCCGGCACGAAGGTCAAGGAGACGCTCCTGGCGTTCGCGCGCGGCTGAACGGCCCCGCTTCCCTTCGCCGCCGCGCGCTCGCGTCAGGCGCGCGACGCCGCGTCGCCGGCCGGCCGGGCCAGGAGGCCTGCGAGGAGAGCCAGGAACGGCGAGAGGGCGAGGTGGTGCCTCGAGCCGCTCTCGGTGACGCTCAGCAGCGCGAGGAGGCAGAAGAAGAAGAGGATTCCGAGCGCGAGCCGGGGGTCCCGGTCGGCCTCGCGGCCCCGCTGCCCCGACAGCGCGACGGCCACGAGGGCGAGGACGCCGACCCACCAGCCGTTCGAGACCGCCTTCGCGAGCGCGTAGCGCGCGTCTCCGATCCCGTACGCCCACTTCAGGGCGTGGTAGGCGCCGTCGCCGTCGTCGCCGAGGAAGACCATCTGCTTGCGGGGGACGAGCGCGAGGAACCGCCCCGGGTTCTCGCGGATCCAGTCGAGCGCTTTCCGGAGGGCGAGCCGGTCGTACTCGACCTCGGGCATCCCGAGATACGGCGTCCGGACCGGCCGGAATCCGCCGTCGGCGCCATCGTGGTTCCCGACGAGCATCGCGTGGCCGAAGTTCACGGAGACGGGGACGAACCGACCGAAGAGGAGCGCGTTCCGGATCGTCCAGGGCGAGACCGCGAGCGCCGTTCCCGCCCCGAGGAGGCCGAGCCGGAGGACCGCGGACCGGAGATGCGCCCGGCGCAGGAGCTCGAGCGCCGCGAACGCGGGAAGGAGGACGAGCGTGTTCGGCTGCGCGAGCGTCGCCGCGCCGAGGGCGAGACCAGCGGCGAGGAGGAGTCCCTTCCCGTCCCGCCCGGCCCCTTCCGTCGCGCGCAGGTAGAGGAGCGCGCCGAGCGGGAGGAGGAAGAGGACGAGGAGCTCCTTGCTGACGAGCCCCGAGAGGAGAACGGCGTTCGGCCAGAGGGCGACGAGGAGCGTGGCGACCCGCATCGTCCGCCCGTCCGCCACGAGGAGTGCGAGGGCGCCGGCGACGAGAACCGTCCCCGCCGCCAAGACGACGTTCACGGCGAGGGGAAGCCACGTCCCGGCGCCGAAGAGCTTCACGAGCGGCGCGAGGAGGAGCGAGACGCCGGGCGGGCCGAAGACCCGGTCCCCGCCGTGCTCGAAGACGCCCCGCTCGGCGAGGCTCCGCGCGAACGCGTAGTAGAGCTCCATGTCGGAAACCTGCCGCGGCGTCAGGAAAGCGCCCCAGGCGACGCGGACTCCCGCGGCCGCCGCGACGCATCCGGCGAGCCAGCGCCCCGCGGGGACCTTCTCGGCCCGGACGGCCAGGCCGGCCACGGCTGCCGCGAGGCGCTCTCCTCCGCCGAGGACGACGGCCAGGAACGCGGCGACGACCGCCGCACCCGCGGCGAGGGAGACCGGCGTCCCGGCCCGGAACGTCCGCTCCGCCCCGAGGAAGCCGGTCGCGACCGCCGCCCACGCGAGGAGGACGACGAACGTCCGCCGGACGAGGGCCGCTGCCCGGAGCCGGGCCTCTTCGGTCACCGGCGGCCCCTCAGCGCGCGTCCGGCTCCTCCGGTCGCGTCCCCTGGTGCTTGATGACGAGCCCCTCGGCGATGAAGATCGTCTCCTCCGCGATGTTCGTCGCGAGATCGGCCACCCGTTCGAGGTTCCGGGAGATGAGCATGATCTCGATCGACCGGCTGATGAGCGCCGGGTTCTCGGCCATGTAGGTCAGCAGCTCGCGGATGAGCGAGAGGTTCTTCGCGTCGACGACGTCGTCGCGCTCGAGGACCTTCTTTGCGAGAGCCGTGTCGCGCCTCACGAACGCGTCGAGGGAATCGCGGAGCATCCCGCGGACGACCTCGGCCATGTGCGGAATGTCGATCCAGGGCTTGAACGGCCGGACGCTCGCGAGCCGCTCGGCGGCCTGCGCGATGTTCACGGCGTGGTCGCCGATCCGCTCCAGGTCCGCGTTGATCCGGACCGCCGCCACCAGGAGCCGCAGGTCGCTCGCGACCGGCTGCTGCGTGGCGAGGAGCTGGATGACGGCCTCCTCGTTCCGCACCTCGAGGTCGTTGATGACCGGGTCACGCTCGCAGACGGAACGCGCCTTCGCCGCGTCCCCTTCCACGAGCGCCTCCACGGCGACGCGGATCTGGCTCTCGACCTCCGCGCCCATCCCGATCAGCTGACGGCGGAGCCGTTCGAGGAGCTCCGAGAAATGTTCCTTCATGAGGCCTCCTTGAGCGCGGCGGCTGCGGCAGCCGGAAGCGAGACGGTGAACCGGCTCCCGCAAAGGGGTTCGGACTCCACGCGGATCGTTCCGCCGTGGAGGATGAGGAGGTGCTTGACGATGGAGAGGCCGAGGCCCGTCCCCGGGACCGACTTCGTCCGCGACGGGTCGATCCGGTAGAAGCGCTGGAAGATCTTCACCTGCTCGCTCGCGGGGATCCCGATCCCGCGGTCCACGACGTGAACCCGGGCCACCTGCGCGCCCGCCTCCGACACGGACTCTGCCCGGAGCTCGACCCGCTCGCCGGAGGGCGAGAACTTGATCGCGTTGTCGAGCAGATTTCGGAAGACCTGCGCGAGGCGACGCCGGTCGCCGTGGACCGAGAGCCCGGGAGGCGCCTCGACCGCCACCTCCACCTCCCGCGCCCGCGCTGCCGCCTCGAGGTCCTTCGCGACGCTCGCGAGGAGGCCCGCGACGGGGACGACCTCCAGCTGGATCGTCACGGAGCCCGCCTCGATCTGGGAGAGGTCGGTCAGGTCGGAGACGAGGTCCTGCATCTGCGAGGCCTGCCGCTCCACGATCCCGACGAGGCGAGCGGCGTCCTCGCCGAGGCCCTCCTCGCCGGAGAGGGTCTCGCCCGCCGCCCGGATCGTCGCGAGCGGCGTCCGAAGCTCGTGAGACACGTCCGCGACGAACTGCCGCCGCATCCGCTCGGTCCGCTCCCGCTCGGTCACGTCGCGGGCCACTCCGATCGCGGCCGGCTCCCCGGCGCGCGGCCGGCCCGGCACCGCGCGCGCGGCCACCTCGAGGAAGCGCTCGCCCCCTTCCCGCCCCTCGATGCGGACGACGACCGGCGCGGGCGCCTCCTCCGCCAGCCCGTCCAATGACCGGAAGAGGGCGTGGACCTCCGGCGCCCGCACGAGGTCGTGGAGCGCGGCGCAGGGAGCCGAGGCCGGCACGCCGAAGAGAACGCGGGCCGTCGGGTTTACGTCGAGGACGGCGAGGCCCCGGTCGACGACGACGAGGCCGACGGGGACCTCCTCGAAGACGGTCCGGGCGAGGACTCGGGCCCGCTCGCTCCCCTGCCTCTCGCGCGCGACGAGATCGGCGAAGCGGTGGAGCGCCTCGACGACCTCGGCCGTCTCGGG
Organism: uncultured Holophagales bacterium; assembly: GCA_964453825.1. Taxonomy (GTDB): domain Bacteria; phylum Acidobacteriota; class Thermoanaerobaculia; order UBA5066; family UBA5066; genus UBA5066. The sequence goes on from CAYVPO010000149.1 coordinate 5,830, forward strand.
CGAAAGGCCCTTCCACTCCTCCGGTCGCGTCCCCGTCGCCGCCACCGCGACCCCCTGGCGGACCCGGTCGAGCTCCCGCATCCGGCGAAGCCGGATCGCGAAGAACGCCGTCGCGACGAGAGCGCCCGCGAGAAGGGCGCGCGTCTCGAGCCCGACGACGGCCACCGTGATCGCCCCGAGCGCGAGCGCTTCCAGGGCCGGGCGGAGCCGGATCGGGACGGAGGCCTTCATTCCGGATACCTGTAGCCGACGCCGACGACCGTCTCCACGACGTCGTCCCCGAGCTTCTTCCGGATCGAACGGACGTGGACGTCCACCGTCCGCGTCTCGACGTCGGCGGCGTAGTCCCAGAGGCGCGAGAGGATCGTCTCCCGGCTGACGACCCGCCCCCCGCTCCGGATCAGGAGCCAGAGCAGGTCGAACTCCTTCTTCGTGAGGTGCACGGCCTTCCCGTCGCGTTCGACGAGATGGCGCGCCCGGTCGACCCGGATCTTTCCGTCGTCGAAGAGCTCGTCCGGCGCCGGCGCGCCGCCCTCGCCGCGCCGGAGCCGGGCCGCGATCCGGGCGAGAAGCTCCTTCATGGAGAAGGGCTTCGTGACGTAGTCGTCCGCGCCGAGGTCGAAACCGAGGAGCTTGTCGCGCTCCTCGGCGCGGGCCGTCAGCATGAGGATCGGGACGCGCCGCGTCGCCTCGTGCCTCCGGAGCTCCCGGCAGATCGTCAGGCCGTCCACGTCCGGCAGGTTCAGGTCGAGGAGGACGAGGTCCGGCGGGCGCTCCGTCAGCTCGTCGAGCGCGACGAGGCCCCCCGCGTACCGGACCGGCTCGAAGCGCCCGTCCTTCCGCAGGCTGTAGACGAGCGTGAAGGCGAGGTCCTCGTCGTCCTCGACGACGGCGATCCGCCAGCGCGCCGGCGCGCCGCCGTTCTCCTTCAACCGAACCTCCCGGTGATGTAGTCGCTCGCCGGGGGGGCTTGCTCGCCGGGGGGCTGAGCTTCGCGCGCCCCCCGGACCCCCATCTCGAGTCGAACGGCGCCGCCGAGGTGACGTACCCCGCGCGCGCCCCCCCGGACCCCCCACCCTCTCATCAACCGAACCTCCCGGTTATGTAGTCTTCGGTCATCTTCTCCTTCGGGCGGGTGAAGATGACGTCGGTCCGGTCGAACTCCACGAGCTTTCCGAGCATGAAGAAGCCGGTCTCGTCGGAGACGCGGGCGGCCTGCTGCATGTTGTGCGTGACGATGACGATCGTGAAGCGTTCCTTCAGAGCGAAGATGAGCTCCTCGATCTTGGCGGTCGCGATCGGGTCGAGGGCCGAGCAGGGCTCGTCCATCAGGACGACCTCCGGCTCGACGGCGAGGGCCCGGGCGATGCAGAGGCGCTGCATCTGGCCGCCGGAAAGGGCGAGGGCGCTGTCGTCGAGCCGGTCCTTCGCCTCGTCCCAGAGGGCCGCGCCCCGGAGCGCCGACTCGCACGCGTCCCTGAGCACGGTCTTGTTCCTCTCCCCCTGGATCCGCAGGCCGTAGACGACGTTCTCGAAGATCGACTTCGGAAACGGGTTCGACTTCTGGAAGACCATCCCGAGCCGCTTGCGTACGCTCACGACGTCGACGTCCGGCGCGTAGAGGTCCTGCCCCGCCACCCGGAGGGAGCCCTCCTGTCGGACGCCGTCGATCAGGTCGTTCATCCGGTTCAGGCACCGGAGCAGGGTCGATTTGCCGCAGCCGGAGGGGCCGATGAAGGCGGTGACGGAGCGTTCGCGGACCTTCAGGTCGATGTCGAAGAGCGCCTGCTTCTCCCCGTACCAGAAGCTGAACTTCTCGAGCTCGATCAGCGGCGGCGCGCCCGTGGCCGCGTCGTCCGGACGCGGGACGGTCCGAAGCTCGAGCGGCGGGGCGGTGACGGGCGGGGCCATCGTCTGGGCTTCCATGATGACGTACCTCAGATCCCGGAGGAACGGAGCTTCCGGCGGAGCCGTCCCCGGATGACGATCGCCGTGAGGTTGAGGGCGACGACGATCAGGATGAGGAGGATCGTCGTCGTGAAGACCATCGGGCGGGCCGCGTCGACGTTCGGCGACTGGAAGCCGACGTCGTAGATGTGGAAACCGAGGTGCATGAACTTCCGGTCGAGATGGAAGAACGGGGCGAAGCCGTCGACCGGGAGCGATGGCGCCAGCTTCACGACGCCGGTGATCATGAGCGGCGCCACCTCGCCCGCCGCGCGGGCCATCGCCAGGATGAGCCCCGTCAGGATCGACGGCATCACCGCCGGCAGGACGACCCGCCACATCGTCTCGAACTTCGTCGCGCCGAGGGCGAGGGAGGCCTCGCGCATCCCGCGCGGGATCGCGGCGAGCCCCTCCTCCGCGGAGACGATGACGACGGGCACCGTCAGGAGCGAGAGCGTCAGCGACGCCCAAAGGATTCCGCCCGTCCCCCACGTCGGCGCGGGGAGCGCCTCCGGGTAGAAGAGCCGGTCGATCGACCCGCCGACGAAGTAGATGAAGAAGCCGAGACCGAAGACGCCGTAGACGATCGACGGAACGCCGGCGAGGTTGTTCACGGCGATCCGCACCGCGCTGACGACCGGCCCCTGCTTCGCGTACTCGCGGAGGTAGAAGGCCGTCAGGACGCCGAGCGGCGTCACGACGACGCTCATGATCAGGACCATCAGGACCGTCCCGAAGATCGCCGGGAAGACCCCGCCCTCGGTGTTCGACTCGCGGGGGTCCTCCGTCACGAACGCCCAGACGTTCGCGGCGTAGCGCCCCGCCTTCGCGAGTCGCCCCATCCCGTTCACGCGGTCGGCCCGGACGACCTGCGAGAGCGGGAGCTCCTTCGTCAGGCCTCCCGCCGTCTCGAGGACGAGGACGGCCTTCACCCGGGCCCGAACCGCCTGCAGCTCCGCGAAGAGCCGCTCGTACTCGGCCTGGAGCGCCCGCTCCTCCGCCTCGAGGGCCTCCCTCTTCTGCCCGCTCGCCGCCCCCTCGAGGTCGAGCTTCTTCCGCGCGAGGCGGAGCTTCTCCTTCTCGAAGTTGACGGCCCCGATGGGGCCCCGCTCGAGCCGAAGCGCCTCCTCGTGGATCTCGAGCGCCCGCGGCAGGAGCTCGGCCACCTTCCGCCACGAGGCCTCGCGCCCCGAGGCGAGGAGCGTCTCGCGGTCCCGCACCTCGTTCACCCAGCCGTAGAAGTCGCCCCACTCCCGCCGCTCGAGGACGAGGACGTCGGAGGGCGTCGTCCGCGACCGGATGGCCGACTCGTCGACCCAGACGAAGTCCTCCCCCGTCAGGTCGC
>CAYVPO010000150.1:0-4423 GCA_964453825.1 uncultured Holophagales bacterium
AAGCGGAAGGCGTCCGTCCGGAAGGCGGTCAAGGACATCGCCGAGCAGCTCCTGAAGCTCTATGCGCGGCGGGCGACGACGCCGGGCCACGCGTTCTCGAAGGACTCGCCCTGGCAGAAGGAGTTCGAGGAGGCGTTCGAGTTCACGGAGACGCCCGACCAGCTCTCGGCGATCCGCGACATCAAGCGCGACATGGAGTCGGAGAAGTCGATGGACCGGCTCCTCTGCGGCGACGTCGGCTACGGGAAGACCGAGGTCGCGATGCGGGCCGTCTTCAAGTGCGTCCTCGACGGCAAGCAGGCGGCGATCCTGGCGCCGACGACGATCCTCGCCGACCAGCACCACCGGACGCTCCGCCGCCGCTTCGCGGCCTTCCCGGTGACGATCGACCTCCTCTCCCGCTTCCGGACCTCCGACGAGCAGAAGGAGGTCGTGCGGCGCCTCGCGGAGGGGACGCTCGACGTCGTCGTCGGGACGCACCGGATCCTCTCGAAGGACGTCGCCTTCAAGGACCTCGGCCTCGTCGTCATCGACGAGGAGCAGCGCTTCGGCGTCGCCCAGAAGGAGAAGCTGAAGGAGCTCCGCGCCTCGGTGGAGGTCCTCTCCATGTCGGCGACGCCGATCCCGCGCTCGCTGAACCTCGCGCTCGGCGGCATCCGCGACCTGTCGGTCATCGAGACGCCTCCGAAGGACCGCCTCGCGATCTCGACGCACGTCGTTCCGCAGGGGGACGAGGTGGTGCGCGAGGCGATCCGGGCGGAGCTCGACCGGGGCGGGCAGGTCTACCTCGTCCACAACCGGATCGAGGGGCTCGGCGTGTGGCGCGAGCGGCTCGCCGAGCTCGTGCCGGAGTGCCGCGTCGTCGTCGGGCACGGTCAGATGTCGGAGGGAGAGCTCGAGCGCGCGATGCGTGCGTTCACGACGCGCGCGGCCGACCTCCTCCTGGCGACGACGATCGTCGAGAACGGCCTCGACATCCCGACCGCGAACACGATGATCATCGACCGGGCCGACCTCTACGGCCTCTCGCAGCTCTACCAGCTGCGCGGGCGGGTCGGCCGGAGCGACAAGCCCGCCTCCTGCTGGCTCCTCGTCCCGCCCGGGACGCCGCTCAGCGACGACGCGCGCCGGAGGCTCCGGGCGATCCAGGAGTTCTCGGACCTCGGGGCGGGCTTCCGGATCGCCGCGAAGGACCTCGAGATCCGGGGCGCGGGCAACGTCCTCGGCGGCGAGCAGTCGGGGCACATCGACGCCGTCGGGTTCGAGACGTACGTGTCGCTCCTCGAGGAGGCGATCGGAGAGCTGAAGGGGGAGCCGGTCGCCGAGAAGCGGGAGGTCACGCTCCAGCTCGGCCTTCCCCTGGGCCTGCCGAAGAAGTGGATCGGAGAGGAGAGCCTCCGGATGGCGCTCTACAAGCGGCTCGCGAGCGCGGACGGAATCGACGCCCTCGACCTCCTCGAGAAGGAGGCGACGGACCGCTACGGGGCGCCGCCGCCTGAGTTCGCGCGGCTCCTCGGCCTCGGGCGGCTGCGGCTCCTCGCGCTCGACCTCGGCGTCCGCGCCCTGCAGCGACGCGGCGCCGAGCTCGCGGTGACGCTCGACACGGGGCACCGCCTCGACCCCGACCGGCTCCTCGGGGCGATCCGGGCGAAGGGCCTCGCGGCCTCGGGGCCGGAGTCGTTCCGCGCGCCGGAGCTCTTCCGGGGGCTTCCGCCCGACACGGAGGAGGTCTGCGGGGTCGCAGGGCGCTTCCTCGTCTCCCTCGCGCGCTCCTCCGCGGCCTTCGCGCCGGGCCTCCTCGCGGCTTTCGGGGGAGGGCCCCGGTGAGGCGGGCCGCGTACCTCCTCGTCCTCTTCGTCGCCGCCGCCCTTGCGGCGACCGGCTGCGCCCGGAAGGGGCCCCGGGCCGCCGCCCGGGCCACGGTCGTCGCGATGGTCGGCGACGAGCCGGTGGAGGAGGAGGAGCTCGAGAACTACGTTCGGGCCGCCGCGGGAGCCGGCCTCGGGAAGGTCTCCCCTCAGGTCGCCTCGAGCCTCCTCGACCAGTATCTCGACGAGCGGCTCCTCGAGCGGGCCGTGGCCGAGGCGGAGCCCCCGCCGTCGGGAAAGACGGCGGCCGAGAAGCGGGCCGAGGTCCTCGCCCGGGCCGCACGCCTCGGAGAGATCACCGACGACGACCTCCGGGCCGAATACGACGCGGACCCGGCGCGGTGGCAGCACCCTCCCCTCGTGAAGCTCTCGCAGATGATTCTCCCCGACCGGCCCGCCGCCGAAGCGGCGCGCAAGCGGGTCCTCGCGGGAGAAGCGTGGGAGAAGGTCTCGCGTGAGGTGAGCCGCGCCCCGAACGCGCCGTCGGGGGGAGGGCTCGGCTGGCTCTCGCGCACCGACCTGCCGGGCGAGTTCGAGAAGGCGATCTGGGGCCTCCCGGTCGGAGGCGTCAGCCCGCCCCAGCCGGCCGGGCACGGGGTCCACCTCTTCCGAGTGGAGGAGCGGGCGGACGGGCGGGTCGTCCCGTTCGAGGAGGCGCGGCCGGCCCTCCGGCTGGCGCTTTCCGAGAAGCGGAGCAGCGAGGCGCTCGAGCGCCTCCTCGACGAGGTCCGCAAGCGGCACCGCGTCGCCGTCATCGAAGAGCATCTCCCGTTCCCCTACGTCGGGGGAGCGGCCCGCTTTTCGCTAGACTCCGCGCCGTGACGCTCCACCGACGCCGTCCCGGCACCGCCGTCCTCGCCCTCCTGTCCCTCTTCGCGCTCCCCGTGAGCGCCGAGGTCATCGACCAGATCCTCGTCCACGTGAACGGGCGGATCGTCACGCAGAGCCAGCTCGACGACCGGGTGCGCGCGGTCCTCGCCGAGGCTCCCCCGGACCTCGACCCGGGGCGCCGCGACGACGTCCGGAGGGCGGCGCTCAAGGAGCTCGTCGACGAGTCTCTCCTCGAGGACCGGGCGCGGGATCTCGACCTCGTCGCGACCGACGCCGAGGTCGAGGAGCAGGTGAAGCACCTCAAGGAGCAGAACGGCATCGCCTCGGAGGAGGAGTTCGTCCGAGCGCTGGCCGCCTCGAACCTCAGCCCGGCCCGGCTTCGCGAGCAGCTGAAGCGGACGTCCACGATCCAGCGCGTCGTCGGTCGGGAGGTGAACAGCAGGGTCGACCTCTCCGACGACGCCCTCCGCCTCGTCTACGAGCGGCAGAAGGAGACGTGGGCCGTCCCCGAGAAGGTCCGCGTCTCCGAGATCCTCGTCAACGCGGGGCCCGGGGCGGAGGAGAAGGCGCGCGAGGCCGCGTCGCTCGCGAAAGGGGGAGCGAAGTTCGAGGACGTCGTGGTCCGCTTCTCCGACGGCGCCACGCGCACGAAGGGGGGCGACATGGGGACGTTCGGGCGCGGAGAGCTCGCGGCCGCGCTCGACGCCGCCGCCTTCTCCCTTCCCGCCGGGGGCGTCTCCGACCCGCTCGAGACGAAGTCGGGGTGGCACGTCCTGAAGGTCGTCGAAAAGGTCCCGGCCGGCTATCGCCCCTTTGCCGAGGCGAAGGGCGAGATCCTGCGGAAGGAGCAGGAGACGCAGTTCCAGAAGAAGCTCGCCGAGTACGTCGAGAAGCTGAAGGGCGAAGCGATCATCAAGGTCTCGGACGAAGCCCGGGCCCTGATGCCGAACCCCTGACGCCGGGGCGGCGGAGCCGCGCCCCGCGAAGCGGGCGTCCGGCTATTCTGGCGTCCCGGAACGCGAAGCGGCGATGAGCGAGGACCCTGCCCCGACGGTCTCCCGGGAGGAGCGCTACCGGGCGCTCCTCGGGATCTCGAACGTCCTCGGCGTCATCCGCGACCCCGGGGAGCTGGTCGGGCGCCTCGCGCGCGAGCTGCGGCAGATCGCCACGTTCGACTTCATGAGCCTCTACCTGGGCGACGTCCCCGGGCGAGGCCCGACCTGGAAGGTCTGGCGTGTGGACGAGCAGTCGATCGTCCCGGTGCCGGAGTCGATCCCGCTCGAGGAGACCGTCGAGGCCTGGGTCGCCGCCAACCGGCGGGGCGTGGCCTGGCCCCCTCCCGCGGAGCAGCCGACGTTTCCGAGGCTCGAGGCGGCGCTCGAGCGTCACGGCATCCGCTCCTTCCTCGCCGTCCCGCTGCTCACGGCGGGTCGCCCGGTCGGCGCGATGACGTTCGGGAGCTTCCGTCCGGGCGAGTACGACGAGAAGGAGGCGGAGTTCCTTTCGGTCGTCGCCGACCTCGTCGCGCTCGCCGTCGACGGGGCGGCCGGATTCGAGCGGGTCCGAGTCGCGCACGAGAGGCTCGAGCGGAGCAGCGAGCGGCTTCGGCTCGTCCTCGAGGTCGGAAGCGCCGTCCTCGCGAACCTCGACCTGGAGGAGCTCCTCCGCGCGATCTCCGCGAACGTCCGCAGGGTCCTCCGGTGCGACGTCGCGAGCGTCGTCCT
>CAYVPO010000150.1:4523-9100 GCA_964453825.1 uncultured Holophagales bacterium
GGACCAGCTCGCGCGGGAGAAGCTCTACCTCGAGGACGAGATCCGGAGCGAGATGAGCTTCGACGAGATCGTCGGGCGGAGCGAGGCGCTCCGGCGGGTCCTCCGGCAGGTCGAGACGGTCGCGCCGACCGACTCGACCGTCCTGATCCACGGAGAGACCGGCTCGGGCAAGGAGCTCGTCGCGCGCGCCATCCACGAGCGGAGCGCCCGGGCGGGCCGGACGTTCGTGAAGCTGAACTGCGCCGCGATCCCGTCGGGGCTCCTCGAGAGCGAGCTCTTCGGCCACCAGAAGGGGGCGTACACCGGGGCGATCTCCGACCGTGTCGGGCGGTTCGAGCTCGCGAGCGGCGGGACCGTGTTTCTCGACGAGATCGGCGAGGTGCCGCTGGAGCTCCAGCCGAAGCTCCTCAGGATCCTCCAGGAGAGGGAGTTCGAGCGGCTCGGCAGCTCGAAGACGCTCCGCACGGACGCCCGCCTCATCGCCGCCACGAACCGCGACCTCGAGGCGATGGTCGAGGCGGGGACGTTTCGCGCCGATCTCTTCTATCGGCTGAACGTCTTCCCGATCCACGTCCCTCCGCTTCGCGAGAGGCCCGAGGACGTCCCTCTCCTCGTCCGCCACTTCGTCCAGCAGCTCGGCCGGAAGACGCGGAAGACGGTGGAGACGATCCCCTCGGAGACGATGGCGGCGCTCCAGCGGTACGACTGGCCCGGGAACATCCGCGAGCTGCAGAACCTGCTCGAGCGGGCGCTCATCCTTTCGACGGGCCCCGTTCTCCACGTTCCGCTCGACGGGCTGAGGTCACGTTCCGGCGCGACCCCGGCGGTCGTACCCCGGACGCTTCGAGAGGCGGAGCGGGAGCACGTCCTCGCCGTCCTCGAGAGCGCGGGATGGGTTCTCGGCGGTCCGAACGGCGCCGCCGCGCGCCTCGGCCTCAACCGTTCGACCCTCCAGTTCCGGCTGAAGAAGCTCGGCCTCGTCCGGCCGGATCGCGGGAGGCCCGCGGAAGGCGCCTGATTCTTCGGGTGCCAGCTTGTTGGCCGTCTGCCAACATATTGGCGCCAATCATCTGGCGTTCGCGTGAAACCCGAGGGCGGTCCGGTCCGTTTAGTTGCTTGCGCTCAGTGGCTTGGGGTGTGGCCTTCCGCCGGACACCCGAGGCATCCGTCTTGCGCTCGCAGACTCGGAGGAGACCACCGATGCTCAGGATCACCGTCGAGCCCCACGGGCAGGAGGTTCGGCTCAGGCTCGAGGGGGACCTCGTCGGGACGTGGGTGCGCGACCTCGAGGAGAGCTGGCGGGCTTCCCGGGAGGGAGGCCGGCGCGCCGGCCTCGACCTGTCCGGCGTCACGAAGGTGGATGACGCCGGTCGCTACCTCCTCGCCCTGATCCACGAGACCGGCGCATCGATCGTCGCGAGCGGCTGCGCGACGAAGGCTCTCCTCGAGTCGATCGCACGCGACTGGCCCGCCCGGCCGGCCGCGTCGTCGATCCCCCGGCGGAGCTGAGCCGCTCCGGCCCGCACCGCGGATGCCTTTCGACACGCTTCACGAGATGGAGATGACCATGAAGACCCGTCCCTTCCATGTCCCCGTCCTTCCCCTGGGGGCCGTCCTCGCCCTGGCAGCGCTCGGCGCGGCCTGCGCCAAGCCCCCCGCCGGTCCTCCGCAGGGTCCCGCGGAGGTCGGCGTCGTCACGATGGCTCCCGAGAAGGTCGTCCTGACGACCGAGCTTCCGGGCCGCACCTCGCCCTTCCTCGTCGCAGAGGTCCGGCCTCAGGTCAACGGCATCCTCCGCGAGCGGGCGTTCGAGGAGGGCTCCGACGTGAAGGCCGGCGCGCTCCTCTACCAGATCGACCCGGCCCCGTACCAGGCCGCGTTCGAGCAGGCGAAGGCGTCGCTCGCGATGGCCGAGGCGAACGTCCCGGCGGCGCGGTCGCGCGCCGAGCGGATGAAGGGGCTCGTCGCGATCCACGCCGTCGGCCAGCAGGACTACGACGACGCGGTCGCGGCGCTCCAGCAGGCCGAGGCGAGCGTCGCCGCCGCGAAGGCGACGGTCGAGAGCGCCCGGATCAACCTCTCCTACACGCCGATCCGCGCGCCGATCTCGGGCCGCACGGGGAGGTCGAGCGTGACCGTCGGCGCCCTCGTGACGGCCTACCAGCCCGTCCCGCTCGCGACCGTCCAGCAGCTCGACCCGATCTACGTCGACGTGGCGCAGTCCTCGGCCGAGCTGCTGCGGCTTCAGAAGGGCTTCAAGGGCGGAGCGCTGACGAAGGACGCCTCGTGGAGCCGCGTGAAGCTGATCCTGGAGGACGGCACGCCCTACCCGCGCGAGGGGAAGCTGAAGTTCCGCGAGGTGACCGTCGACCCGGCGACCGGCTCGGTCACGCTCCGGATGGTCTTCCCGAACCCCGACCACGTCCTCCTCCCCGGCATGTACGTTCGCGCCGTCGTCGAGGAAGGCGTCCTCTCCGACGCGATCCTCGTCCCGCAGCAGGGCGTCGCCCGGACGCCGAAGGGAGACCCGTACGCCCTCGTCGCCGGCCCGGACGGCAAGGTCGAGCAGCGGATGCTGACGGTCGGCCGCGCGATCGGCGACAGGTGGCTCGTGACGTCGGGCCTCGCCGCGGGCGACCAGGTGATCGTCGAAGGGACCCAGCGGGTTCGTCCCGGGGCAGACGTGAAGGCCGTTCCCTTCGCCGCGACGGAACCGGCCGCGCAGGGGCCGGCGGCGGCCGGGAATACGGCCGGCGCCGCCCCGGCGGCGAAGTAAGGGGGCGCCATGTCCGCGTTCTTCCTCAAGCGCCCGGTCTTCGCCTGGGTCATCGCGATCGCGATGATGCTCGGCGGCGTACTGGCGATCGTGAAGCTCCCGGTCTCCCAGTACCCGCCGATCGCCCCGCCGTCGATCACGATCCGCGCCCAGTACACGGGCGCGTCGGCGAGGACCGTCGAGGACAGCGTCATCCAGATCATCGAGTCGAAGATGACCGGCCTCGACTCGATGCTCTACCTCAGCTCCGTGGCCGACTCCTCCGGCGGCGCGGAGGTGACGCTCACCTTCACGCCGGAGACGGACCCCGACCTCGCCTGGTCGAAGGTCCAGAACAAGCTCCAGCTCGCGCTCCCGGCCCTCCCCGACTCCGTCCAGAAGCAGGGCGTCACGGTCTCGAAGTCGACGCGCAACTTCCTCCTCATCGTCGGGCTCCTCTCCGAGGACGGGAGCATGACGCGCGCCGACCTCGCCGACTACGTCACCTCGCAGGTCGAATCGCCGCTCGCGCGCGTCCCGGGCGTCGGCGAGGTGCAGGTCTTCGGCACCGGCTACTCGATGCGCCTCTGGCTCGACCCGGACAAGCTGACGAAGTACGGCATGACGACGGACGACGTCGTCGCGGCCGTCCGGGCGTACAACGTCGAGGTCTCCGCCGGCCAGTTCGGCGGCGCGCCGGCCGTCCCGGGGCAGCGGCTCAACGCCTCGATCCTGATCCAGTCGCTCCTCGTCACGCCCGAGGAGTTCGCGGCGATCCCGCTCCGGCACGACGCGGACGGCTCGGTCGTGAAGGTGAGCGACGTCGGCCGGACCGAGCTCGGGACCGAGATCCCGGACATCGAGATCTCCTACAGCGGCCTGCCGGCGACGGCCTTCGCGATCCGCCAGGAAGCGGGAGCGAACGCGCTCGACACCGTCGCCCGGATCAAGGCGAAGATGGACGAGCTCTCGGCGTTCTTCCCGCCCGGGATGAAGGTCGTCTACCCGTTCGACACGACGCCCTTCGTGAGGGTCGCGATCAACGAGGTCGTCCGTACGCTCGTCGAGGCGGTCGTCCTCGTCTTCCTCGTCATGTACCTCTTCCTCGGGAACTTCCGGGCCACGATCATCCCGACGATCGCCGTCCCGGTCGTCATCCTCGGGACGTTCGCGGTCCTCGCCCTCTTCGGCTACTCGATCAACATGCTGACGATGTTCGCCATGGTCCTGGCGATCGGGCTCCTCGTGGACGACGCGATCGTCGTCGTCGAGAACGTCGAGCGGGTCATGAGCGAGGAGGGGCTCTCCCCGTACGAGGCGACGAAGAAGTCGATGGAGGAGATCTCGAGCGCGCTCGTCGGGATCGGCCTCGTCCTGGCCGCCGTCTTCGGGCCGATGATCTTCTTCCCCGGCTCGACCGGCGTCATCTACCGGCAGTTCTCCGTCACGGTCATCGCCTCGATGCTCCTCTCCGTCGTCGTGGCGTTGATCCTCACGCCGGTCCTCTGCGCCTCGCTGCTGAAGCCCGTCGAGAAGGGGCACGAGGCGGCCGAGACCGGCTCCCGCCTCTTCCGGCCGTTCTTCCTCTGGTTCGACCGGACGTTCAACCGGGGCCGCGACTTCTACCTCGTCGTCGTCCGCCACGTCCTCGGGAGGCGGGCTCGCTACCTCGTCGTCTTCGCCCTGATCCTCGGGCTCATGGGGCTCCTCTACCTGAGGATGCCGACCGGCTACCTTCCCGACGAGGACCAGGGGTCGATCATGACGATGGTCCAGCTCCCCTCCGGCTCGACGCTCGAGCAGACGCGCGCGATCCAGCAGC
>CAYVPO010000151.1:0-8947 GCA_964453825.1 uncultured Holophagales bacterium
TGGACGAGGTCGACAAGATGTCGATGGACTTCCGCGGCGACCCGTCCTCGGCGCTCCTCGAGGTGCTCGACCCCGAGCAGAACCACGCGTTCGTCGACCACTACCTCGACGTCGAGTACGACCTCTCGAAGGTGATGTTCATCGCGACGGCGAACGTCATCCACCCGATCCCGCCCGCCCTGAAGGACCGGATGGAGATCATCAGCCTCTCGGGCTACACGCCGAACGAGAAGCTCGCGATCGCGAAGCAGTTCCTCGTCCCGAAGCAGGTGAAGGAGAACGGGCTCACGGCCGAGCAGGCGCGCTTCGACGACTCGGGGATCTACGGCCTCGTCGAGAAGTACACCCGCGAGGCGGGCGTGCGGAACCTCGAGCGGGAGATCGCCTCCGTCTGCCGGAAGATCGCACGGAAGGTCGTCGCGGACGACTCCGGCGCGGCGAAGGAGGGGATCACCGTCACGGCCGAGAACCTCCCCGACTTCCTCGGCAAGCCGAAGCACCGCCCCGCGAAGAAGGGGGAGAAGGCCGAGGTCGGCCTCTCCACCGGGCTCGCCTGGACGGAGGCCGGCGGCGACGTCCTCCACATCGAGACGACGCTCATGCGCGGCAAGGGGAACCTCGTCCTCACCGGCCAGCTGGGCGACGTGATGCAGGAGTCGGCCCGCGCGGCCCTCTCCTACGTCCGGAGCCGCGCCGAGATGTACGGGGCCGACGCCGACTTCTACGAGAAGAAGGACATCCACGTCCACATCCCGGAAGGGGCGATCCCGAAGGACGGCCCCTCGGCCGGGATCACGATGGCGACCTCGATCCTCTCCGCCGTGACGAACATCGCCTGCCGCAAGGACCTCGCGATGACGGGGGAGATCACGCTCCGCGGCAAGGTCCTCCCCGTGGGCGGCGTCAAGGAGAAGCTCCTCGCGGCCTACCGCGCGGGGATTACGACGATCGTCCTCCCGCGCGAGAACGAGAAGGACCTCGACGACCTCCCGGAGGAGATCCGGAACGTCCTGGAGACGCACCTGGTCGACGACGTCGACGAGGTGGTCCGCCTCGCCCTCGAGGGCTCCCCGGTCGCCTCCCCGCCGAAGCCGGTCGCGGCCGAGACGGGGACGACGCCCCCCTCCACACTGGCTCACTGATCCGCCGGCCGGCCCCCGCGCGGGGGCCGGCCGGTGAGGCGCCCCTTTTCCTTCAGCTTCGAATATGACCCGGAAAGAGAACCCCGTTTCCCGCACGCCCAAGGCCGCGCGGGCGGTCTCCGTGAGGAGTCCGCTCGGGAAGTCGGTCCGCCTCGAGCTCCCGGCCCACAGCGCCGGGGAGCGGCCTCGCGGCCTGCCGATCCCGTCCGTGGCCGTCCTCGGGCGGTCGAACGTCGGGAAGTCGAGCCTCCTGAACGCGCTCCTCGCCACGAAGGTGGCCCGCGTCTCGCAGACTCCCGGCCGGACGCAGGCGCTCCACTGGTACCGGGTGGACGACGCCTTCCACGTCGTCGACTGCCCCGGCTACGGCTGGGCGAAGACGGCCCGCGCCTCGCGGGAGCGCTTCTCGGGGCTCATCGAGGAGCTCCTGACGGGTGAGCGCCCGCCCGACCTCGCCCTCCTCCTCGTCGACGGCCGGCTCCCGCCCCAGGCGTCGGACGTGTCGATGGCCCTCTTCCTCCGGCAGGCCGGGGTCGCGACCGTCGTGGCCGTGACGAAGTGGGACGCCGTGAAGCCGTCCCAGCGGGTCCGGCACCTCCGGGCCCTCGCCGCGGAGCTGGAAGATTCCGACCGCCCCCTCCTGCCCGTTTCGTCCGAAACAGGCGAAAATCTGCCCACCCTCGGCCGTCTTCTCAAGGACCGGCTCACCGGAAGGACCCGTGAGGGTGCCGCGCCCGCGGCGCCGCAGGGTCCGACACAGAAGGAGTCCTGATGCCCCGCCGCAAGGTCCCCGGAACCGACTACGTCAGCCCGACGATCGACCCGAACGACCTCCCGAACGACGTCGAGGAGCCGGCCTCGCCCGACCTCGAGAACGCGCCGATGCTCGACATCCGGACGCTGCACAACACCCCCATGCCGCAGCTCCTGAAGATCGCGCAAGAGCTGGAGGTCGACGGGGCGGCGGCGCTCCGGAAGCAGGAGCTCATCTTCACGGTCCTGCAGGCGCAGACGGAGCGGGCGGGCCTGATCTTCTCGGAGGGGGTCCTCGAGGTGCTGCCGGACGGCTTCGGCTTCCTCCGCGCCCCCGAGTACAACTACCTCGCCGGGCCCGACGACATCTACGTCTCGCCTTCCCAGATCCGGAAGTTCGGCCTCCGGACGGGCGACACGATCTCGGGGCAGATCCGCCCGCCGAAGGAAGGCGAGCGCTATTTCGCCCTCATCAAGGTCGAGGCGGTCAACTTCGAGCACCCCGACGTGGCGCGGGAGAAGATCCTGTTCGACAACCTGACGCCGCTCTACCCGCAGGAGCGGATCCGGCTCGAGACGCCGAACATGTCCTCGCGCGTCCTCGACCTGATCGCGCCGGTCGGCAAGGGGCAGCGCGGCCTGATCGTCGCCCCCCCGCGGACCGGCAAGACGATGCTCCTGCAGGCGCTCGCGAACTCGATCACGACGAACCACCCCGAGGTGACGCTCATCGTCCTCCTGATCGACGAGCGGCCCGAGGAGGTCACCGACATGCAGCGGTCGGTGAAGGGCGAGGTCATCAGCTCGACGTTCGACGAGCCGGCGACCCGCCACGTCCAGGTGGCCGAGATGGTCATCGAGAAGGCGAAGCGTCTCGTCGAGCACAAGCGCGACGTCGTCATCCTCCTCGACTCGATCACCCGCCTCGCCCGCGCCTACAACACGACCTGCCCGCCGTCGGGCAAGGTCCTCTCCGGCGGTGTCGACGCGAACGCGCTCCAGAAGCCGAAGCGCTTCTTCGGGGCGGCGCGCAACGTCGAGGAGGGGGGCTCGCTGACGATCATGGCGACGGCCCTCATCGACACCGGCTCGCGGATGGACGACGTGATCTTCGAGGAGTTCAAGGGGACGGGCAACATGGAGATCCATCTGGATCGCCGGCTCGTCGACCGCCGCGTCTTCCCGTCGATCGACATCAACAAGTCGGGGACGCGGAAGGAGGAGCTCCTCATCGAGAAGGCGGAGCTCAACCGGATCTGGATCCTCCGCAAGGTCCTCACGCCGCTCTCGACGGTCGAGGCGATGGAGCTGCTCCTCGAGAGGCTCGAGAAGTCGAAGACGAACCTCGAGTTCCTCTCGTCGATGTCGGCGGGGTAGACCGATCGGCGGGCGCTTCCGTCCACGTCCGATCCGCGGGGCGGCATCGTAAGATCGACGTGGACATGACGCCCGCCATCCCCGTCTCCGTCGTCGACTTCGTCAACGCCTGGCCGGTCACCTGGGGCTTCCTCAAGGGGGCGGTCGAGGGCTTCCTCCCGATCAACGACGTGCCGTCGGTCTGCGCGGAGCGGCTCGCGCGGGGCGAGGTGCAGGCGGGGATCATCCCGGCGATCGAGGCGGCGCGCATCCCGGGCGTGCGGATCGTCCGGGGCGTCGGGATCGCCGCGTACGAGAGGGTGCGGAGCGTCCTCCTCGTGTCGCGGGTGCCGTTCGAGAAGGTGCGGAGCGTCGCCCTCGACACGAGCTCGCGCTCCTCGGCCGCGATGGTCCGGATCCTCCTCGCCGACCTCTTCGGCGCCTCGCCCGAGTACCACCGGGCCGTCCCCGACCTGCCGCGGATGCTGGCGAGCGCCGACGCCGCCCTCCTGATCGGCGACCCGGCGCTCACCGCCGACCTCGGAGGGCGCCACGTCCTCGACGTCGCCGAGGGGTGGAGCCGCTTGACGGGGCTCCCGCTCGTGACGGCCGTCTGGGCCGTCCGCCGGGACGTCTCGCCCGAGCCGTTCCTCTGGTCGCGCGACTACGCGCGCCACCGGATGCCCGAGATCCTCGACGCCGCGATGGCCCGGACGGGGCTCGACCGCAGGCTCCTGACGGAGTATTTCGAGATGAACCTCCACTACGACCTCGACGACGACGACGAGCGCGGCCTCGCGGAGTTCTACCGGCGCGCCGCGACCCACGGGCTGATCCCGTCCCCAGACCTCCCGCCGTTCGCGGGGGTGCCGCTCGTCCCGAGGTCGTTCTCCTGATGGCCTTCGCCGCGCCGGCCGCGTTCCTCCCGAACCCTCCGTCCCCCGGCCTCGGGGGCTCGCCGCGCGTCGGCGCGCTCCTCGAGCGCGCGGCGTCGGGCGGGCGGCTCACGGCGCCGGAGGCGGTCCTCCTTCTCGAGGAGGCGCCGCTGCTGGAACTCGGCGCAGCGGCCGCCGCGGTGAGGCGGCGCCTCCACCCGGCAAGCGTCGCGACGTACCAGGTCGACCGGAACGTCAACTACACGAACGTCTGCGTCTACCGCTGCGCGTTCTGCGCCTTCTATCGGAAGGCGGGGGACGAGGAGGCCTACGTCCTTCCGCTCGAGGAGATCGGCGCGAAGGTGGAGGAGACGCTGGCCCTCGGCGGGACGGGGGTCCTCCTTCAGGGGGGCGTCCACGCCGAGCTGCCGTTCTCGTTCTACGAGGAGCTCCTCTCGTACCTCCGCGACCGTTACCCCGGCATCCACCGGCACGCGTTCTCCGCGCCCGAGATCTGGTTCCTCGCGAAAAAGGAGAAGCGGCCGGTGGCGGAGGTGCTCGCGCGGCTGCGCGACGCGGGGCTGATGTCGGTGCCGGGAGGCGGAGCCGAGATCCTCGAGGACGGCGTGCGGAAGCGGATCGTCGCGCTCGCCAAGGCGCCGACCGAGCGGTGGGCCGAGGTCCACCGGGAGGCGCACCGTCTCGGGATGCCG
The DNA here is from genome assembly GCA_964453825.1 of uncultured Holophagales bacterium. Classification (GTDB taxonomy): domain Bacteria; phylum Acidobacteriota; class Thermoanaerobaculia; order UBA5066; family UBA5066; genus UBA5066. Next base: position 4,840 of record CAYVPO010000151.1, read on the forward strand.
ACGACGGCGACGATGATGTTCGGCGTCGGCGAGACGTACGCCGAGCGGGTCGCGCACCTCGATGTCGTCCGGCGCGTGCAGGACGCCGCCCTCGACGCGGGGAAGGAGTCGTTCACGGCGTTCATCCCCTGGACGTTCCAGGAGGAGAACACGGAGCTCGACGGGAAGGTCGAGGTCTCGACCGGCCACGACTATCTCCGGACGCTCGCGCTCTCGCGCCTCTTCCTCGACAACGTCCCGCACGTGCAGGGCTCGTGGGTGACGCAGGGGAAGAAGATCGGGCAGGTGTCGCTCTTCTTCGGCGCCGACGACCTCGGCTCGATCATGATCGAGGAGAACGTCGTCGCCGCCGCCGGCGCGCACAACCGGATGACGCGGGACGACATGGTCGCCCTGATCCGGGACGCGGGCTTCACGCCGAAGCAGCGCGGCTCGGTCTACGAGCGCTGCGCCGCGCCCTGCTGCGCGTCGCTCTGACGGCCGTTCGCAGGGTGAGGAGCGGTGCGTGCGCCGCTCCCGGTCAGCGGGCGGCAGCCGGCGCCTCGAGCGCCTTCTTCGCCGCCTTCCCGAACTGCGGCTCCTTCGTCTTCCGGGTGACCTCGACGTAGAGCGCGGCGACGGCGCGCGGTCCGTCCGCGAGCGCCTCGACGAAGCGCTTCGTCCCCGCCCGCCGGAGGATCGTCTCGGACACCTTCGCGCCGACGACCGGCGCGTGCCGGCGCCAGAAGTCGCCGCGCGTCGTGACCGAGAGGAACGCCTCCCGCCGGGCGTCGGCCGACGACTTCGGGTCGAGGAGCCTCTCGGCGGCGGCGTTCCAGCTCGCGAAGCTCCGCTCGATCGGCTCCTCGAACATCGTGCCGAGCGGGTAGAACTCGTCGGGGACGAGGAAGAGCGTCTCGGGTCCGCCGTTGACGGTCCGCGCGAGGAGCGTGTCGAAGTCGGGGCCGGTCTCACCCGGCCAGCCGGGCGGCTGGCGGAAGGGAGCGAAGAGGCGCTTCCAGCTCTCCGCGGCCGACGAGCGGAGGAGGGAGAGGACGGCCTCGCGAGGGACGACTTCCGCCAGCCCTTCCGGCGCCAGGCGTGGCAGGTCGGCGAAGAGCCAGATCGTTTCGCCGTCCTCCTCGGCGACGACGTCGTCGAAGCCGCCGAGCCCGAGGAGCGGGACGAGGACGAGGCGTGCGGTGACCGGCCGCGACGAAGGGAGGAGCGCGGCGATGCGGCGCGCCTGGACGAGCCCCCCGGACGTCCCTTCGGTCTCGAGCGCGTCGAGCACCTTCCCGAACGTCTCGGCCCGTCGCGCGTAGCCGGAGAGGAGCGGGTCCGGCGTGCCGGCGGCGACGGAGACGAGGCGGCCGAGGAGGTCTTCCGGGTTGCCGCCGTCGCGGGAGAAGGCGACGGAGAAGGCACGGGAGGCGCGCAGCCTCCGGAGAGCGGCGGGCGCGTCGGGGCCGCCTTCGAGGAGGACGAGGACGTCCCGGGCCGGGGAGACGTCCACCGACGCCCCGACGTCGTGGACCGTCGGGAGCGTGACGTCGACCGGCGGGCCGGAGGCCGTCCCGGCCGCCGGCGCCACGGCGAGGGCGAGCGCGAGCGTGGCGCTAAGCAAGGATCGCCTCGCAGGCCGCGGAGACGTCGGCGAACGTCTCGAAGACGATGTCGGCCCCGGCCTCGCGCAGCTCCGCGACGCTCGTCCGGCCGGTGGCGACGGCGACGACGCGGGCGCCGAGGGCCCGTCCGCACTCGACGTCGGCCCGCGCGTCGCCCACGACCACTGTCTCGCGCGGAGAGAAGGGGCGGCCGGTCGTCTCGAGCGCGCGGGCGAGGGCGATCGGGCCGAGCTCGACCCGCCTCCCCGCCTCGTCGCCGAAGACGCCGAAGCGGAAGTGATTCCAGAGGCCGGCGGCCGAGAGCTTGATCCGGGCCCCGCGCGCCATGTTTCCGGTGAGGAGCGCCGGGACGACGGAGGCCGTCGCGGCGATGCGGGCGACGACCTCGGCGGCCCCGGGCTTCAGGACGGGGGGCTCGGCGGCGAGCGCCTCCTCGAGGAGGTCGAGGTAGAGGTCGAGCGCGGCGGGACGGCGCGCGGCCACGACGTCTTCGGGGACGCCGGCGCCTCTCATCAGATCCGCGACGATGATGGGGTCGAGCTTCCCCTCGAAGCGGTACGAGGCGAGGTCCCCCTCCGTCCCGAACGTCCGCCGGAGGGCTTCCGCGAACGCCGTCACGCCGCGGCGCCCCGAGGAGAGGAGCGTGCCGTCGACGTCGAAGAGGACGAGTCTCGGGGGGCGTGCGTGCATCGGTTCGTTCCGGCCTCCGGCCCGATTGTAGGGGGCGTAGGGGCGGAGCCCGCGTGCTAGCCTCCCCGCGCGACCTGCGCGGGCCGGAGGCGCGGTCGGCCGGAGGGAGCGGACGTGGCGAAGGACAAGGCGCTGAGCGGAAAGACCGTGATCGTCACGGGCGCGGGTCGCGGGATCGGCCGCGCCATCGCGCTCTCGGCCGCCCGGGCAGGGGCGTCGGTCGTCCTCGCCTCGCGGACGGAGGAGCAGCTCCAGGAGGTCGTTCGCGAGGTCGCCGCGCTCGGCGGCGCGGCGGTCGGCGTCCCGTGCGACGTGCGGCGAGCCGTCGACGTCGAGCGCCTCGTCGCCCGCGCGGTGGCCGAGACCGGGCGCCTCGACGCCGTCGTCAGCAACGCCGGGGTCTTCGTCTGGAAGCCGTTCGAGAAGCTGACCGAAGAGGAGTGGGACACCGTCCTCGACACGAACCTGAAGGCGACCTTTCTCCTCGTCCGGACCGCCCTCCCGGAGCTGAAGAAGAGCCACGGACGGATCGTGAACGTCGCGTCGATCCACGGAACGGCCGGCGACGCGAACGTCGCCGCCCACTGCGCCGCGAAGTTCGGCCTCGTCGGCCTGACGAAGGCGCTCGCGCTCGAGCTCCGGCCGGCCGGCATCGCGGTGAACGCCGTCTGTCCCGGCTCGACGGAGAACCGGTCCCGGAACCTCGAGCCCGCGCCCCACGAGAAGCCGCTCGAGGAGAAGCTCGACGCCTTCGACGTGGCCGAGTCCGTCCTCTTCCTCCTCTCCCCGGCGGCGGCGACGATCACCGGCGCGGTCCTCGACGTCTGGGGAGGGACGCGCGTCGAGGTAAAGGCGTGAGAAATCCGCTTCGTCGCGGCGGGCGTAACGGCCTTGGAGCACAGAGTGGCGACGAATAGAGCACGGGTTTTCGCGTCCCCCTCGGGAGGGGCCGACCTCGACGACCTCTCCGGTCCCTTTCTGATGGCGCTCCTCGGCGGTTGCGAGGCCGAGGCGGAGGAGGTCCTCCGCGGAGGCCGCGCCCGCGGCGCCGACACGGCCCTCCTGGTGCGGGACCTCGTCGTCCCCGCGCTCGCGGAGGTCGGTCGGATGTGGGAGCGTGGAGAGGTGACGGTCGCGGAGGAGCACCTCGCGACGGCGCTCGCCACGCGCGTCGTGGCGCGTTCCGCCGGAGCCGCGGCCCCCCCCGCCGGTCCCGGCCGGCCGCGGGTCCTTCTCGCCTGCCTCGCCGGGGAGTTCCACGACGTCGGCATCCGTCTCCTTTCCGACATCGCGCGCGAGAGCGGCTGGGACGCGGAGTCCCTCGGAGCGAACGTGCCCCGCGAGTCGCTCGTCCGCTTCGTCGCCCTGCGCCGGCCTTCCGCGCTCGCGCTCTCCGTCTCCCTCGCCGGGCACGTCCCGGAGGCGGCGCGGACGATCGCCGAGGCGCGGGCCGCCGCGCCGGAGATGACGATCCTCGTGGGCGGCCGCGCGTTCTGCGAGGACTCCGACAGGGTGCCGCTCACGGGAGCGGACGCCGGCTTCTGTGACGCCGTCGCCTTCCGCGACTGGCTCCGCGCCCGGACGGGGAAGGCGAAGGGGGCGCGAACGGCGCCGGCCGCGGCGGCCGCGGCGAAGGGACTCCCCGCGGAGATGCCCGCCGCGCTCCGCAAGCGCTGCTCCCGCCCGCGCTGAGCCGCCTCCTGCTACAGTTCTTCCCGGTCCGCTCGAGCGCCTGCCCGTAGCTCAGCTGGATAGAGCATCGGCCTTCTAAGCCGAGGGTCGCCGGTTCGAGCCCGGCCGGGCAGGCCAGC
>CAYVPO010000152.1:0-8910 GCA_964453825.1 uncultured Holophagales bacterium
GTCGTGACGAGCCTGACCGTGCGCCTCACTGATGCCCAGGCCGAACATCTCGCGCTCGAGGCGCAGAAGCTGGGTGTCACTCCGGAGGATCTCCTCCGAGCCGCTGTCATCGATCTGATCGAGGGTCGAGACGAGGCGTTCCTGTCCGCCGCGCGCCACGTCATCGAGAAAAACGCCGAGCTGTACCAACGGCTCTCCTGATGCGGTATCTCACCATCGCGGAGGTGCTCTACCTCCATCGCATGGTGATCGCTCATGACCGGCTCCTCGGGCATTCGTGATCTGGGCGGCCTCGAGTCGGCGATAGCCCAACCGCTGGCGACGTTCGCAGGCTCGGACCTCTACTCTCGTCCTGAGCGGTTTTGACCTCTCGGCCCCGGTGTCCGAGCAGGAGGAGCTGATGCTCGCCCTGGCAGGCGGCTCCCTCTCGCGTAGAACTGCTCCGCTGGGTCGAAGCGCACATCCGTCCCCGAGCTCGACCCTCCTGATTCGCGGCGCCTCGCCCCGCTCAGCCGCCGTCCCCGTCCGGAGACGGCCCCCGGGGGAACGCGGATTGCTTGAACTCTGCACGGAGGAGTCCGCATAATCGCCTTCGTCACGCTCTTTCTCGGCCTCGTCTACGGGCCCGTCACCGTGGAGCTCTCCGCCGCGCCGGGTGTCGCACGGATCGAGCTCTCCGTCGACGGCCAGATCGTCGCGGAGCTGGAGGCCCCCTGGACCGCCCGGCTCGACCTCGGCCCGGAGATCGTCCCGCGCGAGCTCGTCGCCGTGGCGAAAGACGCCGAGGGGCGCCGCGTCGGAGAAGTCCGCCAGTGGATCAACCGTCCGCGGCCCGGCGCGGAGGCGAGCTTCGTCGTGGAGAAGGGGTCGAGCGGCACGGGCCGGACGGCGCGCCTTCACTGGCACAGCGTCACCGGCTCCCGGCCGAAGTCGATCCGCGTCTCCTTCGACGGCCTGCCGCTCGACGCCCCCGACCCGTCCCGCATCCCGCTTCCGGCCCACTCTCCGGGGACGACGCACATCCTCGTTGCCGACGTGGAGCTCGAGGACGGCCTCGCGGCGACCGCAGTGGCGAGCCTCGGGGGAGAGAAGCTCGACGAGGCGCTCGAGGAGCTGACGGCCGTGCCGATCCGTCTCGGCCGCGGCGCGCGGCTCCCGAAGGGCGAGCGGCTCGAAGGGTGGTTCCGCTCGGGAGAAGAGCCGCTGATGGTCGCTGCGGTAGAAGAGGGGCCGTCGGAGGTCGTCTTCGTCGTGGCGGGCGAGGGTCTCGACGACCTGCACGGCCTCATTCCCTACAGCAGCCGTTCACAGGTGGCAATCGCCGCCGCAGAACGGATCGACCTGCCGCGCGGGACGCGCTACCGCTTCCTGGGTACGGTCCCGAAGACGTTCGACTCGCCGACGGAAGTCGTGAGCCTCTTCGCCGCCTCGGAGGACTTCACGCCGAGCGACGGCTCGTTCTTCCGCGTCGTCGGCCGGCTCACGATTGCGAGGCGCCCGGAGGACCCCCGCGTCGCCGAAGCCGTCGCGGTCGCCGGCCTCTCGGCGGCGGCGAGGAGCCGGCGGAGGGCCGTCGTCCTCCTCCTCGGCAGCGGCGCGGCCGAGGAAGGCCTGGTCGAAGCTCCGCAGACGCGGAGGTTCCTCTCGAGGCTCGGCGTTCCCCTCCACGTCTGGGACGTCTCGCGGCCGCCCGCGGGGGCCGCACAGGACCTTCCGCCTCTCGCAGTGGAGCTCGCCGACGCGCGCCCCCACTGGCCGGAGGCGGTCCGCATCACGAACCTGTCGTCCCTGCTGTCGGCGTTCCGGGGCGTCGAGAAGGAGCTCTCGTCCCAGCGGATCGTCTGGCTGCACGGTCGCCTCAACCCGGCGAAGGTCGAGCTGACGGCGGGCGCGGCGCCGGGAGTCGCGCTCGTCCCATGAGAGCCGCCTCGCGTCCCCTCGCCGTCCTCTTCGCCGGCCTGCTGCTCCTCGCCGCGCGTCCCGCGGCCGCCGAGCACGTCACGCTGCCGGCGGGCGCGCGGCTCCACCTCGAGCCCGATCCGAGCTCTCCCGCCCTCACGATGATCGACGAGGAGACCCTCGTCGAGGTCCTCGAGAGGAAGGACGACTGGGTCCGCGTCGGGTACGGCACCTGGCGCGGCTGGGCGCGGGAGGCCGCTCCGGTCTCCCTCCTCACCGAGAGAGGCGGACCGAACGTGCCGCAGGAGTGGGTCGCCGGGACCCTTCTCGCTCGCGCCCGCTCCCTCCTGCGGGACGGCGGCCGCGAGGTGCCATTCGCGAGGAGGACCCTCGTCACCGACGTACGGGACGACGCGCTCCTCGCGCGCCTCGAAGAGGCGGTCCTCGCCGCCACGGCCTGGCTCGGAAACCGGTGGAAGCTGCGCGTCCCCGTGAAGCCGGGCTCCTACGTCTTCTTTTTCGAGTCGGCCGAGGCCGAGCGGAACCTCGGCGCCGTCGCCTGCGGCCCCATCGGCCCGGCGGGGTCGCGCGTCGTCTCGCTCGCCCTCGCGGGCGACGGCGAGGCGCCGACGCTCGAGAGGCTCCTGCACCAGGTGGGGCACCTCTACGCGCGCGAGCTCCTCGGGGACGGCGTGCCCAGCTGGGTCGAGGAGGGGCTGGCCGACGCCTTCGTCGAGGGGGGCACGTCCCCGTCGCGCTCGGGCTGGTCGCGGCGACCGCTCCCCGTCCGTCCCGCTTCATCCCTTCCGCCGCCGTCCGTCGCGGAGCTCCTCCGCGCCGGCCCGGAGCTGTTCGAGAGAGGGCCGGCGGGCGAGGCCCTGCGTGCCGAGACGATCTCGTTCTTCCGCTACCTCTCGGACCCCTGGCTCGGGCGCTTCAGGCGTCTCCGAACGTTCTCCTTCCTCCGGAATGGCAAAGGCGGAAAGCCCGTCGACCTGCCCGCATTCGAGAAGGCGCTCGGGGAGAGCATCGCCGGGCTCGAGCGAACGTATCGGGCGTACCGGGCGCGGGGGGAGTAGGGGGCGGCCGGAACACCGGTCACGGCGAGCGTACACCTTAGTGCGGTATACCGCCTCGCGGTATTATCGTGCTCGTGGCGATCCGGGGTTTTGCGAACGTCGTCGTCGAGACCTTCTTTCGCCAGGGCCGGTTTCGCCCGGGAGCGGGGTGGTCCGGCGTGGCGAGAATCGCGGCCCGCAAGCTCGACATGCTGGACTACGCGGTTCAGCTGGCGGACCTCGCATCGCCACCGGGCAACCGGCTCGAGCCGCTGAAAGGGAACCTGGAGGGCCTTCACAGCGTCCGTATCAACGATCAATGGCGGATCGTGTTCCGCTGGACCCCCACGGGTCCGACAGACGTCGACATCAGGGACTACCACTGAGATCCGAGGCATGAGATGACGAACCGACTCCGCAGCCGCAAGCCGACCTCTCCGGGGGAGATCCTTCGGGAGGAGTTCCTCGTTCCTCTCGGCCTGACTCAGAAAGCCCTGGCCGACCACCTGGGGTGTGACGTCAAGGTCGTGAATCGGATCGTCAACGGACGGTGCGCCGTGACGGCGGAGATGGCGCTCAAGCTCGGGGCGGCATTCCGGACCTCGCCGGACTTCTGGATGAACGCGCAGCGTGCCATCGACCTCTACGAGGCCGCCGGACACGTCTCGAGCCTTCCGAGACCTCTCCTGAAGGCGAGCTGACGCCGAGCGTTGAGGCTACGGCCCTGGTTCTCGTAGCCACCGGGCGCCGGGCGCGAGATCCTCATCGCCTTCCTCGGCTCCTCGGCGCGCCTGCTCAGCCGCGAGGTCGCGACGAGCGCCTCGTTCAGGACCGCACCGTCACCACCTTCCCGAACGCCAGCTCCGAGGTGAGCTGCCGCGCCTTCCCGCCGAAGGGCTGGCCCCGCTCGGGGCAGTCGATCCCGTACAGCCGGACCTTCACCTGCTCCGTCCCGGCGAGGACGGTGATCGTGTCGCCGTCGGAGACGCCGACGACCTTCGCCTCGAACGGCGCGCGCCGCGCCGGACCCCGGCAGGAGGGGAGCGCGAGAAAACAGGCCAGCGCGAGGAGCACGCCGGCCGCACGCTGCGCCCCGTCGCGCCTCAGCGGCCTCCTCCTACGGGAATCTCCGTCCCTTCGTTGAGAAGGGCCAGGTATCGGTCGTACGCGAAGACGCGGTTCCGTCGCTTTCCCGTCAGCTCGCGGGCCAGGCCGATGTCGACGAGGAGGGCCATCGCGTTCGCGGCGGTCGGCATGGCGAGCCCCGTTCGCCGCTTGACCTCCTTGAGCGTGGCGACGGGGCGCGACTTCAGCGCCTCGTGCACGCGCAGGGCCGAGCCCGCGAGACGGCCGCGCGGCGCGATCCGGGCCCGGTCGTCCGCGAACAGGGTCGCGAGGCTTCGGGCGGTCGCGGCCGCGCCCTCGGCGGTCGCGTGAACGCCGTCGAGGAAGAAGCCGAGCCAGGTCTCCCAGTCGCCCTCCCGTCGAACGGTATCGAGGAGCGCGTAGTACCTGGCCCGGTGCTGCTTCAGGTAGAGGCTCAGGTAGAGAAGCGGTTCCTTCAGGACGCCCGCGTGGCAGAGCAGCAGCGTGACGAGCAGCCGTCCGACGCGCCCGTTCCCGTCCAGGAAGGGGTGGATCGTCTCGAACTGCGCGTGCGCGAGGCCGGCGCGGACCACGGCGGGCAGGCGCGTCTCCTCGTCGTTCAGGAATCGCTCGAGCGCCGCCATCGCCTCCGGCACCTCGCCGGGGGGCGGCGGCACGAAGACCGCGTTCCCGGGACGCGATCCGCCGATCCAGTTCTGGGTGCGACGGAACTCGCCCGGCTCCTTCTCCGCTCCGCGGCCCTTCGAGAGCAGCACGGCGTGGATCTCGCGGATCAACCGGTTCGACAGAGGGAAGCCCTCCCTCATCCGCGCGAGGCCGTGGTCGAGCGCGGCGACGTAGCTCGACACCTCGACGACGTCGTCGAGCGGCACCCCGGGCATCTCGTCGAGCTCGTAGAGCAGAAGGTCCGAAAGGGACGACCGGGTCCCCTCGATCTGCGACGAGAGGACGGCCTCCTTCCGCACGTACGCGTAGAGGAAGATCGCCGTGTCGGGAAGGAGCGTGGAAACGCTGTCGAGCCGCCCGAGCGCGAGGTGCGCCCGCTCGAGCGTGACCTGGAGCTCGCCGTCGAGGATGGGAGGAGGCACCGGCGGCAAGGGAGCCGGCACGAACGCCGCGACCCTCTCGCCGCCCGGGCTCGTGACGTCGTACCGTCCCGTCAGGCCTCGCTTCACGGGAACCTCCGCTTCGTAAGGAACGCTGAATAGCGCCTCTCGCTATTTAGGGTTTACCGCATAAGTCTAAACAACAGCGGGCTCCGACGGAAGCTACGCGGGCCGAAGCCCTGCGAAGGCTGAGTCGGTAGGAGCATGAGTATGATCCTACCGGAGGCGCCCCCATGAGCCTGGCCCGAGTCACCGTCACGCTCCCCCGGGAGGTCGTCGCCGAGATGGACCGCTCCGCCGCGAATCGGAGCGGGTTCGTCCTCGAGGCCGTCACGCGCGAGCTGGCCCGCCGTCGAAGGGCGGCGCTCCGGGCCTCGCTCTCCGCTCCGCATCCCGAGAGCCTCGCGATCGCCGAGGCCGGCGTGGGCGAATGGGGGCGGTCGCTTCCGCCCGAGGACGCCGAGGGGCTTCTCGACCCCTCCCGCGGGCGCGGCGTGCGATGGGTCGAGGGGAAGGGCTGGAAGGAGCGCTGACGATGCGGCTCGAGCGCGGCACCGTCGTCCTCGTCGACCTCGACTCCATCGTCGGCCACGAGCAGAAGAGCGTCCGGCCGTGCGTCGTCGTCAGCGACCCGGCCGTCACGAGCGACCAGCGCTACCCGCTCGTCGGCGTCGTCCCGCTCACCGGCACCGAGGGCCGGGGCGCGCTCTACCCGCGCATTCCCGCCGGCGCGGGCGGCCTCCGAAAGGACTCCTGGGCGCTGACGGACCAGCTCCGCTCCGTCGACAAGCGGCGCGTCCGCGCCGCCTATGGCGCAATCGACCCGGCCGCGATGGAGTCGATCGACGAGGGGATGCGTCTGTTCCTGGGGCTGATCCCGGAGGAGTGACGCGGTCGTCCGCAGCCCATCGAGGCGAATGGCGTGTGTGTCGAAGAGCTGCGGGAGGCGGCACACCCCGCCGAGGGCGAGAGCGAAGGGTCAGATCAGTCGGGGGGGCTCCGAGTGCTGGGGCTTGATCGGGAGGAGCCGGGCCCGCTCTCTCCGCTCGTCCACCGTTATCAGCGCTCCAGCCAGGAGGTCCTTCTCGAATCGTTCGAGCGCCTTGATGAGGCGATCGCCGAGGGAGCGGGGAGAGAGAGCCTCCGCCCATCGGGGCGAGAGGTTCATGTCGAGAAGGAGCCTCACGCCGAGGCCAGAGGAATCTCGACCTCGCCCGCACGCCAGGCCGCGTACTGCAGCGCTTCCCGGATGTCTTCTTCCTCGAGGTACGGATAGAGCTCCAGGATCTCGGCGTGCGTGTGATCGGCGGCCACGAGCCCGACCACGGTGCTCACCGTGACGCGCATCCCCCGGATGCACGGCTTTCCGCCCATGACCCTGGGGTCGAACGTGATACGCGGCAGCTCGCCCATGACGTCCTCATGATAGCGGCTCGGTCGAGACCCGCGGGCGCCGGCTCACAGCCGTCCCTCCCTCACCCGGCCCGGCCGTCGAGCAGCGACCCGAGGTACGCCTGCGCGTCGGCGTCGCCCGCCTCCGCAGCCTCGCGAACCAGCGCCAGTCCCGCGCTCTCGTCGCGCTCGACCCCCTCTCCGAGGATCAGCGCGCGACCGAGCCACAGCTGCGCCTCGGGGTCCTTGCGCCGGGCCGCGCGCCGCCACCACTCCACCGCGGCGGCGCGGTCCTCGGCGACGTACACGCCGTCCCAGCAGAGCCGGCCCATGCCGGCCTCGGCCTTCGGGCAGCCGCGTGCGGCCGCTTCCCGGCAGAGCTCGACGCCCTTCCGGGGCTCGCGAGCCTCCCCGAGCCCGTGCAGGGCCATGAGCCCCAGCATCGAGAGCGCCTCCCCGTGCCCCCAGCGCGCGGCCCTCTCGAACCAGAGCCTCGCCTCGGCATAGTCCGGAGGCGCTTCGTCAGTCCCCTCGAACGCCATCCGTCCCAGCTCGAACTGCCGGCCGATCTCGAGCGGCCTCCGCGCAGCGGCGCGATACGCATCCAGCGCTTCTCCGGGTACGCCGGGCGAGTCGTCCGGGCCGAGCGGAAGCCGCGCTCCGCGGGCCATCAGCTCCATCTTCGTCCCGGGCGGCAGGTCGCGCATGCGCTTCTCGACCACCTTGCCGACCGCGAACGACGCCTGCCGCTCGCGGTCTGTCCCCCGCATCGACCAGCACGCCGGGCAGAACTCGAAGACGAGGCCCTCGCCCTCGGGCTCGTAGCGCGTCCGGTCGCACCCGCACGTCTCGCAGACGGCGCACCTCACACCGGAATTCCGCCACGTGAGCGTCCGCCCCCCATGGAGGTGTCGAACGACCGTGGGCAGCTCGCGGCCGTCCCCGTTCTCGATGAGCGCGACGAGCGTTTCGAGGACGCCCCTGTAGGTGTCCTTCAGGACTCGGGCGGCCTCACCGTCACGGCCGGTGGCCCAGTTGAGCATCGGGACCTCCTTTCCTCCGAGAAGGGCGGAGTCACCGGGATGGTTGGACCGGACGGGGGACAGATGGCGTCCGAGTGTGACATTCGCCGGGTCGGGTTCTCCACGCCGAACCGCCCTTCGCTGGGCCGCGTCGCGGGCGGCCTGCCTATCATGTGCAGGCCGGCCCTCCTCGCCGACAGGCCCGATGCCCTCCGTCTTCACCCAGCGCCCGCGGAGCGAGTGGATCGCGCACAACGAGCTGGCGTTCGCCATCCGGGACGGCTTTCCCGTCAGCCCGGGGCACTCGCTCGTCGTCCCGTTCCGCGAGGTCGCGACCTGGTTCGAGGCGAGCGCCGAGGAGAGGGCCGCGATCTTCCTGCTCGTCGACGAGGTGAAGGCGCGCCTCGACGCGGAGCTCCACCCGGACGGCTACAACGTCGGCTTCAACGCGGGCGCGGCGGCTGGGCAGACCGTCCCGCATCTCCACGTCCACGTCATCCCGCGGTATCGGGGCGACGTCCCCGACCCGACCGGGGGAGTCCGCCACACCATCCCCGGCCGCGGAAACTACCTGGCCCCGAAGGCGCGGCCTCTCGCGACGGGCGGCAAGGGCGATCCGTTCCTCGCGCACATCCGGCCTCTCTTCACGGCGGCCGAGCGGGTCTCGATCGTCGCCGCCTTCGTCCAGGACAGCGGCCTCGACCTGATCCGGGAAGACCTCGCGGCGCTTCGGGAGAGGGGCGGTTCCGTCCGCCTCCTGACCGGCGACTACCTCGCGATCACGCAGACCGTCGCGCTGGAGCGCCTCCTCGGGTGGGAGGCCGTCTGGTCCGTCCCCGCCGACGCCGACGCGCCAGGCGAGCCTCGCTCGGGGCGGCTCGAGACGCGGGTTGTCGAGACCGCGAAACTCACGCCCCCCGGCACGGCCTTCCATCCCAAGAGCTGGATCTTCGAGGGGCGGTCTTCCTCCGTCGGCTTCGTCGGGAGCAGCAACCTCTCCCGGTCGGCCCTCGACGGCGGGATCGAGTGGAACCTCCGCCTCGATCGAGCCGCCGCGCCCGAGGCCTGGAATCGACTCCTCGCGGGCTTCGAGGAGCTCTGGGGCATCGCCACGCCGCTCACGTCCGAATGGCTGGCCGGCTACGAGGAGCGCGCGCGGGCCGCGCCCCAGGCGCTTCCGCCGGAAGAGGAGACAGAGGAGCCGGAGAAGCCCGTACCCGTTCCGCACGAGCTCCAGCAGAAAGCCCTTGCCGCCCTCCGCGAGTCCCGCCAGAGAGGCCGCGGCCGGGCCCTCGTCGTTCTCGCCACCGGCCTCGGGAAGACGTG
>CAYVPO010000153.1:0-8839 GCA_964453825.1 uncultured Holophagales bacterium
CGCGGCGTCGTTGCCGACGTCGGTGAGGCGGAGGTTGTCGTGCGCCTCGCGGAAGACGGCGGAGCGGCCGCTGAAGCCGGTACCGGTGAAGAGCTCGGCCGTGCACCCCTCGGGGACCTCGATGGAGCTCGCCTGGCGGGCGCCGACTCGCGTGCGTGAGAGGTCGGGGACGTCTGAGGAGAACGTCTCCGAGTCGCCCTTGAAGCCGGAGTCGCGGAAGAGCGTCACCCCGCGTCCGCCGGCGCTCCACCCGCTCTCGATCGTCGACCCGCCCGTTCCGCGGCAGTCGACGCGGAGGGAGGCGACGGCGTCGTTGCCGACGTCGGTGAGGCGGAGGTTGTCGTGGGACTTCCGGAGCTCCGTGGAGCGGCCGCTGAAGCCGGTGCCGGAGAAGAGGACCGCGACGCACCCCTCGGGAACGTCGACGGAGCTCGCCTGCCGGGCGCCGACGCGGGTGCGGGAGAGGTCGGGGACGTCGGAGGAGAACGTCTCCGAGTCGCCCCGGAAGCTGCCGTCGCGGAAGAGCGTCACGCCGCGGGTCCCCGCGTCCCAGGGCGCCGAGCTCGTGCTGCTCAGGGGCCTCGCGCACGCGACGCGCGCCGAGGCGACGCCGCGCGCGCCGAGCCGGGTGGAGGCGAGGTCGTCGACACGGCTGGTCACCTCGACGCTCGCGCCGCGGTAGCCGGAGAGCTCGAAGAGCGTGGCGCGGCACCCGGGAGCGACGGCGACGGAGCGAGCGCGCCGGCCCCCGAACGACGTCTCGTCGAGGTCGAACACGTCGCTGGTGAGGTCGACCCGGCTGCCGGTCAGGCGCGTCCCTTCGTAGAGGACGACACCGGCGTTCTGGGCGGCGGCGTCCGCGCCGGGAATCAGCGCCGCGAGGAGGAGAACCAGGGGAAACGTCCGTCGTGACATCGGGGCGTCCTTTCTCTCGTCGATGGGCCGAGGGTAGCCCTCCGCGTGCGGTCCTTACAAGGTGCGTGCCGCGCCCGGCGTCCGCGTCCGAGGGCGCTTCAGGCGGGGCGGAGCGCGCGGAGGACGGTCCGGAAGCGGCAGACAGCCGCGTCGGGGAAGAGCCGGTCGACGGCCCCGAGGAGCGGGTAGGGGCTCGCCGAGAAGAAGAGGTCGTCGACCGTGAAGCCGTCGGCCGTCACGAGGCGGACGACCTCGGCCGAGGGACGGACCGCGATGTGGTCCTCCTGCTGGAGGCCGGGCACCGCCGCCTTGACCCGCTCCGCCCAGTGGTCGCGGTTCGGCGTGTAGAGCGCGAGGGCGCCGCCGGGGACGAGGAGGCGCCGCGCCTCGGCGAGGCACGGGACGAGGACGTCGTCCTCGACGTGCTCGACGAAGTCGGCGAGGAGGACGGCGTCGAACGAGGCGTCGGCGAAGAGCGAGAGGTCGCGCGCGTCGGCCGCCTCGAAGCGGACGTTCGAGACGCCGCGGCGCGCCCCTTCGGCCTGCGCGGCCGCGACGGCGGTCCCGGCCGCGTCGATCCCGACGACCTCGGCGACGAGCGGCGCGAAGAAGAACGCCGTGTCGCCGCGCGCGGAGCCGACCTCGAGGAGGCGCATCGCCGCGTGCGGCCGGACGGCGCGCAGGAGCGCCACGTCCCGCTCGCGGTACTTCCGCGCGTTCCGGAAGAACCAGTGGGGGCGGTACATCGCGGCGTAGTACGCGTCGTCGTAGACGGCGGCGTTCGGGGCGAAGTCGGGACGCTCGGGCATCGGGGCGATCCTACGGCGCGATGGCCCGGATCAGGATCCGGTAACGGAACGTCGGCCCGAGGAGCGGGAGCGGCGCGAGAGCGCGCTCGACCCAACGGACGAGCGGGAAGGGGGAGACGCTCCACGCCTCGAGGTCGACCGAGAAGCCGGCCGCGGCGAGGAAGCGCCGGTACTCCGCGACGCGCCGGACCGCGATGTGCTGCGGGAACTGCTTCAGGACGAAGTCGTGAGCCTTCATCCGCTCGACGTAGTGCGCCCGGTCGGGGGTGTAGATCCCCAGCCGTCCGCCCGGCACGAGGACCCGCCGGCACTCCCGGAGCATCGCCTCGAGCGTCGGGTCGTCCACGTGCTCGACGAGGTCGATCGCGGCGACGGCGTCGACGCTCCGGTCGGGGACCGGGGCGAGGTCGGCGACGTCGGACTCGAGCCAGCGAACGTTCCCGATCCCGAGACGCCGCCGCGCCTCCTCGGCGAGAGCGAGCGCCTCGGGCGCGGCGTCGACGCCGATCACCTCGCGGGCGTGGCGGGAGAGGAGGAACGACACGTCCCCTCGCGCCGAGCCGAGCTCGAGGACGACGTCCCCGGGGCGCGGCGCGACGACGCGGAGGACGTCGCGGTCCCGCTCGGCGTACTTGCGGGGCGGGTTCTTGAACCAGTGGTGCGGGTGGAGGCCGCGCCAGTAGGCCTCGTCGTAGAGATCCCTCTCGAACGTCACGCGCGGGAGTGTAGCGGCGGGGCCGGGGCCGCCGGTTCCCTACAATGGGCTCCGAATGACGGGACCCCGCGTGACGGTGATCGGAGGCGGCTTCGCCGGCGTCGAGTGCGCGCACCAGCTCGCGCGCCGCGGGCACGCCGTGCGTCTCCTCGAGATGCGCCCCGCGAGGACGACGGACGCCCACGAGACCGACCGCCTCGCCGAGATGGTCTGCTCGAACTCCTTCCGGTCGGACAACCCGGGGAACGCCGTCGGCCTCCTGAAGCGCGAGATGGAGCTCGTCGGGTCGCTCGTGATGGAAGAGGCGCGGCGCGCGGCGGTCCCCGCGGGAGACGCCCTCGCGGTCGACCGGGAGATCTTCGCCCGGGCCGTCACCGCGCGCGTGGAGTCCGACCCGGGGATCCGGGTCGTCCGCGAGGAGGCGGTCGCGCTGCCCGACCCGGGCGACGGCTTCGTCGTCGTCGCGACCGGGCCGCTCACCTCGGCGCCGCTTTCGGAGTCGCTCCTCGCCCGGCTCGGGGGCGACCGGCTCTACTTCTACGACGCCGTCGCCCCGATCGTCGAGGGCTCGTCGCTCGACCTCTCCGTCCTCTACGCGGCGAGCCGCTGGGGGAAGGGAGGAGGGGACGACTACCTGAACGTGCCGCTGACACGCGAGGGGTACGAGGCGTTCGTCGCCGCGCTCCTCGCCGGGGAGACGGTCCCGTACCACGACTTCGAGACGGCGGTCCACTTCGAAGGGTGCCTTCCGATCGAGGAGATGGCCGCGCGCGGCCCGGAGACGCTCCGCCACGGGCCGATGAAGCCGTTCGGCCTGCGCGACCCGCGCACCGGCCGCGAGCCGTACGCGGCGGTCCAGCTCCGCCAGGACAACCTCGCCCGGAGCCACTGGAACCTCGTCGGCTTCCAGACGAAGCTGAAGGTGGGCGAGCAGCGGCGCGTCTTCCGGTCCCTCCCCGGCTTCGCGAACGCCGAGTTCGTCCGCTTCGGGATGCTCCACCGGAACACGTTCCTGAACGGCCCGGCGCACCTCGACAGGCTGTTCCGCTTCAGGGAAGACCCGCGCGTCCTCTTCGCCGGGCAGCTGACGGGGGTCGAGGGGTACCTCGAGTCCGCGGCGACCGGGCTGATGGTCGGTGCGACGCTCGCCCAGCTCCTGGAGGGGCGCGAGCCGCTCCCGCTCCCCTTCTCGACGGCGCTCGGCGCCCTCTCCCGGCACGTCTCGGAGAGCGACCCGGCGCACTACGGCCCGATGAACGTCACGTTCGGGCTCATCGACGACTCCGCGCTCCCTCCGATCCGCGACCGGGCGAAGCGGCGGGAGGAGATCGTCCGCCGGGCCCTGTCCGAGGTCACGGCGTGGCGCGATGCGGCGCTCGGGCCTGCGCCGGAGGCGTCGGGGGCGGCGTGAGCCTCGCCGAGGACCTCGGCGCCTGGGACCGCCACCTCGCCGACGAGCGGGCCGTCTCGCCCCACACGCGGAGGGCCTACGTCGACGACGTCGGGCGCTTCCTGGCGTTCCTCGGGAGCTTCACGGGGAAGCCGCCGGGCGAGACCGAGCCCGAGGAGGTGGACGCGCTCGCCATACGCTCCTGGCTCGCGTCGCTCCGCTCCGAGGGGCTGGCGCGGACCTCGATCGTGAGGCGCCTCTCGGCGCTCCGGACGTTCTTCACGTTCCTCCAGCGAGAGGGGCTCCTGGAGGGGAATCCGGCCCGCGGCGTGGTGACCCCGCGGACCGACAGGAACCTCCCCGTGACCCTCTCCGTCCCGGAAGCCGCGGCCGTCGTCGAGGCGCCGGCGTCCGACACGGAGCTCGGCCTGCGCGACCGGGCGCTCCTCGAGCTCCTCTACGCGACGGGGCTCCGCGTCTCGGAGCTCGTCGGCCTCTCGCTCCCCGACGTCGACCTTCCGGGCCGCCAGGTGCGGACGCTCGGCAAGGGGCGGAAGGAGCGGATCGTGCCGTTCGGCGAGAAGGCGGCCGAGGCGCTCGCCGCCTGGCTCCCGGCGCGCCTCGCGCTCCTCCGCGGCCGGCGCGTCCGCGGCGAGCCGCTCTTCCTGAACGCCCGCGGCGGGCGGCTGACCGACCGGAGCGTCCGCCGCGTCCTCGACCAGGCGCTCTCGGCGGCCGACGTCGCCCGCCACGCCTCGCCCCACGCCCTCC
This sequence comes from uncultured Holophagales bacterium, assembly GCA_964453825.1. Taxonomy (GTDB): domain Bacteria; phylum Acidobacteriota; class Thermoanaerobaculia; order UBA5066; family UBA5066; genus UBA5066. The sequence goes on from CAYVPO010000153.1 coordinate 4,601, forward strand.
GCCACTCCTTCGCGACGCACCTCCTCTCGGCCGGGGCCGACCTGCGGACGATCCAGGAGCTCCTCGGCCACGCCTCGCTCGCCACGACACAGAAGTACACCCACCTCGACGTCGAGCGGCTCATGGAGGTCTACCGGAAGGCCCACCCGAAGGCCGAATAAGAGGAGAAGCCCGCGCGGAGGGGTTCGGGGACCGCGAAGCGAAGACGAAGTCAACCCGGCGTCCGGGTTGGCTCCGCCTTCACCTCGCGGCCAAGCCGCTCGGCGGTCCTCCGAGAACATGACAGCCGACCGATAGCCCCCGGGCGCTTTCCGCGATCACGGGTCGCAGGCCGGTGTACGACGAGGAAGAGGTAGAAGGGGGGCCGCGGGTAGACTCCCCGCCGTGAGCGAAACGCCCTCCTTCCGCCATACGACCGTCCTCGCCGTCCGCAGGGGGGGCGCCGTGGCCCTCGGAAGCGACGGACAGGTGACGCTCGGGACGACGGTCTTGAAGCACGGGGCCTCGAAGATCCGCCGCCTCGCGGGCGGCTCCGTCCTCGCCGGCTTCGCCGGGTCGACGGCCGACGCCTTCGCGCTCTTCACCCGCTTCGAGCGGAAGCTCGAGGAGTTCTCGGGCCAGCTCGAGCGGGCCGCCATCGAGCTCGCGACCGACTGGCGGACCGAGAAGACGCTCCGGGCGCTCGAGGCGCTCCTCGTCGTCGCGGACCGCGAGAAGACGCTCCTCCTCTCGGGGACGGGCGACGTCATCTCCCCCGACGAGGGGATCCTCGCCGTCGGCTCGGGCGGCCCCTACGCCACCGCCGCGGCCCGCGCCCTTTACCGCCACACGGAGCTGGGCGCCGGGGAGATCGTCCGCGCCTCGCTGAAGATCGCCTCCGAGATCGACATCTACACGAACGACTCCATCTCCGTGGAGACCCTCCCGTGACGCTCCCCGCCTCGCCGCGCGACCTCCACCTGCGCGACCTCTCCCCGCGAAAGATCGTCGCCGAGCTGGACCGGCACGTCGTCGGCCAGGGGAAGGCGAAGAAGGCCGTGGCCGTCGCGCTGCGCGACCGGTGGCGGCGCCAGCAGCTCGCCCCGGAGGTCGCCCGCGAGATCACGCCGAAGAACATCCTGATGGTCGGCCCGACCGGCGTCGGCAAGACCGAGATCGCCCGCCGGATCGCGCGCCTCGTCGACGCGCCGTTCGTGAAGGTGGAGGCGTCGAAGTTCACGGAGGTCGGCTACGTCGGCCGCGACGTCGAGTCGATCGCGCGCGACCTCGTCGAGGCGGCGATCCGCCTCGTGAGGGACGAGCGGCGCGAGCGCGTCGCCGGGAAGGCGCAGGCCGCGGCCGAGGAGAAGATCGTCGAGCTCCTCGCCGCGCAGGTCGACCCCGCGGGCTTCGTCCCGGGCCCCGACGCGAAGGAGCGGCTTCGCCGCGAGCTCCGCGAGGGCAAGCTCGAGGCGCGCGAGGTGGAGGTCGAGGTCGTCGACGAGAGGACGCCGCAGATCTCCGTCATGACGCCCCAGGGGGTCGAGGAGATGGGGATCGACCTCCCCGGAATGCTCCCGAACCTCTTCGGCGGCCCGAAGAAGAAGAAGACGCGCCTGCCGGTCTCCGAGGCTCGGGCGGTCCTCGTCGAGAAGGAAGCCGACGTCCTCTCCGACGAGGCGACGGTCCCGCAGGAGGCGATCCGCCGCGCGGAGGAGACGGGGATCGTCTTCCTCGACGAGATCGACAAAATCGCCGGTCGCGAGGGGAAGGCGGGCGGTCCCGACGTCTCGCGCGAGGGTGTCCAGCGCGACCTCCTCCCGCTCGTCGAGGGGACGACCGTGAAGACGAAGCACGGGAACGTGAAGACCGACCACGTCCTCTTCGTGGCCGCCGGAGCGTTCCACGTCGCCCGGCCGTCGGACCTGATCCCCGAGCTGCAGGGGCGCTTCCCGATCCGCGTCGAGCTCGACGCCCTCACCGAGGCCGACTTCGTGAGGATCCTGACCGAGCCGGAGCACTCCCTCCCGAAGCAGGCTCAGGCGCTCCTCGGGACGGAGGGGATCGACCTCGTCTTCGCCGAGGACGGCCTCGCCGAGATCGCGAAGGCCGCGGCCGAGGCGAACCGGAGCCTCGAGAACATCGGCGCGCGCCGCCTCCACACGATCCTCGAGAGGGTCCTCTCGGAGGCGAGCTTCGCCGGCCCCGACGCCGCCGGCGCGCGCGTCGTCGTCGACCGGACCGCCGTGACGCTCGCCCTCTCCGACCTCGTCGCGAACCGCGACCTCTCCCGCTTCGTCCTGTGAGCCGCAGGCTGGCGGTGCCGCTCCTCCTCGCCGCGGCGCTCGCCGCCGGGTGCGGACGGAAGATCGCCCCGGAGGCGCCGCTGCAGGTGATCCCCGCGCGCCCCGAACCGCTCCGCGTCTCGCAGGAGGGGGGCGACGTCGTCCTCCGCTTCCCGTTCCCCGCGAAGACGGTGCAGGGGACCCCGCTGACGAACCTGACGCGCGTGACGGTCTTCCGCGAGCTCCTTCCGGCGCCCCCCGGCGCGCGGGCGCCGGAACCCCCGGACGGGGCGGCGGAGCGAGAGCGAGAGGAGAAGCTCTTCCGGCAGCGCGCCGAGACGATCCGCGACCTCCCGCGCGAGGCGCTCGACGCGGTGACGGTCGGGAGCGAGCTCGTCGTCCGCGACCCGATGCTGCCGCTCTTCCTCGAGAAGCGGATCGGACGGGTCTTCCTGCGCTACGGCGTCACCGCCACCCGGGACCGCAAGCGCGTCTCTCCCCTCTCCCCGCTCGTCGCGATCGTCCCGAAGGTCCCGCCGGCGGAGCCCGCCGGCCTCTCGGCGACGGTCGAGGAAGGACGGGTCTGCCTCGAGTGGCTCCCGCCGGACGGGATGCTCGACGGGGCGACGCCGGCCTCCGTCGCCGGCTACGCGGTCTACCGGCGCGAGGAGGCGGAGGAGTCCTACGGCGAGTGGATCGGCATCGCAGCCCGGCCGCCCTACGTCGACACCGGAATCGCGGCGGGGAAGCGGTACGTCTACACGGTCCGCGCCGCGCCGTCGGCGGACCTGCCGCCGGTCCTCGGTCCGGCGGCCGACGAGGTCGTCGCCGACACGCGCGACGTCTTCCCGCCGGCCGCCCCGGAGGGGCTGCTCGTCCTCTCGGAGGGAGGCGGGAACCGCCTCATCTGGAACCCCGGCCTCGCGCGGGACCTCGCGGGGTACCGCGTCTGGGTCCGGGACGGAGACGGGGCGTGGCGGCGGGCCGCAGACGGACTGACCGACCCGGCCTGGTACGACGCCGGCGCTCCTGCGGGGCGGCGCTACGCGGTGACGGCGGTCGACGCCGCCGGGAACGAGAGCGGGAGGGCGGAGCGATGAGCTCGGAGACGATCGGCGGCCTGCCTCGGACGTTCTGGAAGATGGCGGGCGCGGGGAACGACTTCCTCGTCTTCGCGGGGGCCGCCGCCGTCGGGCCGCGCGAGGCGGAGACGATCCGCCGGCTCTGCCGGAGGGGGACCGGCGTCGGGGCCGACGGCGTCCTCTTCGTCTCCGCGCGGGAGGCGTCGGGGGCCCGGCGCGAGGTCCGCGCCGACTACTTCAACGCCGACGGCGGCCCGGCCCGCTTCTGCGCGAACGGGACGCGCTGCGCGGCGCGGTTCGCCGTCCTGCGCGGCCTCGCCGACGCCCAGCTCGTGGCGCACACCGGCTGGGGGGCGGTCGCCGCGACCGTCCGGCCGGACGGCACGGTCACGATCCACCTGCCCGAGCCGGTCGCGCTCGCGGGAGAGGTCGCGACGTTCGATCCGGAGGGGCGCCTCGTCGAGCCGCACGCCGCCCGCCTCACGGTCGGCGTCCCTCACCTCGTCGTCTTCTGCGCGAGCGGGCTGGAGGTCGAGACGGTCGACGTCGCCTCACTCGGTCCGCCGCTTCGCCGGCACCCGGACCTCCCGGAGGGGGCGAACGTGAACTTCGTCTCCGTGCGCGGCGGCTCGCGCCTCTCGGTGAGGAGCTTCGAGCGGGGCGTCGAGGCCGAGACGCTCTCCTGCGGCTCGGGTGTCGTCGCCTCGGCCGTCGTCGCGGGAGCGGCACGCGGGCAGCTGCCGCCCGTCTCCGTGGCGACGCGCTCCGGGAGCGCGCTCGTCGTCGATTTTCGGCTCGCGGGGAGCCTCGCGCACGACGTGACGCTGACGGGCGACGCCCGCGTCGTCTTCCAGGGCGAGCTGACGGAGGAGGCGGTATGAAGTTCCTGCGAT
>CAYVPO010000154.1:0-8704 GCA_964453825.1 uncultured Holophagales bacterium
CGATGTCCTCGGCGGTGGCCCCGCCCGACGAGAAGCCGGTCGACGTCTTCACGTAGTCGGCGCCCGCCTTCATCGAGAGCTCGCAGGCGCGGACCTTCTCCTCGTCGGTCAGGAGCGAGGTCTCGAGGATCACCTTCGAGAGCGCCCGGCCGTCCTTGCACGCCTCGACGACGCCGCGGATATCGCGCAGGACGAGGGCGTCGTCCTTCCCCTTCAGGGCGCCGACGTTGACGACCATGTCGACTTCCTGCGCCCCCTCGCGGATCGCCTTCCGTGCCTCGAGGAGCTTGATCTGCGGGTCCTGCGCGCCGAGCGGGAAGCCAACGACGCAGCAGACCTTCACCGGGGAGCCCTTGAGGAGCCCCTTGACCTGCGGGACGAAGACCGGGTTCACGCAGACGGAGAAGAAGCCGTGCTGCCGCGCCTCGGCGCAGAGCTTCTCGACGTCCGCGGCCGTCGCGTCGGGCTTCAGCAGCGTGTGGTCGATGAGCTTGGCGACCTGCTCGGGCGTCAGGGCCGGCGCGGCGGAGGGCGCGGCGTCCCCCTTCCCGAGCATCTCCTTCACCTTCGCGGCGATCCGTTCGATGTCCTCCGCGGACAGCTCCGTCATCCCTCTCTCCTTCTCCATCTCGCGGATCATCGCGACGCGCTTCAGGTGCCTCTCGGCCGTGCACGCCGTCGCGAGGAAGACGTCGACGATCCGCTTCGCCGCCGCCTCGTCGACGTGCCCCGCGCCGAGCGCGATGAGGCGCGCGTCGTTGTGCTCCCGGGCGTTCTTCGCGAGCGCCTCGGTGTTGCACGTGGCGGCGAGGACTCCGGTGACCTTGTTCGCCGCCATCGCCGAGCCGATCCCGGCGCCGTCGACGACGACGGCGAAGTCGGCCTCCCCCCGGGCGACGAGGAGCGCGGCGGCGCGGGCGAAGACGGGGTAGTCGACCGGCTCCTTCCCGCTCGTCCCGAGGTCGGCGACGTCGTGGCCGGCCGCCTTCAGGTGCTCCTTCAGCCGCTCCTTGAGGTCGAAGCCGCCGTGGTCGGCGGCGAGGGCGATCTTCAGCCGCGACATGGGAGAGGGATTCTACGCGGAGCGGGAGCGGACGACCCGCCGGGCTTCACCATTCCGTTCACCGGGATACCCGAAAAGGGAAACGCCCCCGGGGCGCGAGGCTCGGGGGCGTTCGACACGGCGCCGGAGGCGCCGGACTCTCGACGATCGTCAGACCTTGGACCAGTCGACCTTGCCGTCGGCGCCCGTGGCGCCCTTGACCTTCTTGCCGAGGTCGTTCAGGTCGTGCTTGTCCTTCTTCGGCATCTTGTCGGTGTGGCACGAAGCGCAGTTGGCCTTCGGGTCCTTCGCCTTGTACTCCTTCTGGAGCTGCATCGTGGCGAGGGCGGTGCTGCCGAGGGCGAGGGCGGCGATCGTGGCGACGACGGCGGTGGTGGTCTTCTTCATGCTTCCTTCCTCCTGCTGCGAGTCTCGACAAACGGCGGATGCTAGCGTAAATCGGCCTCGCCGGATCCTGTTTCGCAAGAGCCATTCCAACGACGGTGGGTCAAAGCGTCATCCCGGACGGACGGGCTTCCGCGAAGGATCGCTGAGATCCGATCTCCAAAATGGCTCACTCGTAGCGGAGCGCCTCCGCAGGGGCGAGCCGCGCTGCCCGGCGGGCCGGGAACGCCGCGGCCAGGAGGACGAGGAGGAGGCCCGTCGCCGCGATCGCGAGGACGTCGCGCGGCTCGGGCCGGAACGGCATCCAGGAGACGTAATAGACCCGCGCGATCTCCGCCGGGAAGCGGACGGCCCGCGTCGCGGTGAGGAGGGCGCAGATCGCCACGCCCGCCACCGCCCCGAAGAGGACGCCGGCTCCCCCGACCGCGAGGCCCGCGAGCCGGAACGTCCGCGCGACGGCGCGCGGACCGGCCCCGATCGCGGCCAGGACGCCGATCTCCCGCGTCTTCTGCGCCACGAGGACGACGACCGAGGAGACGACCGTCCCCGCCGCGACCGCGACGATGAGCGCGAGCGCGACGAAAAGGAGCGTCTGCTGGACGAGGAGGGCGCGGAAGAGGTCGCCGTTCAGCGCCCGCCAGTCGAGGACGGTCGCCGCGGGAAGCGCCGCGCGCGCCGCCTCGACGACCGGGTCCGGACTCCTGGGATCGACGAGCTTCAGCTCCCAGACGCCGCTCCGGGCGTCGGGCGGGGCGAAGCGGTCGAACGCCCCGATCGGGACGACGGCCCACCCCTCGTCCACCTCCGTGAAGCCGGTCGTGACGATCCCGACGACGACGAGCGCCGTCCGCCTCGGCGGCGCGACGCCCCGGGCGAGGGAAAGGGAGGCCGTCTCGAGGACGAGGGGGCTCCCCGCCCCGGCGCCGAGCCGCTCGGCGAGGCCCGAGCCGAGGAGCACGGGGATCCTCTCCCCGCGGGCGGGCACGGCCATCCGCCCGGCGACCGTCGGGTCGCTCCCGAGAAGACGTGTCGTGGCGAGTCCGGTCGGGACGTCGAGGCCCTTGATGACCGCGTCGACTCCGGCCGGGACCTTCGGTCCGAGGAGGAGCCCCGGCGCGAACGCGGTCTTCGCGACGGCCGAGACGCCCGGGAGGCCTGTGAGCGTCGTCCGCACCTCCGCGTCGTCCGCCTCGACGCCCGGCAGGACGAGGACCTCGGCGTTCGTGCCGGCGAGCTTCACGAAGAGCTCGCTCCGGTAGCCCGACATCAGCCCCATCGCGACGACGAGGGCCGCGGTCCCGAGCGCCACGCCGCCGAGGGCGAGCGACGAGACCGTCCCGAGGAGGCTGCCGCGCCGCCCCGAGAGGAACCGCCGGGCGAGGAAGAGCGAGACGTTCAACGGTCCGCGAGGAGCCGCGCGAGCTCGTCGAAGAGCGCGCCGGAGTCGTGGGGCCCCGGGGCCGACTCGGGGTGGTACTGGACGGCGAAGACGGGGCGTCCCGCGAGGCGGAATCCCTCGCACGTGCCGTCGTTCAGGTTCACGTGCGTCTGCTCGAGCCCCGGCGGAAGCGACGATGGGTCGACGGCGAAGCCGTGGTTCTGCGAGGTGATCGAGATCGCGCCGGTGGCGAGCTCCTTCACCGGGTGGTTCACGCCGCGGTGGCCGAACTTCAGCTTGAACGTCCGCGCGCCGAGCGCGAGGCCGAGGAGCTGGTGGCCGAGGCAGATCCCGAAGAGCGGCTTGCCGGTCTCGACGAGGGAGCGGATCGTCGCGACGCACGCGGGAAGCGCCGCCGGGTCTCCGGGGCCGTTCGAGAGGAAGTAGCCGTCGAAGCCGAGGAGGCTCCCAGCCTGCGTCGTCGCCGGAAAGACGGTCACGTCGAGGCCGCGCGCGGCGAGGTGGCGGAGGATGTTCCTCTTGACGCCGTAGTCGATCGCGGCGATGCGCGGCCGTCCCGCGGCGTGGGTCCCGAACGCGTAGGGCGAGCGGGTCCCGACCTCGAGCGCGAGCGCGGCGCCGGTCATCGGCGGCTGCTCCCGGACGGCGGCGAGGAGCGCCGCGCGCGCCTCCGCCCCCTCGTGCTCCGTGGAGACGGCGCCCCGCATCGCGCCGAGGGAGCGCAGGTGCCGGACGAGAGCGCGCGTGTCGAGCCCCTCGATGCCGACGGTGCCGGACTCGCTCAGCGCCTCTCCGAGGCTCTTCTTCCCGCGCGCGTTCGAGAAGCGCTCCGGGACGTGCCGCGCCGCGAAGGCGGCGACCTGGAGCCGGTCCGACTCGGCGTCGTCGCCGGTGACGCCGTAGTTGCCGACGTGCGAAGCCGTCATGACGACGACCTGCCCCCGGTAGGAGGGGTCCGTCAGCGTCTCCTCGTACCCGGCCATCGCCGTGTTGAAGACGACCTCGCCGAAGGCCGTCCCTTCCGCCCCGAAGCCTTCGCCCTCGAAGGCGCGCCCGTCCTCGAGGAGGAGGACGGCGGGGCGGCCTCTCACAGCGTCCGTCCCACCGCGGCGGCGATCGGCGCGAGCCGCGCCATCAGCTCGGAGAACATCGGCGGCGTCAGCGCCTGCGGACCGTCGGAAAGCGCCTCCTCGGGCTTGTGGTGGACCTCGATCGCGACACCGTCGGCCCCTGCCGCGATCGAGGCGAGAGACATCGGCCCGACCTTGTCGCGCCGCCCCGTGCCGTGGGAGGGGTCGACGAGGATCGGGAGATGGGAAAGGCGCTCGACCGCCGGGACGACCGAGAGGTCGAGCGTGTTCCGCGTGTAGTCGCTGAAGGTGCGGACGCCCCGCTCGCAGAGGACGACGTTCGGGTTCCCCTCGGCGAGGACGTACTCGGCCGCGAGGAGGAACTCCTCGAGCGTCGCCGACATGCCGCGCTTGAGGAGGACCGGCTTGCCGATCCGTCCGGCGGCCTTCAGCAGCTCGAAGTTCTGCATGTTCCGCGCGCCGATCTGGAGTCCGTCGGCGTACTTCGCCACGATGTCGATCGAGGAGGTGTCGAGCGCTTCGGTGACGACCGGAAGACCGGTCTCGTCCCTCGCGGCCGCGAGGATCTTCAGCCCTTCTTCTCCGAGCCCCTGGAAGGAGTAAGGAGAGGTCCGGGGCTTGTAGGCGCCTCCGCGGAGGAGGTGCGCGCCGCGCGCCTTGACCTCCTTCGCGATCGTGACCGTCTGCTCGAGCGTCTCGACGGCGCAGGGGCCCGCGATGATCGCGAGGCGCGTCCCGCCGACGGGGACGCCGCCGATGGAGACGACCGTGTCCTCGGGGTGAAATTCCCGCGACACGAGCTTGTAGGGGTGCGAGACCTTGATGACCTCGAGGACCCCGGGGAGGTTCTCGAAGGCCGTCGGCTCGACCGTGCCCCGGTTCCCCGTGATCCCGACCGCGGTCCGCTGCTCCCCCGGGATGGGGTGGGCCTTCAGGCCCATCCGCTCGGCGGCCTCGACCACCCGGCCCACGTCGGCCGTGGTGGCGCTCCTGTCCATGACGATCAGCACGGCGTCTCGCCCTCCGGAACCGCTGTTTATACTTCATCGTGGCGCGCCGGGCCCTCCCGGCCGCCGAGGAGGCAACGATGGCGATCCGGCGCACGCTCTCCCTCGCGGGTCTCGCTCTTGCGGGCGCGTTCCTCCTGGCGCCCGAGGCGTCGGCCTACCTGATCATCCTGAAGGACGGGACCCGGCTCGAAGCCACGGCCAAGCCCGTCGTGTCGGGGCGGAACTACATCTTCCACGACAAGCTCGGGGCGCAGAAGATGATCGCCGTCTCGGAGGTCGACCCCGCGAAGACCGAGGCGGCCAACAAGGAGAACTACCGCGACGCCTACATCCTCGGCGACCCGGAGCCGATGAAGAAGGAATCGGACTCGAGCGCGAAGGCGCCGTCCCTCTCCGAGTACATCCGGCAGAACCGCAAGGCGCGGATCGAGGCTCCCCCCGTCTCCGCTCCCGTCGTCCCGGGAGAGGCTCCCTCCCAGCCGCGGAGCGTCGGACGGTCCGAGGCCGCCGCCCCTCCGTCGACGATCCTCGACCCGATCGTCCAGGACTCCTTCCTCCGCGCGTACCAGACGGCCGCCGTCCGGGGCACGCGGCTGACGCCGCTCGCCGGAGGGGCGCTCCGCGTCCAGGCCGTGACCGACTCCGAGCAGATCGTCTTCGGCGCCCTCGTCGGGACCGCCCGGGGGCTGAAAGAGTCGCGGACGGCCGGCCGCCTCGTCGAGAAGGTCGAGCTCTACATGACGACGAGCGCGGGCGAGAACGCCGGCAAGTTCGTCATCCTCCCCGAGGACGCCGAGGCCCTCCTGAACGGGACCGTCCCCCCGGCGAGGTTCTTCGTCGCCCGCGTCGAGATCTGAGGCCGGCGTGACCCGCGCGCTCCGCGCATCGAGCCCGCCGTGGCCGGCGGCGGGCGCCTGAGGCCGACGTGGACGCCGGCACGCTCGTTCTCGTCCACCTCCACTCGCCGAAGGAGAAGTACTGGGGAGCTCTCCGCGCGCTCACCCCGGCGGGGGTGACGGTCCGCGGGATCGACGTCGCGCTCTTCGACGACTGGGCGCGGCAGTTCCTTTCCGGAGGCGAGCCCGAGCTGGGCGTCACGACCCTCTTCTTCCCGCTTCACCGCGTCGAGAAGATGTTCGAGGACTCCCGCGTCGGGACGGTCGCCGCCTACCACGAACGCTTCTTCGAGATGGTCGGGCGGGACGTCCGCGACGTCCTCCGCCTCGATTCCTCGCGGCCCGACGGGCCGCTCCAGTGAGCCAGGAGGACCCGTGGCCGAGCTCGTATGGCAGCTCCGGAAGGGCCCCGAGGGGGCGCCTTACGCCTTCGCGGCCTTCAACAAGGCCGAGAAGCGGACGAATTTCTTCGACGCGGCCGAGCCTCTCCGCGCGTTTCTGATCAAGCACGGCCTGCCGGCGGAAGACGCGATCGCGCTCGCGGCGCGCGTCGAAGGGGGCGAGACGGTATCGGTGGCGCTCCCGAAATAGGCCGCCCGGGGCCCGGCAGGGCAGAATCCCGCATGGATTCCTCGCCGGTGCGCGTCTTCGCCCTCGCTCTCCTCGTCCTCCCGTGGTCCGCCCCGGGCGCGGTCGCGGAGCCCGCGGCAAACGGGGTCTTCCGGGCGGTGGACGAGCTCTCCGTCCCGGATTCGAGCCTGCCGGTGAAGGACCTCGTCCTCTCGGCGGGCGCCGGCACCGTCCGGCTCGCTGAGGGGCGGGCCGCCGTCGTGACGGGGCCCGACGGAGCTCCGGCCGGCCTCTTCCTCGAAGGCAAGGGAACGTTCACGTATCTCTCGCGCGACCCGCGCGAGCACCCGGCCGTCCGCTGGGCCGTGTCGAAGAACACCCGCCTGAGCCCGTCGACGACCGAGCCCGGCCTCCCCGTCGCCGACTCCTTCGACACGCTCCTCTGGCTCGCTCCGGCGGAGGCGCTTCCCGACCTTTCCGGCTCCGCATCGGGTCCGTCCCTCGCCGGCCCGTTCCGGAAGCACCGCTCCCGCACGGCAAAGGTCGAGGAGCCGCCGTTCGCCCACCTTCGGGCCGCTGAGCGGCGCGACGCCCCCGGCGCGCGGGTCGTCCGCGCCGAGACGGTCGGCGGACGGGAGGACCTCGTCTTCCTCCACGATCCGTTCGAGTCGGGCCGCGAGCAGCTCGCCTCGAGCGGTCGTCTCCAGCTGCGGCTCCAGCGCGGCGACGACCGGAGCTACGCGATCCTCCTCGCCGAGCAGCCGGTCGCGGGGGACCTCTTCGACCCGCCGGCGCCGCGGGCCGTCCTGACGCACGTCGACCTGAACGTGACCGCGTCGGGCGGCTCCGACGTGGCGATCTCCGCGACGGAGACGTTCGAGGCCCGGAGGGGCGCCGTCGGGACCCTCCTCCTCGAGCTCGTCGACACGGCCGAATCGCAGCGCGGCGCGACCGTCCAGCAGACGGAGCTCTTCGGCAATGTCCGTCGCGGCAGCGACCGAATCCGCGAGCGCCCGGTCACGGTGACGGGAGTCTTCGACGAGGCGGGGAACGCCCTCGAGTTCGAGCACCGCAACGACCAGCTCGCGATCGCGCTCCGCGCGCCGATTGCAGAAGGGAAGAGCGCCCGCGTCCGCGTCGAGCTCGAAGGGGGCCTCCTCGTCCGCCCCCTCGGGAACAACTACTGGCTTCTCGGCCTCGCTCCCTGGTTCCCCGTTCCGCCCCTCGCCGGGCGGGCCTTCTCGGCGCGGGTCACGATGAGCGTGCCGAAGCCGTTCCATCCGATCGCCCCGGGCACGACCGTCCGCCGCGTGGAGCAGGGGGACCGGAACGTCCTCGAGACGCGCCTGGACGGCCCCGCGCAGTACGTGGCGCTCCTCGCCGGCGCCTATTCGCTGGAGGAGGAGTCGAAGGACGGCCGGACCCTCCGGGTCGCCTCTTACGGCGGCCGGAACCGGACCGCGACGCGCAGCCTCCTCGACCTCGGCTTCGCCACCGCCTCGTTCTTCGAGATCTTCCTCGGGAAGATGCCGGTCCGCGAGCTGACGGTCGTCGAGATGGCCGTCTGGGGCCAGGGGCAGGCGCCCGCGGGGCTCCTCCTGATCGGCACGGAGGCCTTCAACCCGATGGGCACGGGGCGCTACCGGCGCGCCGCCGCGGGCGTGAACGAGCGGTTTGCGCACGAGCTCTCCCACCAGTGGTGGGGGAACGGCGTCGGCCTTCCCGACCTCTCCGAGCAGTGGCTCTCCGAATCGTTCGCCGAGTACTGCTCTGCCTTCTTCATCCGGCAGGCCGCCGGGAAGGAGGCCTACGACCTCTACCTGACCCGCTGGCGCGCGCGGGCCGCCCAGACGAGGGAGACCGTGCCGCTCCTCCTCTCCCACCGCCTCCGGGCGAAGAACGACCAGATCCAGGCGGGCAACCTCCGGACCTGGCTTCTCTACGACAGGGGGCCGCTCGTCCTCGCGGCGATCCACCGCGAGATCGGCGACGAGGCGTTCCTGACGTTCCTCTCTTCCGTCCAGTCGACGCTCGGCGGGAAGGTCGGGACGACGAAGCGGGTCGAGGAGGTCCTCGAAGCGGTCACGCGCAAGGACTGGACTCCGTTCTTCGACCGTTTCGTCCGCGGCACCGAGATCCCGACGGTCCCCTGACGACGTCCGCCCGGGCGGGCGCTCGCCGCGTCCCGTCCGGACGGAGAGGCCTCACGGGTCGCGCCGGCGTCAGTGGCCGGCAGCGGGCTGGGAGAGCTCGAGGAGGACGCCGCCGGTCGAGGCCGGGTGGATGAACGC
>CAYVPO010000155.1:0-8663 GCA_964453825.1 uncultured Holophagales bacterium
CTAGCCCGCACGCGAACGCGAACGAGCGACCGGCGATCGGAATGGACTTCGGGGCTTCTCGCGGTCGAGGCGGGTCGTCCATGAAATGCACACACAACTCCCTTCCAGGAGGACCGTCTGGAGAGCGAGCCCCAGGCCTCGCAGTCCCCCTACCTCTGATGAGGGATCTGGAGGGGTGAAAGTGCCTCTTGCGCGAAAAGATTTTTTCTGATTCCGGGCCGGACGCCGAAAAGGCTTATCGCGTCAGCGTCTCACTACCTCGTCACGGGTGACCTTCGAGCCGGGTGCATTCCCAATGGAGACTCCTCGCCTTCCAGCGTCTCATCGAGGACGTCAGGCGCGAGCCGGACTTCGGGGCCGTCCTCGTCCGCGGCGTTCGGATGCCATGAAGCGCATCCTCGTCGACGACGCCGGCAACACCCTCGGCACCCTCGAACACGGAGACCACACGGCTCTCTCGAGCCAGCGGGTCGAGCCCACGCCCGGATATCCGGATCGGTCGGCCGAGGAAACGCGAAACGCCGGCATCTCTGCCGGCGCTCGTCGATCCGCTTACCCGGTGCGGGTCAGCGGGGGAAGTGCGATGGCTCCGCAGGTAAGACTCGAACTTACAACCCTTCGGTTAACAGCCGAATGCTCTACCATTGAGCTACTGCGGAACGTTCTCGAAAGAGCGGCCGCGGAGGGCGGACCCTGCGCGGAAGGCGGAGTCTAGGAGACCCAGTGGCGGAGCGTCAAGCGAGGGGCCGAGGCGGGCCGTTCGGGGCCGGAGCCGCCGGACCGTGACCGAGCCGCGCCCCAGGGGCCGCTTCGCCCCGTCTCCGACCGGACCGCTCCACCTCGGGAGCCTCGTCGCGGCGGTCGGATCGTGGCTCTTCGCGCGGAGCGCCGGGGGCGAGTGGCTGGTGCGGATGGAGGACCTCGACGGACCGCGCGTGGTGCCGGGGGCCTCCGGAGAGATCCTCCGGGCTCTCGAGCGCTACGGTCTGACGTGGGACGGCCCGGTCGTCGTCCAGTCGGAGCGGACGACGCTCTACGAGGGGGCGCTCGCGCGGCTCCGCGCCGAAAAGCTCGCATACGACTGCGGCTGCACGCGCGCGGAGGTGGCTCGCGCCGCGGCGGCGCCCGACGCGGCCGACCCGGTCGACGCGGCGGGGGCGGTCTACGCCGGGACCTGTCGGGCGGGGCTTCCGCCAGGCCGCGCCCCGCGTGCGGTGCGGTTCCGGGTCCCGGAGGGAATCGTCGCCTTCGAGGATCGCGTCCGCGGCCGGATCGAGGAGGACGCGGCGCGCGCCGTGGGGGACTTCGTCGTGAGGCGGGCCGACGGGCCGTTCGCCTACCAGCTCGCCGTCGTCGTCGATGACGCCGCGCAGGGAATCACGGAGGTCGTCCGCGGGGGAGACCTGCTGTCGTCCACGGCGCGGCAGATTGCCCTCCAGCGGGCGCTCGGCCTGCCGACGCCGTCGTACGCGCACCTTCCGCTCGTTCTCGGCCCGGACGGGAAGAAGCTCGGCAAGCGCGACGGGGCGCTGCCGCTCGAGACGCTCGACGAGCGGCGCGCGAGAGAGACGCTCGCGCTCGCGCTGCGGCTTCTGGGGCAGGAGCCCGTCGGGGGGAGCCCGCGGGAGATGCTCGCGGCCGCGGTCGAACGTTTCGACCCGGGCCGGATCTTGCAGGCCGCGGGAGCCGGGGCGGCGTCGGGAGAGGCTCCGTGAGCGCGGCCGCGATCCCCGTCTTCGCCCTCTTTTCGGGCCAGCTCGCGGTCGCCGTCGCGATCTTCGCCGCCCTCTCCCTCGCCGGCTTCGCCCTCGTCCCCCGCCGGCTCCTCCCGGGCCGGGCCCGGGTCGCGCTGCCGCTCACGCTCTCGGCGGGCGTGGCCGTCGTCGGGAGCCTCGTATGGCTCGCCGGGACCCTCGTCGGAACCTGGGCCGCGCTCCCGGCCTTCCTCGCGATCCCGCTCGCCGCCCTGCCGCGAGCGAGGGAGTGGGCCCGTCTCGTTCGCCGGGCCGCGCGCCAGGCCGCCGCCCTCGCGCGGGCGCAGCGTCTCCTCGCGGCGACCGTCGGCGCGACGCTCGCGCTGGCGATCCCGCAGCTGCTCCTCCCGCTCATCGACACCGACGGGCTGCGGTACCACGTCGCCCTGCCCCGTCTCTTCCTCCTCGAGGGGCGGATCTTCCGCTATCCATGGGACCTGAGCGGGTCGTTCCCTCAGCTGGCCGAGAGCCTCTACCTCGTCGGCCTCGTGACCGCCGGTGGCGAGACGGCGAAGATCCTGAACGCCCTCTTCTTCGCCGGGGCCGTCGCCGGGCTCGTCGTCTTCCTCCACGAGGGAAAGCGGAGCCGGGGGCCCGCGTTCCTCGGGGCGCTCCTCTTCGCCGCGACGCCGGTCGGCCTCGTCGGAAGCGGTGCCGCCTTCGTCGACCAGAGCGCGCTCTTCCACCTCGTCACGGCCCTCCTGGTCGTCTCCACGGTCCAGAGCCCGGCCGCTTCCGGTTTCGCCCTCGCGGCCGCGGTGGCGACGAAGCTCACGACGGGCCCCGCGGCTCTCGCCCTCGCCGTGGCCGCGCTCGTGAAGACGCCGCGGTCCGGACGCCTCCGGTGCCTCGCCTGGGTCTGCGTCCTCCCCTCCCTGGTCCTCGCCCCGGTCGCGGTCCGAAACGTGGCGGCCACCGGGGACCCGTTCTACCCGATCGGCTACGGTCTGCTCGGGCGACCCGTGCCGGGGGTCTCTCACGCGTCCATGCCGGTCGCCGTCCGCGTCTACCCGGACGCGCCGGAGCCGCTCGGCATTCCATGGGCGCCGTCGATGTCGAAGGAAAGGCCCGACGAGACGGTCGGCTGGCACCACGCCATCGGCCTCTTCCTCCTGCCCGTCGCCCTGGTGTCGAGCCGGGCACGGCTCGTCGCGCTCGTCTTCGTCGTCCCGTATCTCCTCGTCTGCCTCCGCATCCACCCGGCGACGCGCCTCCTGCTCCCGCTCTTCTGGGGCCTCGCCGTCCTCGAGGCGCGCGCCCTCGCGCTTCTGCCCCGGCGCGCCTTCGCCGCCGCCCTCGGGGTCCTCGCGGCCCTGCCCGCGCTCTGGCTGGCCGGCTCGATCCTGACCGGGCTCTTCGACCCCTTCTCCTGGGCGTCGGGCCGGCTGACGCGCGAAGAGTTCCTCTCGACGCGCCTTCCCGGCTACCGGGCCGCGCGGTTCCTGTCGACGCTCCCGCCGGGGAAAGTGATGGCGCTCGACTTCCCGGGCCCGTACTACCTCGACCGGCCGTGGATCGTGGAGGGACCCCTGCACGACCCTCCGCTCTCGATCTGGATCGCCGAGGGGGCGGACGCCGACGAGCTCCTCCGGCGCCTTCGCTCGCTCGACGTGAGGTACCTCCTCGTGACGCCGGGATACGGCGGCGGAACGGAGATCAGCCTGCTCCCCCTCGCCGCCGAGCGCAGCCGGGTCCCGGTGGCGGCCGCCCTTCGGGCGAGGCTCCGAAAGGTCGCTTCGGTCGACCGCGTCGACGTCTACGAAGTGCCGCCCCGCTGAGAGAGGCGGTCCGGGCCTGGGCGCCGCTACCGCGCGACGCGCAGGAAGCGCTTGCCGAGCCGCACGTACCGCGCGGCGCCCGGCTCGAGCGCGAACGGCTCGCCGGGGTTCTCGGCCTTCGTGAAGGCGACGCCGTCCTCTGAGGTGGCGACGGCCCCTTCTTTCACTTTCTGCCGCGCGACGTTCTTGCTCGGGGCGAGGCCGACGGCGACGAGGAGCGAGGCGAGGTCGGCGGGGGCGGGGTCGGGGAGCGCGACGGTCTCCGCCTTCACGGGCCCCTCCGCCTTCGCGAAGCGCCGCTCGAACTCGGCCTCGGCGGTCGCGGCGGCCTCGGCGCCGTGGAAGTCGGTGACGAGCTGGCGGGCGAGGTCCATCTTCACCCGCTTCGGGTGCTTCGCGCCGGAGGCGACGGCGGCCTTCAGGGCGTCGATGTCGTGCGGGAAGAGGTCCGTCAGGAGGGTCCACCAAGTCCACATCATGTCGTCGGAGACCGACATGACCTTCCCGAAGATCTCGTCGGGCGGGTCGCTCACGCCGACGTGGTTCCCGAGAGACTTCGACATCTTCTCGACGCCGTCGAGGCCGACGAGGAGCGGCGTCGTCATGACGCACTGCGGGGCGAGGCCGTAGCTCCTCATCAGCTCGCGGCCGACGAGGAGGTTGAAGAGCTGGTCGGTGCCGCCGAGCTCGACGTCGGCCTCGAGGAAGACGGAGTCGTACCCCTGGCAGAGCGGGTAGAGGAGCTCGTGGACGGAGATCGGCTGGCCCGCCTTGAAGCGCTTGGAGAAGTCGTCCCGCTCGAGGAGCTGGGCGACGGTGTAGCGCCCGGCGAGGCGGACGAGGCCGTCGGCGCCGAGGGCGCCGAGCCAGCGGGAGTTGAAGTCGACGACGGTCGTCTCCGGGTCGAGGATCTTGAAGACCTGCGTCTTGTAGGTCTCGGCGTTCGCGAGAACCTCGTCCTTCGTCAGCTGCGGCCTCGTCGCCTTCTTCCCGGTCGGGTCGCCGATGAGGCCGGTGAAGTCGCCGATGAGGAAGACCACCTCGTGGCCGAGCTCCTGGAAGTGGCGCATCTTCCGGAAGACGACGGTGTGGCCGAGGTGGAGGTCGGGGGCGGAGGGGTCGAAGCCGACCTTGACGCGAAGCGGCTTGCCGCTCTTGCGGGAGGCTTCCAGCTTGGCGGCGAGCTCGTCCTTCTGGACGCAGGTCTCGACGCCCTTGAGGAGAAGCTCGAGCTGTTCGGGGACGGGAAGGAAGTTCGGCACGCGCGGATTCTAGTGGCCCGGGCCGTTCCCGCGCGCGTCGCTCCTCGCCGAGGCAGCTCTCGAGGACGCGCGTCGTCCCGCCCGGCTTCACTTGCGAAGGCGACCGTCAACGCGCAGCCCGCCGGAGGGTGTGCGAGGCGCGCGCGCCCCGCTCGAATACCGGTGCTACTCTCTTTGCGTAGCCTCGGCACCATCGCGAGGACAGGTCTCGAAGGCCGGAGGTGGCGAATGTCGACCTTGCCGGGATTCCTGCCCGTCCGGGTATCGAGGAGCGCCGGTCGCGTTTCCCTGCAGGATCACGCGGCGCCCCCGTTCCCCCGGTCGACGCAGCGACATGACCAGCGACGTGCCTCGGCACGCCGAGGGAACCCTCAGAGCTGCTCGCGTGACGAGGGGCCTTCCGGTGTCGAGACCGGCGGAACGGTCGGGTGGGGCTCGAAGCGGATGACCTCTGGCCTCGCCGCCCCGCTTCTGGGTCTGTTGCTGCTTGCAGCGAGCGGTCCTGCCTCGGCCCAGCCTAGCCTCGAGATCACCACGTTTCCGGTGCGAGTCGGGGACAAGGGAATCTGCTACGCGTCCGACGGAAACCTCTGGCTCTCCGGCGTCGGCCAGAGGGTCGTCACCCGGCTGACGCCGGCGGGAAACGCGACGTACTTCGACGTTCCCTTTCGGGTGAACCTGCCCTACCCCGGCCGCTGCGTGGACGGCGGGGACGGCTACGTCTGGTTCGCGACGGGTACGTGGTCGATCGGGCGCGTGTCGATCGCCACCGGCGAAGGCACCGTTTTCGCACTTCCGGAGAATGTCGGCTCTCAGGACGTCACTCGCGGACCGGATGGCGCGATCTGGTTCACCGCGTCCCAGTACTACCCTTTTAAGGTCTCGGTCTTCCGGATCACGATTTCCGGCGAGATCACCGAGTACCCTCTGCCGACCGAGTTCTCCACGCCTCGGGCGATCACGACAGGCCCCGACGGAGCACTCTGGTTCACCGGCGACAGAGGTCAGGTCGGCCGACTCGAGGCGAACGGGACCGGCTTTCGGTTCTACAACCTTCCGCAGTACCCGATCGAGGGTTACCTGGCTCCGGGCGCCATCGTCACGGGACCCGACGGCAATCTCTGGTTCGGCGCCGTCGGCCCGGACGGCAACGAGAACATGGTCCGGGTGTCACCGACCGGGACGATCTCCCAGTTTCCCGTCGCCCGCTACTACGGCATCACAGGCGTCGCCAATGGCCCGGACGGCGCGATCTGGTTCCTCGAGGGGGGCCGCAATCCCCCCCTCGTCGGACGCATCACGACATCGGGTGTCCTGACGGAGTATCCCGTCACAGCCGAATCCCCGCTCATGAACATCACAGCAGGGCCGGGTCTCACGCTCTGGCTCACGGGTCTCATGGCGGGCGTCGGTCGAATCTCCCTGGCGCCCTCCGCTGCCGGCGCAATCCCGACGTTGAACCCGTGGATGCTGGCGCTCCTCGCGCTGGGCGTCGCCGCCTCGGCCTGGTGCCTGCTGAAGCCGCGCTGAGCTTCTGCTCCCGGCGCATCGGACGCCGTCCGGTGGAGCGTGACCCGCCCGCGAGACCCGATCGAGGCCGGAGGAATGACGTCTCGCGCGGCCTGGGCGGACCTCCTGCGGCGCTCGTCCTCGGCGGGGCCTCGTGGGAGAGTGGTGGCGTGAATCGCGCCCCCGGCGACGTTGGCGGCCGCCGTCCGGGAGCCGCGACGGAACCCGCCCGCCGTCCGTAGACTCCCCGCGTGGAAACGGACGACCTGAACCGGCTGATCCGGTCGCTGAACGCCACAGGCCCCGGCGACGGGGGCGAAGCCCCGCTCTTCGAGCACGTTCGCGACGACGACGGCCCCGCCTCTCCGATGGCTCCGGCGGCCGTCGCGGTCGCCGGGGGCGAGGTGGCGCCGCGCCTCGCCGCGCTCCTTGCGGAGACGGTCCGCCGCGGAGGGACGGACCTCCTCCTCGTCGCCGGCGCGGCGCCGGTCCTGAGGCTCCACGGCTCGCTCGAGCCGGTCTCCGCCGCGGCGGACGAGCCGTTCGGCCCGGTGGAGGCGTACGACCTCCTCTCGTCCTCCCTCTCCCCGGAGCGCCGCCGGCGCTTCGCCTCCGAGGGGAGCGTCGACCTCTCGGTCCAGCTCGGCGCGCTCGGGCGCTTCCGCGTCAACCTCCACCGGACCCGGCGCGGCTCGGCCGCGGCGATCCGCGTCCTGCCGAAGAGGGTCCCGCCGCTCGCCGAGCTCGGGCTCCCGGAGTCGCTCTACGACCTGACGAAGGCGGCGCGCGGCCTCCTCCTCGTCACCGGCGCGACCGGCTCGGGGAAGACGACGACGCTCGCCGCGCTCGTCGACCGGATCAACCGAACGCAGAGCCGGCACGTCGTGACGATCGAGGACCCGGTCGAGTACGAGCACGCCCACGGCGCGTCGATCGTCGAGCAGGTCGAGGTGGGGGCCGACGCCCCGTCGTTCGCCGCGGCGCTCGTGGCGGCGCTCCGGCAGGACCCCGACGTGATCCTGGTGGGCGAGATGCGCGACCTCGAGACGACGCGCGCGGCGCTCACCGCCGCCGAGACGGGGCACCTCGTCCTCGCGACGCTCCACACGAACGACGTCCCGCAGACGGTCTACCGGATCACCGACATCTTCCCGGCCGAGCAGCAGGCGACGGTGCGCCAGCAGCTCTCGCTCGCCCTCTCGGCGGTCCTCTGCCAGCAGCTCGTCCCGAGAGCCGACGGGAAGGGTCGCGTCGCGGCGGCGGAGCTGATGCTCGCGACGGACGGCGTCCGGGCGCACGTCCGGAAGGGGACGTTCCACCAGCTCCACACGGAGATGACGCTGGGCCGCCGCTTCGGGATGGTGACGATGGAGGAGTCGCTCGCGCGGCTCGTCCGCTCGGGAGCGATCACCGAGGCGGAGGCGCGCCTGCGCGCGGCGCACCCCGACGACCTGGCGGCCCACCTCCGGTAGAAGGGGTCACTCGCCGGCGAGGCAGCTCTCGAGGACACGGGTCGTCCCGCCGGGGCGGACGACGAACGTGACCGACATGCCGCAGCCGGACGCGGGGTGGGCGAGCCGCGCGCGGTAGGAGCCGGGCGGGAGCGGGAGGCTCGCCGGGAGCGGCCGGGGGCCGGCCACGCGGCGGCCCGCCTCGTCGACGACCTCCTCGAGGACACCGCCCGGGACGAGCGCGACGAGGAGACGGCCCGTGGCCGTGGGCGCGCCAGTGGCCGAAGCGTTGCGGGCGTCGCGCGCCGCCGCCGCCGCCGCCGGCGCGAGGCCGCCGGCTTCGGCCCCCGGCTCCGGCGCGGAAACGACGACGTGAAGGGCGAAGGCGAGCGCCGCGACGAAAGCCGCGATGCCGAAGATGAGGACGACGCGCCCGAGCAGGAGCTCGCGGGTCAGGAGCTGCGCGGAGGGCGCGAGGGCCGGGGCGACCTCGACCGCAGCGGGGGCCGGCGGCCTCGCCGCCTCCGGGAACGGCGCGTCGGCGCCGCCGCCGTCGTGCCGCGTCTCGGCCGGAGGGACGTGGTCGAACGGGGCGAGCTCGGCGTGCTTCTGTTCGAGCTCGCGGTGGACGGGGCGCACCTCGTCGAGCGCCTGCCAGAGTGTGGCGACGATCTCCTCCCATGACGCGGGGCGGTCCTCGCGACGGCGGGCGGTCATCCTCTCCACGAGCGCGACGAGCTTCGGCGCGGGTCCGCCGCGGGCGGGGGGGAGGTCGAGCCTCGGCCAGGACCGCGTGAGATGGGCCTGGACGATCTCCGGCAGCGTCGTCGCGGAGACGGCCGGACGGCCGGCGAGGAGCTCCCAGACGGTGAGGCCGAAGGAGTAGACGTCGGCGCGGAAGTCGAGCGT
>CAYVPO010000156.1:0-8600 GCA_964453825.1 uncultured Holophagales bacterium
GCAGCGCTCCCCCGACGGCGAGAAGCTCGGGCCGGAGTGGGTCGCTCCGCCGTCGGAGGACTCGTCCCGCACCGCGCGCATCCCCGCCGTCGGCGCCGAGCTCCTCGCCCTGACGAGCACGGTGGGTCCGTCGCCCGCGCCTCCGACGGAATCGCCGTTCGAGACGACGGGCTCCTGGCCGAGCATGCCGCGCGGCGAGGTCTTCGGCGAAGCCTCCGTTCCGCCGCCGGCGCTCACCCCGCCCGACGAGCCCCCCGAGCCGGCTCCTCCGCCGGACACCTCCGACGACACGCTGACGGACGGACCGTCCATGACGGCCGTCACGGAGACCGCGCCGCCCGAGCCGTCCGAGCCCGCGCTCTCGTCCTCGCCCGAGCCGACGGAAGGCCCCTCGACCGAGATCGCCGTCCCCGAGATGCCGGCCCCGCCCGAGTCAATGGAGGCCCTGCCCCCGCCCGCGGCGGAAGAGCCACCGGCCCTCTCCGTCGCCGAGCCCCCGCCCCCGCCCCCGCAGCCGGAGCCGCCGCCGGCCGCGAGCGTCTGGGCCGAGGCGTTCGCGACGCTGTCGGGCCGGATCGAGGGGCTCGCGAGCGCGCGTTCCGAGGAGACCGCCCGGCTCGAGACGCTGGCGCGCGAAGGGCGCGAGTTCCTGGAAGGGCGCCTGGATCGGATCCACGCGCCGATCGAGAGGCGCCTCGACGAGCTTGCAGCCTCTCTCGACGAGCGGCTCGCCGACCTGCCAACCGCCCTGTCCGGGAAGGTCGACTCCCTCACTCCCGCGCTCGAGGCGCGGCTCGGGGACGCCGAGACGACCCTGGGCTCGCGGGTCGACGCGCTGAAACCGCTCCTCGACGAGCGCTTCGTCGCTCTCGAGCGGGCCTTCTCGAGCCGGATCGACGAGCTGAGGGCGGCGCTCGAGGGGCGTCTCGGAGTCCTCGAGGACGCCGTTGCGCGGATGGAGTCCTCGGATCGCCTCGACGAGATGAGGCGCGAAGCCGTCGACGTGAAGCGCCTCGTCGAATCGAGGCTGGACGAAGCGACGGGCCAGAGCCGAAGGCTCAGCGCCTTCCTGCGCCGCGCGCTCGACGAGCTCGAGCCTCCCGGAAACGGCTGAGAGGGGATCCCACGCTGGCAAGGCGCTTCGAAGGGCGGCATCCTGTCTTGCTCGATCGCTTCGCCGTCCCGGTGAAGTCCTGGTTCGCCGGGCATCCCACGAGACAGCTTCTCGCGGCAGGTCTCTTCCTGTGGGTCGTGACGGTGGCTCTTCACGGCAGCGCCCTGCACGGAAACTGGCGCGCGGATGACGGCGACCACCTCGCATTCGCCCTCGCCCACGAACCGTGGGAGTACTTCTTCGTCCCGGAGGTGAATCGGGCGCACCACGGAGCTACGGTCACGCCCTGGAACGTCTTTTTCTACGACGTCAACCTCGGGCTCTTCGGCTTCGAACCCAGGGGGCACTACCTGCACATGCTGAGTCTCGTCGCCCTCGCAGCCTGGTTGCTGCTGGCCGTGCTGCGGCAGTGGCTGGAGTGGCCCGCGTCGTTGGCGGGGGCGTCGGCGCTTCTTCTCGCGGGGCCCACCGTCCACATCGCGCAGTTCCTGATGGTGGGGCACTACGCGACGGGCCTCGTCTTCTGCCTGCTGGCGACGTACGGGTGGGTCCGCTTCGCGAAGGGAGGTCCCGCTGTATGGCTCGCCGTTGGAGCGGCCGCCTACCTCTTCGCGACCCTCTGCAAGGAGACCTGCGTCCCGCTCGTCCTGCTCCTTCCCTTCTTGAAGGCGGGAAGCGTCCGCAGGCGTCTCGGGGCGCTCGTTCCTTTCCTCGGTATCGCGCTCGCCTACACGCTCTGGCGCTGGACGGTCCTCGGGGTCTTTCTCGGCGGCTACTCTCCCACGGGCGAGGGCTTCAAGCCCGTCGAGAGCCTGCGCCAGCTCGCGGGGATTCCGCTGCTTCTCTTCGGAGGCGGATCGGCCGGCATCCTCGGCGTCCTCTGCTTCGCGGCGGCGTTCCTCCTCGCCTGGCGCGAAGGGCGCATTCACGGGCCGTCGTCGGCGGCCCTGCTCGTCGCGGCCCTTCTGCCGGTCGTGCCTCTGACGATCCTCCCGGGGATCCGGAGCGCGGATCGCTTCCTCTTCTTTCCGGCGGCCGCCCTCGCGGTCGGCATTGCCGTCGTCTGGCCGAGGCGGGGGGATCCTCGCTGGCGGCTCGTCCCCGCGATCAGCCTCCTCGTCCTCCTGGGCGTCGGGCACGATCGTCAGTGGCGCGCGATCCGGGGCGAGCTCCGCCGGATGGATGCGCTCTACGGCTTCGCCCTTCGCGCCGATCCGCGAACGGAAGGCCTGTTCGTCGAATCCGACCCCGGGTACCTCATGGGCGTTCTCGCCGACGTGGCGGCGGCCCGAAAGCGCTTCGACGGGAAACCGCCGGGGGGCAGGCTCGTCGTCCTGACCGACACGCCGGCGGCCCTGCCCACGCTGTCCGGGAGCGACTGGTCCGGCCGGACCTACTACAGGTACGCAGGGGGAGAGATGCGGCCGATGACGTCCGGTGAGCTCTCAGCTGCCGTCGCCGCTCAGCGGGAAGCCCTCCGTCGGGGTCGACAGCGGGATCTCCGCGTGGAGCTGGCTCGCGATTCCGGAACGCTGACCTGGGAGTTCGGGCCGTGGGACGGCGAGTACCAGGTCAACCTCCAGGACGGCGGATTGCGACTCGTGCGGAAGGGGGCGTTCCCCTGGCGCGCGGACGAGGGAATCGAGTTCACCGTCTGCTACGAAGGTGAGAAGGCGTGGGTCGCCTGCTCTCCGCGACTGACCCTGCGTCCCTGGCAGCGTTCGCTGGCCTGGGCCGGGTCCGGAGTCGCGTTCGAGCCGCAGGCCAGCCCGGCAGCCCGCTGAGCCGCCAGGTGGCGTCGAAGAATCAGCCCTCGAGCTCGGCCCGGAGAAGGCCCGCCGCCAGGTCAGGAAGCGGGGATCGACCGTCCGTCGATCCAGCGACGAACGGTCCTGGCGTCGGACGGGTCCCGCCAGAGGAACTCCCCTCCGGCTTCCCAGGCCGATCGCGAGTCTCGCCGGCAGCGGGTGACCCGGCTCCTCCCGGGAAAGGTGGGCCCTGCGAGCCGAACGTCGAGGGGCCGACGGTCAGCTGGAGAGAGTTCCCAGGAACCTCGGGTCCTCCCGCCAGCCCGGGCGGGAGACGACGTGCAGGTCGAGGAAGAACCTCCGGCCGAAGGTCTTCTCGATCTCGAGCCGGGCTGCCGTCCCCGCGTCGCGGATCAGCTGGCCGCCGAGGCCGATGACGATCCGCTTGTGGTTCTCCTTGTCGACGACGAGCGTCGCCGACACGCGCGTCATGTTCTTCGTCTCGTCGACGACCCACTCCTCGACGACGACGCCGAGGCCGTAGGGGATCTCCTCGCGCGTCCGTTCGAGGAACTTCTCGCGGATCAGCTCGGCCACGCGCGTCCGCTCGTCGGACGTCGTGACGGTGCCCGCGGGGTAGAGGTCCTCCCCTTCCGGCAGGTATCGGAGGAGGAGCTCGGGAAGGCCCTCGAGGCCGTCGCCGGTCGCCGCGGAGACCGGGACGATCTCGTCGAACAACCCCGTCGCGGAGAGCGCCGCCATGCGAGGGAGGAGCTTCGGCTTGGAGACGAGGTCGACCTTGTTGAGGACGGCGATCCGGGGCGGCTTCGCCTTGCCGACGAGCGCGAGGGCGTGACGGTCGCCCGCCCCCTCCGGCTCGGCGGCGTCGACGACGAGGAGGACGAGGTCGACGTCGAGGATCGCCTCCATCGCCTCGTCGAGCATCGCCCGGTTCAGGCGGTGGAGCGGCTTGTGCAGGCCCGGCGTGTCGACGAAGACGATCTGCCCTTCGGGCCGGTCGAGCATCCCGAGGACGCGCCGACGGGTCGTCTGCGGCTTGTCGGAGACGATCGCGACCTTCGTCCCGACGAGGGCGTTGACGAGCGTCGATTTCCCGGCGTTCGGCCGCCCCGCGACGGCGACGGTCCCGGCGCGCCGGCTCACGCGAGCCCCCTGGGCCGCGCCACTTTCACCCGGTGGACCCTCTTGCGGTCGGCGTCCTCCACGACGAACAGGAGCCCTCCCTCCTCGACCTCCTCGCCCGGCCGGGGGATGTGCCCCAGCCTCGCCGAGAGGAGGCCCGCGACGGTGTCGTAGTCGCCCGGCACGAGGTCGACGTCGAAGAGCTGGGCGATCTCGGAGACCCGGACGCGGCCGGCCACCGTGAACGCTCCCTCTGCGAGCGGGATGACGGGGTCGATGGAGTCCTCGTGCTCGTCGGCGATCTCTCCCACCAGCTCCTCCAGAAGGTCCTCCAGCGTGACGACGCCCGCGACCGCGCCCCACTCGTCGACGACGATCGCCAGGTGCTGGCGGCGGCGCCGGAAGTCGGAGAGGAGCGTCGTGATCGTCTGCGTCTCCGGGACGAAAAGGACCGGCCGCGCGAGCGACCGTGCGTTGACGGGGGGCACCGGCGCCCGCAGCGAAGAGAAGACGTCCTTCACGTGCACGACGCCGATCGGTTTCTCGACGCCACCGTCGACGAGCGGGATCCGCGTGTGCTTCGTCCGCTCGAAGAGGTCGGCGACGGCGGAGAACGGAAGGTCGGCCTCGGCCACGACCATGTCCGGGCGCGGCGTCATCACCTCGCCCACCGTCCGGTCGCCGAAGTCGACCGCCCGCGAGACGAGCTCCTCCTCGTGCTTCTCGAGGATCCCCTCCTCTCGCGCGACGTCGAGGAGCGCACGCACGTCGGCGTCCTTCTCCGCCTCCTTCTCGGCGGCGGAGACCGGCTCCTCGTCTTCGTCCTCGTCGGGCGGGCTGACGAGGCGCGAAAGGAGCGGATAGAGAGGCGTCGCGAAGAGGAGGACGACCGGGATGAGCCATGAGAAATCGTGGAGCAGGTCCTCGGCCCCGCGGCGGGCGACGGCGCGGATGACGAGCGTCTCGACGACGAACCAGCCGAGGAGGATGGAGATCGCCGAGACGAGGAACGGCTCCGGCACCTCGAGGCCCGAGAGGCCCGTGCCGAGCGAGAGGAGGCCCGCGAGGACCGCCCCCTGGGCCGTGAGCCGCACCGCCACGCGCGAGATCAGGACGTTCTCGCGGGCGAGGAGGCGGCCGTACTTCGCCTCCTGCCCTTCGAGAAGCGACCGGCGCCGGATGGCGGAGAGCCCCTCGAGCGCGTGGGCGAAGGCCGAGAGGATCGCGTAGAGGAGGACGAACGCGGCCGAGAGGAAGAACGCGAGGCCGGTGCCGATGGCGAAGTCGGTCACGCTTCGTCCTCCGGGACTCCGTCGGGGCCGGGACCGAAGACGCGCGACACGAGGCGCCGCTGCCGGCGGAACATCTCCCCGCCGTCCGTCTCGTGGTCGTGCCCGAGCAGGTGCAGGACCCCGTGAACGAGAAGGAGCTGCACCTCGCGGTCGAGAGCGTGGCCCCGCCGGCGGGCCTGCCGCGCGGCGTAGGGAACGTCGATCGCGACGTCCCCGAGGAGCCCGGGCACGTCCGCTGGGAACGAGAGGACGTCGGTGGGGCGGTCGATCTTCCGGAACTCCCGGTTCAGGCGGCGCATCCGCGCGTCGCCGCAGAGGAGGACGGAGACGGATCCGGCACGCCGGGGAGCGGCGGCGGCGAGGACGGCCTCCGCCCACCCGGCGACGCGCCGGACGGACGGCCCGCTCCGAGCTGCGGAGCTCACCTCGACGCGCGGCGTGAGAAGCGGTTCGCGGAGTCCGGGCCGCGCTGGAGGCTCTTTGCCCACGACCGGCTACGCCTCTTCCGAGGCGGCACGGACCCGTCCGAGGACGTCGGGGTCCGGCTTTCCGCCCTCGAAGGTGTCGTAGGCGTTCACGATCGCCTGGACGATCGGGTGCCGGACGACGTCGCGGTGGTCGAACCGGATGAAGCGGATCGCCTCGACGCCGGAGAGGATCCGCTGCGCCTCTTTGAGGCCGGAGACGCGGCCCGCGGGGAGGTCGATCTGGGTGATGTCCCCCGTGATGACCGCCTTGGCCCCGAAGCCGATCCGGGTCAGGAACATCTTCATCTGCTCGGAGGTCGTGTTCTGCGCCTCGTC
Organism: uncultured Holophagales bacterium; assembly: GCA_964453825.1. Taxonomy (GTDB): domain Bacteria; phylum Acidobacteriota; class Thermoanaerobaculia; order UBA5066; family UBA5066; genus UBA5066. The sequence goes on from CAYVPO010000156.1 coordinate 6,101, forward strand.
GAGGATGATGAACGCGTCGTTCAGCGTCCGGCCGCGCATGAACGCGAGGGGCGCGATCTCGATGATCTGCCGTTCGAGGAGCCGTCCGACCTTCTCGTAGCCGAGGATGTCGTAGAGGGCGTCGTAGAGCGGCCGCAGGTAGGGGTTCACCTTTTCGGCGAGGTCGCCCGGGAGGAAACCGAGCTTCTCGCCAGCCTCGACGGCCGGGCGGCAGAGGACGATCCGCTTGACCTGCTTCTCGAGGAGCGCCGCAGCGGCCATCGCGACGGCGAGATACGTCTTGCCGGTTCCCGCGGGCCCGATCGCGAAGACGACGTCCCGTTCGCCGATCGCCTGCAGGTACTCCTGCTGGCGGACGTTCCGAGGCGCCACGACCTGCCGGAGCGCGGCGCCGACGGAACGGTTCTCGAAGAAGTCGACGAGCGAGGCCGTCGGGTCGTCCTTGACGATCCGGATCGCGCTCGGCACGTCGGACTTCTTCGGCACCCAGCCGCGACCGATCAGCTTCGAGAACTCGGACAGGAGGTGCGCGGCCCGCTCGGTCCCTTCCGGGCCCCCGCTGAGCGAGACGACCCCGCCCCGCGCCGAGATCTCGACGCCGAAGGCGTCCTCCAGGAGCCTCAGGTTTTCGTCGTGGACACCGAAGAGCGCGCTCAGCCCGGATTCGGGCAGGTTCAGGGGGATCGGTCCGTATTGGATAGCGCTGTCTCCTCGTCGAAAGCATAGCGGCCGTCCAGAGGGCCGGTCAAATGCGCCCTCCGCAATAGAATCTCCCGGTGATCCGCCTCTACACCGTCGTCTTCCTCTCGGGGGCCGCCCTCATGGGCCTCGAGATCGCCGGCAGCCGCGTGATGGCCCCCGTCTTCGGGACCTCGATCTTCGTCTGGGGCTCGCTCATCACGACGTTCCTGGCGTCGCTCGCCGCCGGCTACGCGCTCGGCGGCCGCCTCGCCGACCGCCGCCCCCGCGCGTCGCTCCTCGGAGGGATCCTCGTCGGCGCCGGCCTTCTCGTCTGGCTCCTCCTCGCTCGCCCGGCGCCTCTCCTGGCGCTCTGCGCGGCCGCGCCGGTCCCCGACCGGTTCCAGGCGCTCCTCGCAGCGCTCCTCCTCTTCGCGCTGCCGAGCGTCCTGATGGGAGCGGTCTCCCCGTTCGCGACGCGCCTGGCCGCGCGCGAGGTCGGGACGATCGGCCGGACGGCCGGCTCCCTCGCCGCCCTTTCGACGGCCGGGTCGATCGTCGGCACCTTCTCCATGACCTTCCTCTTCATCCCCGCCTTTCCGATCGAGCCGATCCTCTTCGGCGTCGGGGCGACTCTCGTCCTCTGCGGCGCCTTCGCCTCCCGCGACGGGCTTCCCGCGCGGCTCGGCATCGCCGCCGCCGGGCTCGCCGCCGCGGCCGCGGTCTTCCTCGTCCGCCCGGAGCGCATCCCGTCGCCCGTGCCGGACGGGGCGATCGTCTTCCGGAAGGAGACCGCCTACCACCGGCTCCTCGTCGTCGACCAAGGCCCCCGTCGCGTCCTCTTCTTCAACAACCTCGCCCAGGGTTTCGTGAACAAGTCCTCCGGGATGGCGACCGGGCGGATCTACACGGACGGCCTCGCCGCTTCCCTCCTCTTCCGGAAGACGCCGGCCCGAAACGTCTTCGTCATCGGCCTCGGCACCGGGATGCTCCCCAACCTCCTTTCCGAGAAGGCCCCCGAGATCGCCACGACGTCCGTCGAGATCGACCCCGAGGTCGTCCGCGTCGCCCGTGAGTACTTCGCGTTCCGTCCCGACGCCAACGACCGCGTCCTCGTCGGCGACGGCCGCACGGTCCTCGAGAGGGAGACGGGCCCCTGGGACGCGATCGCCCTCGACGCCTACTTCTCCGACAGCCTTCCGTTCCACCTGACGACGCGAGAGTTCCTCGACCTCTGCCGCGAGCGCCTCTCGCCGGACGGCGTCTTCTCCGCGAACTTCGTCGGCGCGCTGATGGGCCGCGACCAGAGGCTCTTCTGGTCGTTCGTCCGGACCGCCCGCGAGGTCTTCCCGACGGTGGCGATCCTCTCCTCGGAGCTCTCGTCCGGGAAGCCGGTGTTCCAGAGCAACGCGATCCTCGTCGCCTCCTCCTCCCGCGATCGCCTCTCGAAGGAGCGCGTGGTCGCCGAAGGGGACCGCCTCGCGGCGTCCCTGCGCCATCCTCCGATCGCCGAGTGGGCGCGCGAGTATCACGAGGGCGAGCTGCGGACCGACGGCGTCCCCGTGCTCACCGACTCCTTCAGCCCGACCGACGCGCTCCAGCACCTCGGGCGCTGAGGCCGGGCGGCGAAAAAATTGGCCCGGGCGGGAGCCCGGGCCGATGTGAGGGGTGAGCCCGACGGTTTCGGGCTTGGGGGTCTTTCGTCAGGCCGGCATCAGGGCGCCGGCTGGCCCGCCACGAACGTCGCGTCTTCGGACCGGTTGTCGATCACGGTCGCGTACGCCCCGACGACGGCCGTGCCGCGCGGGTTGTCGATCACGAT
>CAYVPO010000157.1:0-8549 GCA_964453825.1 uncultured Holophagales bacterium
CGACGCCGAAGAGCGCGATGAAGCCGACCGAGGCCGAGAGGTTCAGGTTCAGGTCGCGCAGCCAGAGCGCCGCGATGCCGCCGACGAGGGCGAACGGGACGTTCAGGATGACGAGCGCCGCCTGCCGGACGAGACGGAACGTCAGCCAGAGGAGCGCGAAGATGAGCGCGAGCGAGAGGGGGACGACGATCGCGAGCCGCTTCGTCGCCCGCGCCTGGTTCTCGAACTGACCGCCCCACTCGAGGTGGTAGCCGGAAGGGACCGACAGCTTCCCGCGGATCGCCTCCTGCGCCTCGGCGACGAAGCTCCCGATGTCCCTCCCGCGGACGTTCGTCTGGACGACGAGCCGCCGCGAGCCCTGCTCGTGGCTGATCGCCTCGGGGCCGGGGGCCGTCGCGACGCGGGCGACCTTCCCGAGCGGCACCTTCTCGCCGCCGGGGGCCGTCAGGAGGATCGAGGCGATCGCCTCCGGGCTCCGGCGGAGCTCGTCGGGGAGCCTCACGACGACTGCGAACCGCTTCGGGCCGTCGAGGACCTCCGTCGCGGTCCTGCCGCCGACGGCCGTCTCTACGACGTCGCGCACGTCGGAGACGTTCAGGCCGTAGCGCGCCATCCGGCCGCGGTCGAGGTCGATCTCGACCTGCGCGGCCCCCGAGAGGACCTCCACCTGCAGGTCGGCCGCGCCCCGGACCGTCTCGAGGACGCGCCGCACCTCCTCGCCGAGCCGCTCGAGGGCCGCGCTGTCGGGGCCGAAGACCTTCACGGCCACGTCCGCCTTCACCCCGGAGACGACCTCGTCGACGCGCATCGCCATCGGCTGCGTGAAGTTGCACTCGACCCCCGGCAGCTCCGCGAGCGCGGCCGCCATGGCGTCGATGAGCTCCCCCTTCGTCCGCCCGCTCTTCCACTGGTCGGGCGGGTGGAGGTTCACGTAGACGTCCCCCTGGTAGATCCCCATCGCCTCCGTCGCCACGTCCGGCCGCCCGATCTTCGTGACGACCTGCCTCACCTCGGGGAACGTCCGGACGATCCGCTCGACCTTCGTCGAGATTTCGACCGACTCGGGGAGCGAGACGGACGGGATCTTCCGCGACTCGATGAGGATCGCCCCCTCGTCGAGCTTCGGCATGAACTCGCTCCCGAGGAACGGCACCGAGGCGAGGGCCGCGACGACGACGGCGAGGGCGACGCCGAGCGTCCGCCTGCGGTTGTTCATCGCGTCGGCGAGGTGGACGGCGTAGTACCGGCGGAGGCGCCGGAACCACCCCTCGTCGTGCTCGTGCATCGTCTCCTTCAGGACGAGCGCCGAGGCGACCGGGACCGCGGTGAAGGAGAGAAGGAGCGAGCCGAGGATCGCCGAGCAGACGGTGATCGCCATCGGCTTGAACATCTTCCCCTCGAGCCCCTCGAGCGTGAAGATCGGCAGGTAGACCGCGATGATGATCAGGACGCCGAAGAGGATCGGCCGGGCGACCTCGACGGCCGCGGCGCCGATGATCGTCTCGTGCTTCTTCCGCGGGTCCTCGCCGGGCGCGGGCGCGGCCCCCTTCTCCGTCTTCCGGCGGATGAAGTTCTCCATCATGACGACGGCGCCGTCGACGATGAGGCCGAAGTCGATCGCCCCGAGCGACATCAGGTTCGCCGAGACGCCAAAGAGCTTCATCCCGAGGAAACCGACGAGCATCGAGAGCGGGATGACGGCCGCGACGACGAGGGCCGCCCGGAGGTCCTTCAGGAAGACGAAGAGGACGAGGACGACGAGGAGCGACCCCTCGAGGAGGTTCTTCCGTACGGTGTACGAGGTCCGGTCGATGACCTCGCTCTGGTCGTAGAACGGGACGATCGAGAGCCCCTTCGGCAGGCTCTCGGCGATCTCCGCGACCTTCGCCTTCACCCGCTCGGCGATCCGCTTGCCGTTCTCCCCCTTGAGCATGATCACCATGCCGGCGACGCTCTCGCCCTTCCCGTCGCGCGTCACGGCGCCGCTCCGGGGCATCTCGCCGACGGCCACGTCCGCCACGTCGGAGACGAAGACGGGGACGCTGTCGACCGTCGCCACGACGATGCGCTTGAGGTCGTCGATCCCCTTCGCGAGGCCCAGGCCGCGGACGGTGAAGCGCTCCGAGCGGTGCTCGATGAAGCCGCCGGAGAACGTCGCGTTGTTCTCGGCGAGGGCGTCGACGACCCGGCGGAGCGTCAGGCCGAAGCGGTCGAGCCGCGTCGGGTCGACGAGGACGTGGAACTCCTGCGTCTGCCCGCCCCAGGCGTTGATCTCCGAGACGCCCCGCACGGCGCGCAGGCGCGTGCGGACGTCCCAGTCCTGGAGCGTCTTCTTCGTCATCGGGTCGGCGACGTCGCCTTCGATGAGGTACTGGTAGATCTCGCCGAACGCGGTCGCGACGGGGCCGAGCGCCGGCTCGATCCCCTCGGGGAGCCGGGAGCGGGCGTCGTTCACCCGCTCGGCGACGAGCTGCCGGGCGAAGTAGACGGGGACGTCGTCGTCGAAAACGACGGTCACGATCGAAAGGCCGAACTTCGAGAGGGAGCGGACCTCCTGCGAGCGTGGCACCCCCATGAGCGCCGTCTCGATCGGGTAGGTCACCTGCTGCTCGATCTCGGTCGCCGAGAGGCCCGGCGCCTCGGTGACGACGACCGCCTGGTTGTTCGTCAGGTCGGGGAACGCCTCGACGGGGAGCTCCTGCCAGGCCCAGAGGCCCGAGAGGACGAGGAAGGCGACCATCGCGTGGACGGCGATCCGCCGCCGGTACGCCGCGGCGACGAACCTCTCGATCCCCTTCGGACGGTGCCCGGCCTCCGCCTCGCCGCGGTGCTTGCGCTCGCCCCGCTCGCCGCCGTCCACGTCACTCCTCCGCCGGCGCCGAGGCCGCGAGGAGCTGCGACTTCAGGAGGAAGGAGCCGGCCGTCGCGACCTTTTCCCCGGCGGCGACGCCGGAGCGGACCTCGACGAGCCCCTCGCTCGAGGCGCCGAGCGCGACCTCCCGCTTCTCGAAGCGGCCGCCGTCCCCCGCGACGAAGACGTGCGGCTTCCCCTCCATCTCCTGGATCGCCGCCTCCGGGACGACGACCATCGGCCGGGGCGCCGACTCCCCGAGGGAGACGCGCGCGTACATCTCGGGCTTCAGGAGCCCGCCCGGGTTCGGCACCTGGCAGCGAACGGTGACGCGGCGCGTCTTCGGGTTCACCGCGTCGCCGACGAACGTCACCTTCGCGTCGAAGGAGCGGTCGGGCCAGGCGGCGACGCGGACGACCGCGGGGCGGCCCGGGCCCACGAGCGGGATTCGCGTCTCGTCCACCTCGGCGAGCGCCCAGAGGGACGTCAGGTCGCTCACGACGAAGAGCGGCGTCCCGGGCGTCGCGGCCGTGCCGGCCGTCACGTGCTTCTCGAGGACGACGCCGGCGAGCGGCGCGCGGACCGGGATCGACTCGCCCGACTCGCCCGTCGGGTCCTCCGCGTTCGTGACGCCGAGGTGCTCGAGCGCCTCCTCGGCGCGCCGCACCTCGGTGTTCGCCCGGTCCAGCTCCTCGCGCGCGGCCACCTGGTCGGCCTCGGCGCGCTGCCGCTCCTGGAGCGAGAGCGCCTTCTCCTCGTGGAGGCGCCCGGCCCGCTCGGCCGACCGCGTCGAGAAGGCGAGCTCCGTCTCCCGGCGGCGGCGCTCGGAGACGGCCTTGCGGTAATCGGCCCAGGCGACGTGGACGACGACGCTGTTCATCTCGGCGAGGACGGCGCCGCGCCCGACGCGGTCGCCGACCTCGGAGAGGACGCGGACGACGTTCCCCTCGACGAGCGACCCGATCCGGGCCGTCCGCGCCTCGTCGAGCGCGAGGACGGCCGGCGCCTCGAACGTCGCGGCGCGCGTGACGCTCCGCGCCTCGGCGACCTCGATCCCGGCGAGGCCGATCGACCGCTCGGCGAGCGTCACGGCGTCGGTCGGGGCGGCGACGGGGGCGGCCTCGTCCGACGGCTTCGCCGTGAAGACGCGGATCACGACGACCGCGGGGACGAGGAGGAGCCCGACCGCGAGGAGGACGCGCGGCAGGCGGCGGGGCATGTGCCGGAGGTGGCGGCCGAGAAATCCGGCGGCGGGCGATCCGTTGGGAGACGTGTCGGGCGGCGTGCTCACGGGACGACCTCCTGTCCGAGGGCGAGGCGGGCGGCGAGGGCGGCGAGCCGGGCGCCGACCGCGAGGTCGAGCGTCTCGGCGACGGCGTCGGCGGTCGAGCGCTCGGCGTCGACGAGCGGAAGGACCTCCGAGACGCCTTCGCGGAACGCGGCGCGGGTGGCGGCGCGGGCGCCGAGGGCGGCGCCGAGGAGCTCCTCCTCCGCCCGGCGGGCGTTCTCGCCGAGCGTCCGAGCCGCACGGAGACGGGCCGAGACGCCGGCCGCAGCCTCGAGCTCGGCCGCGCGCAGCTCCGCCTCTGCGGCCCGGAGAGAGGCGGCGGCGGAGGCGACGGCCTGGGCGTTGAGGTCGAACAGCGGAAGCGGAAACGAGATCCCCGCGAGGGCGGTGTCGAGCCCGCCGGTCCGCTTGTAGCCGGCCGTCAGCGACGGCTCCGGGGCTCGGAGGGACCTTTCGAGGCGGAGCGCCGACCGGGCGGCCGCGACGTTCTCGCGCGCCGCGACGACGGCGGGGCGCGAAGCGGCCGCCTGACGCGCGAGCTCCTCCGGCGCCCCGTCGGGGAGCGGCGGGAGCGGGGGCATCGAGAGGCGGGCCGGGTCGATGCCTCCCTCCTCTCCGAGCAACGCGGCGAGGCGCACCGCGGCCTCGTCGCGCTCGAGGGTGGCCCGGGTCAGGAGCGCCCCGGCCCGGGCGTTCTCCGCGCGGAGCTTCAGGAGGTCTCCCTCCGCGGACCACCCTTCGGCGACGCGCTTCTCCATCGTCGTCACCATCGTCCCGAGGACGTCGCGGCTCTCGGCGAGTGCCGTGACGAGTTCCCGGCCGCGGAGCGCCGCGAGGTAGAGGCGGGCGGCCTCGAGGAGGAGAGCCTCGCGCTCCCCCCGCGCGACGGCGCCTGCGGCCCGCGCGAGCGCGGCGGCCTCGCCCTTCCGCGCCGACCAGGAGCCGAAGACGGGGAGCGGCTGGGCCAGCTCCGCGACGACGTCGAGGTCCGCCGTCGCGTCGAACGGGTGCGCCTCCGAACCTCCTCGCCAGTTCTCGACGCGGAGGGAGGCCTCGGGGTTCGGGAGACGGCGCGCCTTCGCGGCCGACGCCTCCGCGGCGTCGCGGCGTGCGTCCGCGGCCCGGCCGAGGGGCGCGCGCTCGACGGCCGCGCTGAGGACGTCTTCGAGGGGGAGCGGCGGCGCCGGCGGCTCCGCGCCACGGAGCGGGAGCGCGACGGCCGCCGAGAGGAGGAGGGTTCGTGCGAGCCGGCTCATCGACCAGCCAGCGTAGCGCCGATGCTCGAACGGGGCCAGAACGAACCGGACCGGGTGGGAGGCGGCGGGCCGCGACGCCGGTATACGATCCGAAGACCCTCGGGACGGCCCGGCCGTCCGAACATCCCAGGAGGACCCGATGAATCGCTCCGTCGAATACCGGAAGCGGGGCCAGGCCGTCTGGCTCGACAGCATCTCGGCCCGGATGATCGCCTCGGGAGAGCTCGCGGAACGCATCGCGAGAGGCTCCGTTTACGGCGTCACCTCGAACCCGACCATCTTCGGCCAGGCGATCGGTAAGGGAGACGGCGACTACGAGAACCGGATCGCGAACCTCGCCGACGAGGGGAAGGACGCGTTCGGCGTCTACGACGAGCTCACCCGCGGCGACATCGCCGCCGGCGCCGACCTCTTCGCCGCGCAGCACGCCGCGAGCGCCGAGGACGGCTGGATCTCGCTGGAGGTCCTTCCGAGCCTCGCGTTCGACATCGACGGGACGATCGCCGAGGCGAAGCGCCTCCACCGCCTTCTCGGGCGCCCGAACGTCTTCATCAAGGTGCCGGCGACGCCCGCCGGGTGCGTCGCCCTCCGCCAGCTCGTCGCCGCCGGCGTCTCGGTGAACGTGACGCTCATGTTCAACCGGAAGCACTACCGCGACGTCGCGCACGCCTACCAGGCCGGGATCGAAGCTCTCGTCGCCGCCGGGGGCGACCCGTCGAAGGTCTCCTCGGTCGCGTCGTTCTTCGTCTCCCGCGTCGACTCGCTCGTCGACAGGCTCCTCGGCGAGCGGGCGGCGCTCGCCTCCGGGGCACTGAAGCAGAAGCTCGAGGGGCTCATGGGGAAGGCCGCCCTCGCGAACGCGAAGGTCGTCTACCAGGACTACCTCGCGGCCTTCGGCACCGAATCGTGGAAGGCGCTCGCGGCGAAGGGCGCCCGCGTCCAGCGCCCGCTCTGGGCCTCCACCGGGACGAAGAACCCGGCCTATTCCGACCTCCTCTACGTCGAGAACCTCGTCGGCCCCGAGACCGTGAACACGCTCCCCGAGAAGACGCTCCTCGCGCTCCTCGACCACGGCCGCGACCTCGGCGACACCGTCCTCGAAGGGGTCGACGAGGCGCGCCTCACGCTCGAGGAGCTGACCGGGCTCGGCCTCGACGTCGAGGCGCTCGGCGAGAAGCTCCAGGGGGAAGGCGTCGTCCTCTTCGAGAGGTCGTACGACGAGCTCCTCGCCGTCGTCGAGGAGCGGCGGCGCGCCGCCCTCCGCGAATCGGCGCAGACGGTGCGGATCCGGCCGCAGTGACGGGAGGCGCGTGAGCCCGGCCCCGGCCCCCGCGGCGACGATCGTCATCTTCGGAGGCTCGGGCGACCTCGCGCGCCGCAAGCTCGTTCCGGCCCTCTTCGAGCTCCACCGTCAGGGGCTCCTCGCGCCGGAGACGGCGATCGTCGGCTTCGCCCGCTCGGTCGGCTCGGACGAGGCGTGGCGCGACGACCTCGCCGCCGCCCTCGACGAACACGGACGCGGGGGCGGAGACGCGGAGGAGCGGCGGATCTTCGCCGCGCGCCTCCACGCCGTCCCGGGAGACCTCCGGAGCGACGCGAGCTACGCGGAGCTGAAGGGGCGCCTCGAGGCGATCGAGGCGGAGCGGGGGCTGCCCGGGAACCGGCTCTACTACCTCGCGATCCCGCCGTCGGGGATCGGCGACGCCGCCCGGCGGCTCGGCCGCGCAGGGCTCGTCCACCCGGTCGAGGGGGGCGGGCCCTTCTCCCGGCTCGTCGTCGAGAAGCCGTTCGGCCACGACCTCGCCTCCGCGCACGCCCTCAACGAAGCCGTCCACGCCTCCTTCCGCGAGCGTCAGGTCTTCCGGATCGACCACTACCTCGGCAAGGAGACGACGCAGAACATCCTCGTCTTCCGCCTCGGCAACGGCATCTTCGAGCCGCTCTGGAACCGACGCTACGTCGACCACGTCCAGATCACGGTCGCCGAGTCGATCGGCGTCGAGGGGCGCGGGAAGTTCTTCGAGGAGGCGGGGATCTTCCGGGACGTCGTCCAGAACCACCTCCTCCAGCTCCTCTGCCTCGTGGCGATGGAGCCGCCCGTCGCGTTCGAGGCGAACGTCGTCCGCGACGAGAAGGTGAAGGTCCTCCGGTCGGTCCGGCCGCCCTCGCCCGACGAGGTGCTGCGCGACACGGTCCGCGGCCAGTACGCCGCGGGGACGATCGGCGGGAAGGCCGTCTCCGGCTACCGCGAGGAGCGCGACGTCGCCGCCGGCTCCGTCCGCGAGACGTACGCCGCCTGGAAGCTCCAGATCGAGAACTGGCGCTGGGCCGGGGTCCCGTTCTACCTCCGGGCCGGCAAGCGGTTGCCGAAACGGGTCACCGAGATCGCGATCACGTTCAAGACGCCGCCCATCGCACTTTTCCGGCACGCGGGCTGCGCCGTCGGCGAACCGAACGTCCTCGTCCTCCGGATCCAGCCCGACGAGGGGATCGCGCTCCGGATCGGCGCCAAGCGTCCCGGGCCCACGATGCGCGTCGAGACGGTGAAGATGGACTTCCGCTACGCGGAGCACTTCGGCGAGGCGACGCCCGACGCGTACGAGCGGCTCCTCCTCGACGCCCTGAACGGCGACGGCACCCTCTTCGCTCGACGCGACGAGGTCGAGGCGGCCTGGGAGCTCGTCGAAGGGGTCCTCGACGTCTGGGCCGAGAGCCCGCCGCCCGACCTGCCGAACTACGAGGCGGGGACGTGGGGTCCCGAGGCAGCGACCGAGCTCCTCGCGCGCGACGGCCGGCGCTGGCGCCGGCCGTAGGGGAAGGACGCGCGCCGTGGCGACGACGCAGGTCACCGTCTTCCCGTCGGCCGCGGCGCTCGCGGAGGGGGTCGCCGAGCTCTTCGCCGTCCGCGCGGCCGAGGCGGCGGCCGAGCGCGGGCGGTTCCGCGCCGCGCTCGCCGGCGGGACGACCCCGCTCGCCGCCTATCGCCGCCTCGCGGCCGCGCCCTGGGCCGACCTCGTCCCGTGGGGCTCCGTCGAGATCTTCTTCGGCGACGAGCGCGCCGTCGGCGAGTGCGACGGGGAGCGGAACGACGCCGCGGCGCGCGACGCGCTCCTCCTCCGCGTCCCGGTCCCGCCCGAGAACGTCCACCCGGTCC
>CAYVPO010000158.1:0-8548 GCA_964453825.1 uncultured Holophagales bacterium
GCTCGCCGGCGCCGTCGACTCGATCCACCAGGGGGCGAGCGCCTCGCCCGGACCGAGAGGGAACCAACCGATGTAGCCGTCGGGTCCGGGCGAGCCGTCCTCGTCCGGCCCGCCTTCGACGAAGGCGACGATCGCCGGACACCAGGCCGGACGGGGTTCCTTCGGCCCGACCGGGAGCCAGGCCCAGCGGTTCCGCACGACGACCCATCGGCCGTAGTGGTACGGGCCCCAGCCCCAGGGCTCGTCGGAGAGCCAGGTCCAGCCCCACGGGTCGCGCCAGATCCAGCGACCGGAGCGGTACGGAGTCCAGTCTGCGCGGCTCACCCTCGGGAACCACGCCCAACCCCGCTCGGGGGTGCTCTCCCACTCGCCCCACTCGTCGAGTTCGTCGATGCCGCAGACGTCGGCGTGGACTCGAGCGGCGGACCGAACGTCCCGAAGTCGCCGGGAGCGCCTCTCGACCCAGCGGTCCCATTCGCCGCCCCGCGCGAGGTCGACGACGTCGTACGCGGGCCGTGCGAGCCCGGAGACGCGCATCCGCTCGCCCCAGCCGAGCAGGACGCCTCCCTCGGCCGTGGCGGCCCGTGCCCGCCCCCTCGCGACGCCGATCGCAGTGTCGCCGGTTCCGCTCACGTCGATGCGGTAGGCCCCGGGGAGCTCGAGGGCGACGGATGCATTCGGCGTCGTGACTTCCAGCTTCTCGGCGGTAGGAACGTCGAAGACGTGGACGGTGGCCGTTCCCGAGGAGAGGGCGAGGGACCGAGGGTCCCGCGAGAGGTCCGCAAACGCGAGCTCCGTCCCGGGCGCGAGGAAGACGACCGCGCCGCGGAGCTGCAGCTCCGCGCGGCCGCCGCTCCCGATCCGGAGCCGGTCGCCCGTCGTCAGCGGGTCGTTGACGGCCCCGGGCTGCCACTCGTCCGGGGCGTCGCCCCGCGCGATCGAGACGTCCCCCTCGCGCCAGGCGAGGCGCGCGACCGACTGCCGGATGCCGTCGTCCCGAGGCTCGACCTCCCACGTCGCCGCGGACGGCGCGGTCAGGGTGAGGAGGACGAGGAGGGGAACGAACACGAGACGGGGCGCCGCTACACGACGACCGGCTTGTCCGCCACGATCCGCGCGAGGACCGTCGAGAGCATGTCGACGTGCTCTCGCTCCTCGGCCTCGAGCTCGCGGTAGAGCCTCCACTCGTGCGAGCCGGTCGGGAACCTGCGGCCGGCGTCGAGGAAGAAGGCGCGAGCGCGCTTCTCGAGGTGGACTGCGAGGCGGAGGAGGGAGGCGCCGGTGAACTCCTTCACGTCGGACCCCGAGTAGACCGCCACCTGGGACGGGGTCAGGTTCTCGGCGAACGCCTCGGCCGGCGCGTCGATGTGGTAGCGCCGGGCGAGGACGTCCATGTGCCCGCGCTCCATCTCGGCGAGGTCCCGGAAGAGCTTCGCGAGGTCGGGGTCCTTCGCCTCCAGCTCCTTCGCGCCGCGCGAATAGAACGTGATTCCCCCGAGCTCGATCTCGAGAGCGTGGCGGATCGCCGCGACGGCCGCCTCCGACGTGACTTCGGTGTCGTGCCCGAGCTCGAGCGTGCCGCCGCAGGCGGGGCAGAGGCCGTAGGGGAAGGCGAAGCCCTCGGAGACCTTCTGGCACGAGGTGCAGGTCCAGGTGACCTTCTCGCCGCCGCAGCAGAGGTGGTCTTCCTCGCCGGGCTCGAAGGGGCGCCGGCACTTCGCGCACGCGGCCGCGGCCGGTACGGGAATCGGAACGCCGGCGCCGGCGGCCTCGTCCTCCAGGACGACCGGCCACTCCTTCGTCGTCAGGTAGGTCTCGATGGCGCGCGCCGCGCGGCGCCCCGCGCCGAGCGCGAGGATGACGGTCGCGCCGCCGGTGACGATGTCGCCGCCGGCGAAGACGCCGGGGAGGTTCGTCGCCTGGGTCTTCGGGTCGGCGTTGACGTACCCCTCGCCGCGGACGCCGAGGTCCGGGGCCGAACGGGCGATGACGGGGTTCGCGCGCGTGCCGAGAGCGTAGATGACGGTGTCGCACGCGAAGGTCTCGTGCTCGCCCGTCGGGACGGGGCGGCGCCGGCCCGACTTGTCGGGCTCGCCGAGCTGCATCTTCTCGACGACGACGGCCTTCACGTCCCCCTTCTCGTCGACCTGGATCTCCGTCGGGCTCATCAGCCAGTTGAAGTGGATCCCCTCCTCCTTCGCGTGGCGGATTTCCTCGACGCGGGCGGGGGCCTCGGCCTCGGTCCGCCGGTAGATGCAGTGGACTTCCTCGGCACCGAGGCGCCGCGCGACGCGGAGGCAGTCCATCGCGGTGTTCCCCGCGCCGAAGACGGCCACCTTCTTGCCCATCGCGATCGGCGTGTCTTCGAACGGGAACTTGTTCCCGTGCATCAGGTTGATCCGGGTCAGGAACTCGTTCGCGCTGTAGACCTGCCCGGCGTGCTCGCCCGGGATACCGAGGAACATCGGGAAGCCCGCGCCGGTGCCGATGAAGACGGCGTCGTAGCCCATCTCGCCCTTGAGCTGGTCGATCGTGAAGGTCTTGCCGATGACTTTGTTCGTCTCGAACTTCACGCCGAGCTTCTCGAGCGCCTTCACCTCGCGGTCGATCGTGGTGCGGGGGAGGCGGAACGACGGGATGCCGTACTTCAGGACGCCGCCGACGACGTGGAGCGCCTCGTAGACGGTGACGGCGGCCCCCTTGCGGGCAAGGTCGCCGGCGCAGGCGAGGCCGGCCGGCCCGGAGCCGACGACGGCCACCTTCCCGAGCGTCCCGGCGTTCTCGGGGGGCTTCACGTCCGGCAGCGGCGCGAAGTCGCCGACGAAGCGCTCGAGCCGCCCGATGGCGACCGGCTCCATCTTCTTCTCCAGGATGCACTGGATCTCGCACTGCGACTCCTGCGGGCAGACGCGTCCGCAGATCGAGGGGAAGAGGTTGCTCTCCTGGATGACGGAGAGGGCGCCCGGGAGGTCGCGGACGAGGAGGTGCCGGATGAAGCGGGGGATGTCGATCGAGACGGGGCAGCCCGCGACGCAGGTGGGCCGGGCGCACTGGATGCACCTGTCCGCCTCCTGGAGCGCGTCGGCCATCGTGTAGCCGAGGTTGACCTCCTCGAAGTTGCGGGAGCGCTCGAGCGCGTTCCGCTCGGGCATCTTCACGGCGTGCTCGTCGAGGTCCTTGAACTTCTTGTAGTTCCGCTTGTTCATCTCGAAGAGCTGCTCCTCGATGGAGCAGACCTTCGAGAAGTCGTCCTTCGCCTGCGTCTCCTGGGGCTTGAAGCGCTCCTGCCGGAGCTGGAGCTCGGGGAAGTCGACGAGGTGGCCGTCGAAGTCGGGGCCGTCGACGCAGGCGAACTTCGTCTCGCCGCCGACCGTGACGCGGCAGGAGCCGCACATGCCGGTGCCGTCGACCATGATCGCGTTCAGCGAGACCATCGTCTTCACGCCGAAGGGGCGCGACGTCTCCGAGCAGGCCCGCATCATCGGGAGCGGGCCGATCGCGACGACGAGGTCGGGCTTCTCCTTCTCGAGGACCTCCTTCAGGGCCGCGGTGACGAAGCCGGGCTTGCCGTAGGAGCCGTCGTCGGTGCAGACGATCAGGTCGTCGCAGTAGCGGCGGAAGCGGTCCTCCCAGAAGACGAGGTCCCTGTTTCGGAAGCCGATGATCCCGGTCGTCCGGTTCCCGGCCTCCTTGAACGCGCGCAGCTGGGGGAAGACGGGGGCGACGCCGAGGCCGCCGCCGACGAGGACGACGTGCCCGACCTTCCCGACGTGGCTCTCGAGCCCGAGCGGTCCGACGAAGTCGGCGAACGTGTCGCCTTCCTTGTAGGCTCGCATCATCTCCCGCGTCGTCTTGCCGAGCGCCTGGATGACGATCGTGACCGTTCCCCACTCCGGGTCGTAGTCCGCCACCGTGAGCGGGATCCGCTCCCCGCCCTCGTCGAGCCGAAGCATCACGAAGTGGCCCGGCCGGGCCGCCTTCGCGACGTCGGGCGCGTGGACGTCCCAGAGGAAGGTCACGTCGGAGAACTGCTCGCGCTTGACGATCTGGTACACGGGACCCCCTTGCCGGGGCCCGGCGGGACGCTGCGACCGCCGAACCCGACCGCGAATGATGCCCGAAACGGGGCTTCGGCGCTCCCGGGGCTTCGCGCGTCGACGGAGACGGGGCCGACGGACGGGGAGGGACCGGCACGCGCGGCGCGCGCCGGTCCCTCGGTGACCAGCGGGTGGTACCGATCCTCAGGCCGTCGCCAGGACGATCGACCGCGCGACGGCGTTCCGCGCCGCCCCCGCGATCGCCTCGGCCTGCGGGACGAACGCCTGCTCGAGAACCCAGCTCGACGCCGCCGGGGCGTCGGGGCCGGCGAGGCGGACGACCGGAGCGCGGAGCGCGTCGAACGCCTTCTCGGCGACCGTTGCCGCGATCTCCGCGCCGAAGCCGCACGACCGGCTCGCCTCGTGGACGACGACGAGGCGGCCGGTCTTCCGCACCGACGCGAGGACGGCCTCCTCGTCCCAGGGCTTCAGCGACCGCAGGTCGATCACCTCGGCCGAGATCCCCTCGGAGGCGAGCGTCTCGGCTGCGGCGAGGCAGCCGAGGACGGTCTTGGCGTAAGAGACGAGCGTCACGTCGGTGCCCGGGCGGCGGATCGCGGCCTTCCCGAGCGGGACGAGGTGCTCGCCGTCCGGCACCTCGCCGGGGGCGTGGAGGAGCGCGACGTCGAGGAAGAAGGCGACCGGGTTGTCGTCCCGGATCGAGGACTTGAGCAGCCCCTTGAAGTCGGCCGCGGTCGACGGCATGACGACCTTCAGGCCCGGGGAATGGACGAACCACGCCTCGACGTTGTGGTTGTGCTGCGCGCCGACGCCCCAGCCGGCGCCCGTCATCGCGAGGGCGACCATCGGGAACGAGAACTGGCCGCCCGACAGGAACCGGAGCTTCCCGGCGCTGTTGACGAGCTCGTCCATCGCGAACGTGAGGAACGGGGCAAAGAGGAGGTCGACGACGGGGCGGAGCCCGGTCGCGGCGGCGCCGGCGGCGGTGCCGGCGATGATCCCCTCGGCGAGGGGCGTGTTGCGGATGCGAGCGGCTCCGAACTCGGCGACGAGGTCGTGGCGCTTCGTGGCGATCCCTTCGCCGAACGCCAGGACGGTCGCGTCGCGGCGCATCTCCTCGGCGAGGGCCTCTCCGATGGCGTCGTAGGGGGTGATCGTCTTCATGGCGTGTCCTTCTCAGGCGTAGACGTGGGTGGTCAGCTCGTCGAGCGAGGGCCAGGGGGAGTCGGCGGCGAACGTGAAGGCGGCGTCGAGGCGCTCGGCGACGCGGGCCTCGATTGCCGCGGCGCCCTCGGCCGAGAGAGCGCCGGCTTCGAGGAGACGGGAGCGGAGGGCCGCGATCGGGTCGCGGGCCCTCCACGAGGCGAGCTCGGCCCTGTCGACGTAGCCCTGGTCGTCGGGCTCGAAGTGGCCGCGGAGGCGGTAGGTCTTCGTCTCGAGGAGGAACGGCATCCGGGTCGCGCGGACCTTCGCGGCCGCCTCGGCCGCGGCGGCGAGGACCGCTTCGACGTCGTTGCCGTCGACCGTCCGCCCCTCGATCCCGTAGCCGGCGGCGCGGGAGGCGATGTCGTCGGTGAGCATCGTCTCGCGGCGATGGACGAAAGCCTGCCACTCGTTGTTCTCACAGACGAAGAGGACCGGGAGCTTCCAGACGGCGGCGAGGTTCAGCGCCTCGTGGAAGATCCCCTCGCAGGCGGCGCCGTCGCCGAAGAAGCAGGTGACGATCTCGTCGCCCCCCTTCATCGAGACGGAGAGCGCGACGCCGGGCGCGAGGGAGAGCTCGCCGCCGACGATCGTCGAGGTGAGGATGACGCCGAGCTCCTTCGCCGAGACGTGGAGGGTCCCGCTCTTGCCGCCGCAGTAGCCCGTCGCGCGGCCCATGATCTCGGCCATGAGCCGGCCCGGGTCGGCGCCCCGGGCGAGGAGGTGCCCCGCGCTCCGGTGGTTCGTGAGGATCAGGTCGTCTTCGCGCAGGGCCGCGACGACGCCGACGGCGGAGGCCTCCTGGCCGACGCAGGTGCAGGTCCCCGGGGAGCGCCCCTCCGCGAACGACGCGGCGCTCCGCTCCTCGAAGGAGCGGATCAGCTGCATCTTCTCGAGGAGCTCGGCAGGGCTCGGACGGGACGGGGGTTTCGTCATCGTTCACCTCGTGTGCGGCGCGGGGCGCCTGTCGTGCGGAAGAGCCCTCGGGCGCTCCCGACGCCCCCGAAAATGCGGCGGCCTTCGACCGCTCGCCACCTAAGAATCGACTAAGAGACCCTAAGATTTCGCTATCGGTAGCTCGGAGCGTGCGACGGTGCGCTGGCATACTTCCCGGGTGAGGCGCGTGGCGGTCCTCCTCGCGCTCGCCCTCGGGGCGGCACCGGCGGCCTGCCGGGAAGGCGTGAAGCCCGTCCGGATCGCGGTTCACAGCGCCCCGCAGAGCTTCGACCCGCACCTGCAGAACGAGATCCTGACGTCGGCGGTCCTCGCGAATCTCTATGACGGGCTCACCGAGTTCGACGAGGACTCGCGCGTCGTCGCCGCCCTCGCCTCCGAATGGCGGAACCCGGACGAGCGGACGTGGATCTTCCGGCTGCGTCCGGGCGTCGAGTTCCACGACGGCCGTCCGCTGACCGCAGAGGACGTGCTCTTCAGCCTCGAGAGGGCACGACACCACTCGGGCAGCGGGCTCGCGAGCTATCTGGTCGAGGTCGAAACGGCTCGGAGCACCGACGCCGCGACGATCGAGATCCGGACGAGGCGGCCCTTCGCGGCGCTCCTGGCGAAGCTCACCGCGATCGCCATCGTGCCGGCGAGCTCCCCGGCCGAGATCGTCGACCCGGTCGGGACCGGCTCGTACCGCCTCGCCCGGGCGACAGCGGAGGTCGTGGAGCTGGTCCCGGTGGTGGACGGGTGGCGTCGAGGGGACCTCCTGCCGGTGACGTTCGTCGTGGACGGCGACCCCCGAGGCCGGCTGGAACGGCTCCTGACGGGGGATGCCGACGTCGCGACGGACCTGAGGGAGGACGCGGCGGCGGTGCTCGAGGCGTCCGCGTGCTGCCGCGCGATCGTGCAGCCGGGCTCTACGGTCGAGTACTTGCGACTGTCGCCGGAGGTCGCGCCGTTCCGCGATCGCCGGGTGCGGCAGGCGATCGACCTCGCCCTCGACCGCTCCGCCTACGTTCTCGAGGCGCACGGCGGCATCGGCCAGCCTGCGGGCCAGCTCTGCGTGCCGGGCGTCTTCGGCTTCGCGCCCGGCCTGAAGGCGACGGCTCGCGACCTCCCGCGCGCGCGGCGGCTTCTCGCAGAGGCCGGGCTCGAGGCGGGGGTGGACCTCGTCCTCGAGCATCGCCCGGGCCGTCGGGGCGACGTCCTCGCGCGCCAGCTCGCCGAGGCCGGCATCCGGGTGACGACGCGCGTCACGCCCTGGACCGAGCTGCACCCCCGCATCCGGAGCGGCGAAGTCGACTTCTACTTCGGCGGCGTCGTGGCGCAGACGGCCGAGGCGAGCGACGTCCTCGACAGCTTCGTCCACAGCCGCGACGACGCGCGGGGCTACGGCTCGACGAACCACTCGCGCTACTCGAACCGAGAGGCCGACGCGCTGATCGAGTCTGCCGCCGCGGCGCTCGACCTCGGACGCCGGAAGGACCTGCTCCAGCGGGCGATGAGGGTCGTGATGGACGACCTCTACCTCGTTCCGGTCGCCGGGCTTTTCGACGTCTACGGCTTGCGAAGGGAGGTCCGGTTCGAGCCCCGGTTCGACCGCAGGCTCCCCGGCCGCGGGATCGGCCGGGCGCGATGAGACGGGTGATCTCGAATCGAGCGGCCGACTCGCTCATCGAAGCCGCGAGCTCCTCGTTCTCGCTCGTCCGGCGGCGAGAGCTCCTTCAGGAGGCGATACGGGTCGTCATGGCCGACCTTCACTTCGTCCCGGTCGCGGGCCTCCATCAGGTTCACGGCGTGCGGCGGGACGTCGATTTCCGGCCGCGGGTCGACCTGAAGCTCCTCGGAGACAGGATCCGCCGCCGGTAGGACGGACTGTCTCGTCGTCCCGTCGCAGCCCCGCGGGGTACGATCCGCGGGATGGCCACCCCGACGATCCCTTCCTCTCCGGCCCCCGAGTCCTCGTCCGCCCCGGCCTCTCCCGCCGCCGGGATCGAGGCCCGTCACGTCGCCCACGTGATGGACGAAAAGCTCGCCGAGCGCGGGGACGGGACGGCCCTCCGGTACCTCGCCGCCGGCCAGTGGCGGGACATCTCGTGGCGCGAGCTCGCCGCGAAGGTCCGCGACCTCTCCTCCGCCCTCGTCGAAGCGGGCGTCGCGGAGGGGGACCGCGTCGCGATCCTGGCCGCGAACCGCCCCGAGTGGACGATGGCCGATCTCGCGATCCTCCGCGTCCGGGGCGTCTCGGTCCCGATCCACGCGACGAGCAGCGCGAGCCAGGTGGCCTTCATCCTCAAGGACTCGGGAGCGCGCTTCGTCTTCGTGGACGGGGGCGAGCCGCT
>CAYVPO010000159.1:0-8534 GCA_964453825.1 uncultured Holophagales bacterium
GCCGGGTGTCGATCTCGATTCCGACGTGCGGGTCGTTCGGGAGCTTTCCTCCCGCCATCACGACGGCGATCGGGCCGGAAGCGAGGAGCCGGAGGTAGATGCTCTGGTCGCGACGCTCGACCTCGTCGACGCCGTCCGGGAACTCCTGTCCCACGAGGATCCGTCCGCGCGTGTGCTCCTCGGGATAGATCGAGATCCTCGGGAGGCGGAGGCCCGCGTCCCAGGCGATGGCGGTACGGCCGGCTTCGTGGAATGCGACGAGGCGACGAAACCTCAAGAGGGCCTCCCCGCCCAGATTACAGGTTCGGGCGCCGAAAAGGTGCGACGAGAGATCAGCGTACGTCGGCCCCGCGAGGCTCGACAAACGGGCCTCGACAGGGCCTCTATCGGTTGTCGAGTCGCGCCGTGCCCCGCAGAATCGGGTCGATGTCGACTCCTCCTTCGCCCGGCCCCGGCCGCCCGCTCTCGCTCCGCCTCCCGCAGGGGCGCCTCGAGGCGGTCCTCGTCCGCTCCGGGGAAGCCCGTCCCGGCCGTGCTCCGATCGTCTTCCTCCACGACGCCCTCGGGGCGATCTCCCTCTGGCGGGACCTTCCGGAGCGCCTCTGTGCGGCGGCCGGGCGGGACGGGCTCGTCTACGACCGTCTCGGCTACGGCCGCTCCGACCCGTGGCCCGTCCCGCCCGGGCTCGATTTCTTCGACGTCGAGACCCGGCAGTCGCTCCCGGAGGTCCTCCGGCAGGCCGGCATCGTTCGCCCGATCCTCTTCGGCCACAGCGACGGCGCGACGATCGCGCTCCTTTTCGCCGCGGCGTTCCCCGAGGTCCCGGCCGCCGTCGTCGCGGTCGCCGGCCACGTCTTCATCGAGGAGGAGACGGTCGCCGGGGTCGAGGAGGCGGCCGTCGCCTGGCGGACGTCGGACCTCCCGGTCCGGCTCGCCCGGCACCACGGGGAGAAGGCGGAAGCCGTCTTCCGCTTCTGGAGCGAGACGTGGCGCGACCCGGCGTTCCGCGGCTTCTCGGCCGTGGATGCGATCCGGCCGATCCGCTGCCCCCTCCTCGTCCTCCAGGGGGAGAAGGACGAGCACGCCTCCGCGGCCCAGGTGGAGGCGATCGCCTCGGCCGTCTCCGGGCCGGTGCGGACGGTGCTGCTTCCGGGGCTCGGGCACTTCCCGCACCGCGAGGATCCGGAGCGCGTGATCGAGGAGACGACGAGTTTCCTGGCCGAATACGGGGCCTGAAGCGGCAGGAGCTTCAGGCCCCGGGGAGAACCGCCGTCAGACCTTCGCGAGCGCCTGGGCGAGGTCGTCGCAGAGGTCGGCGGCGTCTTCGCAGCCGATCGCGATCCTCACGAGGTCGTCCGAGATCTCGGCCTGCTCGCGCACCGCCTTCGGCACGCTCGCGTGCGTCATCGAGGCCGGGTGCTCGATGAGCGTCTCGACGCCGCCGAGGCTGACGGCGAGCGTCGCGAGCTTCATCGAGTTCATCAGCGTCCGGCCCGCTTCGAGCCCGCCCTTCACCCCGAACGAGACGATCGCGCCGCCGCCCGACATCTGGCGCTTCGCGAGCTCGTGCTGCGGGTGGCTCGGGAGGAACGGGTAGCTCACCCACGCGACCTTCGGGTGGGCCTCGAGGAAGCGGGCGACCTCGAGGGCGTTCGACTGGGCCTTCTCGAGGCGCAGGCCGAGCGTCTTGATGCCGCGGAAGACGAGAAAGGCCTGGTGAGGGTCCATCGTCGTGCCGACGTTGACGTGGACCGACCGGAGCCGCTTGTAGAGCTCCGGGTCCTTCGCGACGACGATCCCGGCCACGACGTCGCTGTGGCCGTTCAGGAACTTCGTCATGCTGTGGAGGACGACGTCGGCGCCGAGCTCGAACGGCCGCTGGAGGATCGGCGTGGCGAACGTGTTGTCGACGCAGACGAGGGCGCCGCGCGCGTGGGCGGTCTTCGCGATGGCCTCGATGTCGCAGAGCTTCAGCGTCGGGTTCGCGGGGGTCTCGAGGTAGACGAGCTTCGTCTCCGGACGCATCGCCTTCTCGACGTTCGCCGGGTCGGACGTGTCGACGAAGGAGCCCGTCACGCCGAAGCGCGAGTACTCCTTCTCCAGGATCATCCGGCTCGCGCCGTAGAGGGCGTCCGTCCCGACGACGTGGGACCCCGCCCCGAGAAGGGCGAAGTAGACGGTGTGGACGGCGGCCATGCCGGTCGCGGCGGCCATCGCCCCGCAGCCGCCTTCCAGGTCGGCGACGCACTCCTCGAGGGCGGCGACCGTGGGGTTGCCGAGCCGCGTGTACTTGTAGCCCGGGTCGGCTCCGCTGAAGCGGGCCGCCCCCTCGTCCGTGTCCTTGAACGCGAACGTCGAGGTCTGGTAGATCGGCGTCGCGACGGCGCCGGTCAGCGGGCAGGTGTGCTGCCCGGCGTGGACGATCCGGCTGGCGATACGCAGGCTCTTGGCGTCGGACATTCTCTGGAGCACCTCTCGAGGAGTGGCGGCCCGGAGGGGGGCGGCCGCCCGGCCGGGCATCCTAGCATATGCTCGATTCCGCGACGCTCCCGCAGCGCTGCACCCCACCCCTTCCCCTTCCTTGACTTCCCCTCCTCCCCCGCCTACAAAGTTCCGCTGGGCTCTCGCCGGAGCGCGCCGCGCCCGAAGGGCCCCGGGAGCGGTGCATGCGTGTCGTGGAGAGCGTCGTCGAGCTGATCGGGCGGACCCCGATGGTGCGGCTCGGCGCCCTGAAGGAGCCCGGCGAGGCGGACATCTTCGCCAAGCTCGAGTACCTGAACCCCGGGATGAGCGTGAAGGACCGGACGGCGCTCGGGATGATCCGCGACGCCGAGGAGCGCGCCGTCCTCAGGCCGGGCGGGACGATCCTCGAGGCGACGGCCGGAAACACCGGCGTCGGCCTCGCCCTCGTCGGCGGGGCGCGCGGCTATCGCGTCGTCATCGTCATGATCGAAGGGTACGCGCGCGAGAAGATGGTCCTGATCCGCGGGCTCGGCGGCGAGCTCGTCCTCGTGCCGCACGGCGCTGGTATCCCGGGCGCGCGCGCGAAGGTGGAGGAGCTCCTGGCGACCCTTCCCGGCGCCGTCCCGATGCGGCAGTTCGAGAACCCTGCGAACCCCCGCATCCACTACGAGACGACCGGCCCGGAGATCCTGGAGCAGATGGAAGGCCGGGTCGACGGGCTCGCGGTCGGTATCGGTACGGGCGGGACGTTCACCGGGATCGCCCGTTGCCTGAAGGAGCACGACCCGTCGACTGCCTGCTGGGGCGTCGAACCGCCGGACTCGATCTTCGGAGGGGGCGACGGGACGGGCGTCCACATGGTCGAGGGGATCGGGAACGCGTTCTTTCCCCCGACGTTCGACCGTTCGCTCGCCGACGGCATCTTCACGGTCCCGCACGCCGAGAGCTACGCGATGGTCGACGCGCTCGGGCGGATGGGTCTTCCGGCCGGCGCCTCTTCCGGCGCCGCCGTCGTGGGAGCGAAGAGGCTCGCGAAGAGGCTCGGCGAGGGGAAGCGCGTCGTCACGCTCCTGACCGACCCGTCCGAGCGCTACTTCTCGAAGTACGTCTACGACGGCAAGTACGAGGGACGCCCGATCCGCTGAGGCGGGCGAGGAGATCGGAATGGACTATCCGCTCCGGGAGTTCGCGATGGGGGGCGGCGTCCTGATCGCCGTCGTCGCGACCCTTCACGTCGTCGTCGCGCACTTCGCCGTCGGCGGCGGGATCGTCATGGCCCTCCTCGAGACGGCGGCGGTGAAGCGGGGGGACCGTCCGCTGCGCGACCTCGTGAAGCGCACGTCGACGATCCTTCTCCTCCTCTCGACCGTCTTCGGGGCGATCTCCGGCGTCGGGATCTGGTTCACGATCGGCGTCGTCCACCCCGCCGCGACCTCCTCGCTCATCCACACGTTCGTCTGGGCCTGGGCGACGGAGTGGGCCTTCTTCCTCCTCGAGGTCGTCACGGCGCTCGCCTGGGTCGCGACGTGGGAGAAGGTCTCTCCGAGGACGCACCTCCTCCTGATCCGGCTCTATGCGTTCGCCGCCTTCATGTCGCTCGTCGTCATCCAGGGGATCCTCGGCTTCATGCTGACGCCCGGTGCGTTTCCGGGCACGGCGTCGTTTCGCGACGGCTTCCTGAACCCGACCTACCTCCCGGGAATCCTCTTCCGCACCGGCGTCTGCTTCGCGCTCGCGGCCGCCTGGATGGCGTTCGCCGCCCTGCGGGAGAAGGACCGCGAGGCGCGCGCCCGCCTGTCACGCGTCCTCGGGGCGGTCGGGACGCTCGGCCTCGCGGTCTCCGCGGCCGGCTGGCTCGTCTGGGAGAAGGCTCTCCCTGGGACTGTCCAGCGCCTCTTCCTCGGCGAGAAGCCGCTCCTCGCCTCCCTCGCCACGGGGCGGATGCACACGTTCCGGATCTTCCTCGTCGCCTTCGTCCTCGCCCTCCTCGTCACGCTCCTGCCGCGGCTCCAGTCGTGGCCCGTGGCCCTTCTCGCGCTCGTCGCCTGCGCGGGCGTCCTCGCGGGGTACGAGAGGGTCCGCGAGGGGGTCCGCAAGCCGTGGGTGATCGCGGAGCAGATGTTCTCGAACGGGGTCCTCCTGACGGAGCTCGACGCGCTGAACGAGAAGGGGATCCTCTCGAAGGCCGTCTGGGCGACGAAGGAGGCGGGCGGGCGCGACGTGCCGACGGGCGAGGCGGTCTTCCGCGCGGAGTGCTCCTCCTGCCACACGCGAGACGGCTACCTCGGCATCCGGAGCATCGCCTCCGCGATGGACGCCGAGCTCGCCACGATGTTCCTGACGGCCCTCCGGGACGACGGTGCGAACTGGAAGGCGCGCGCCGAAGGGAAGGACGTGAGGCCCGACTATCCGTTCATGCCCCCGTTCGTCGGGACCGACGAGGAGCTCGGGGCGCTCGCCTCGTGGCTCGCCTCGCTGAACGCGCCGCAGGCGGCGGAGGTGGCCGGTGTTCGCTGAGACTCCCCTGCCGGCGCTCGACCCGATGCCGATTCCGGGGCCGCCGTGGCTCTTCCACCTCCTCTGGCTCTTCACGTTCGCCGTCCACGTCGTCGGCGTGAACGTCGTCCTCGGCTCGTCGATCCTCGGCACGTTCGCCGCGCTCGACCGCGACCGCGCCTTCGGCCGTCCCGTCGCGCGCCTCTTCGCCGAGGTCAACACCTGGGCGATCTCGCTGACGATCACCTTCGGGATCGCGCCGCTCCTCTTCGTCCAGGTCCTTCACGGCCGGCTCTTCTACTCGGCGACCGTCATCCTCGCGCCGGCCTGGCTGGGGCTGCTCGTCCTCCTGATGGCGGCCTACTACCTGACCTACGCCGCGAAGTTCCGGCTTCGGGCCGGGAAGGGAGCCGCGCTCCACCTCGCGCTCTCGGCGCTTCTCTTCCTCGCCGTCGCGGCGATCCAGGTCGTCGTCCACCTCCTCTCGGTCCAGCCGGACCGTTGGGAGGCGGCGCTCGCGAGCCCCTGGGCGGCGTTCGCCGACCGGGCGTTCCTCCCCCGCTTCCTCCACTTCGCGCTCGCCGGCGTGACGCTCGCCGCGATCCTCCTCGCCTGGCTCGCCGTCCGGCGCCCGCCGGCGGAGGCGGAGCGGGCGGCGGCCGCCGCCCGCGCCTCGTGGGGCACGAAGCTCGCCCTCCTCGCGACGCTCCTCCAGCTCGTCGTCGGGCTCTGGCTGACGATCTCGGTCCCGCGCGACGTCCTCCTCGGCCTGATGCGCGGCGGCGCGCCGACGATGCTCCCGTTCACGCTCGGCATCGCGGCCGGCTTCGGCCTCCTCGTCTTCCTCGCCCGGGTCCGCGACCCGATCGCCGACCGGCGCTCCGTGCGGCGCTCCCTCGAGCTGTTCGGCCTCGCGATGCTCCTGATGCTCGTCACGCGCCACCAGCTTCGCGACGTCTACGTCGACGTCGCGAAGTCGAACGCCGCTCCGGCGACCGCCTCCCAGTGGGGCGTCTTCGCGATCTTCCTCGTCGCGTTCCTCGCCTGCGCGGCCCTCGCGATCCTCGCCCTGCGTCGGGCCGCGACGGACCGGCCCGGCCCGGGGGAGGCGACGGCATGAAGCCCTCGGCTCCGCGCCTCCGGGGAGCGGCGGCCCCCGTCGCGCTCGCGGTGCTCCTCGGCGCCTGGTGCTCCCCGGCCCCGCCTCCCGCGCCCCCTCCCGCGCCGACGCCCGTGCCGACCCCCGTGCCGACGCGCGAGGTGCCGGCGAAAGTCGGCCTGGCGCTCGGCGGCGGCGGCGCGCGCGGCTTCGCCGAGATCGGCGTCCTCCGCGTCCTCGAGCAGGAGAAGATCCCGATCTCGTTCGTCGCGGGGACCTCCGTCGGCAGCCTGATCGGCGCGCTCTACGCCGACACGGGGCGCGTCCTCGACGCCGAGTTCCACGCCGTGACGGTGACCGAGGAGGACCTCTTCGACTACCGCGCCCTCGCCGTCTTCTCGGGAGGCTTCGTGAAGGGCGAGCGCCTCCGCTCGTTCCTCGGATCGAACCTGAAGAGCCGGTCGATCGAGCAGATGAAGGTCCCCTTCGCCGCGGTCGCCGTCGACGTCGCCTCCGGCAAGGCGGTCGTCTTCCGCCGCGGCCCGATCGCGCCGGCCGTCCACGCCTCCTGCGCGATCCCGGGCGTCTTCGTTCCCGTGGAGATCGGCGGGCGGACCTACGTCGACGGCGGCGTCGTGAACCCGGTCCCGGCGGACGTCGTCCGCTCGATGGGGGCCGACGTCGTCGTCGCGGTCGCGATCCCGGCCCTCATGCCCGCGACGATTCCGAAGAACCCGGTCGCCGTCGCCTACCAGTCGGTCATGATCATGTCGGCCGAGATCGGCCGGCTCCGCGCGCGCGAGGCGGACGTCGTCGTCACGCCCGACGTCGGCGACGTGGCGTACGACGACTTCGGACAGAAGAAGCGCCTCATCTCGGCGGGCGAGGAGGCGGCCCGGCGGGCCCTTCCCGAGATCCGCATGGCGATCGCCGCGAAGACGCGCCGCGTCCCCGTTTCCTGAAGCCCCCGGACCGGCTCGCGCTAGGATCGGGGCGTGCTCGGAGGCTCGCCCCACCCGACGCTCCGCGACCTCTGGACCGAAGAGGACGAGGAGGACGTCCGCGCGTTCCTCGCGGCCGTCACGGAGGACGACCTCCTCTCCGCCCTCTCGGCCGTGGAGGGGTCTCCCGCGTCGTTCCGGCGCGAGGACGAAGCCCAGGTGGAAGCCTGGGCTGCGGTCGCGGCCCGACGTCTGACGGTCCTCCCGACGAAGGGTCCCTTCGCGCTGTCGCGCCTCCTGCGGGGACTCCTCGTCGACGAGATGGGCCTCAAGGGCGACGCCCACGACTACTCGGCGACCCGAAACTGCTGCCTCCACCAGGTGCTCGCCCGCCGGAAGGGAATGCCGATCCTCCTCTCGTGCATCTGGATGGAGGTCGGCCGTCGCGCGGGGATTCCCGTCGAGGGGATCGGGATGCCCGGCCACTTTCTCGTCCGGGTGGGCGGCGCGGCGGGCGTCCACGTCGACACGTTCGCCGGAGGGCAGGAGCTCTCTCGCGAAGGGTGCCGCTCCCTGCACGACCGGATCGCCGGGACGAAGAGCCGCTGGAGCGACGACTTCCTCAGGCCGAGCCCGATCGACCAGGTCCTCGAGCGGGTCCTGAACAACCTCGCGGCGACCACGAGGGACGAGAACGACGCGGCGGGGAGCTACCGCGTCGCCTCCTTCCTCGCCGCGCTCCGCCCGCTCTCCCCGGAGAGGACGCTTCAGAAGGCGATGACGGCCGCCGCCGTCGGCGTCACGGAGGAGGCCGCCAGCGGCTTCGCCGACGTCATCGAGCGCTTCCCCGACTCGCCCGAGGCGGAGCGCGCCTCCCAGGGGCTCGACTCGCTCGGCTCCGGGACGCCAGTGAACTGAGCGGCGCGCCGCGTCAGCGGCGTGCCGGGAGCGCCGGGACGAAGAGGGCGTCGTCGAGCACGGCCTTCTCGGCGTCGAGGTAGTCGACGACCGTCGTGCCGGAACGGAGCGCGTCGACGATCGTCATCCGCGTCACCGTCGGCACGCCGCGGAGCGTCCCCCACTCGTCGAACGTCGCCTCGCGCGCCGTCTTCCCGGACGGAAGGAGGAAGACGACCTTGCGCGTCCGCGACTCGGCCCGATCGACCCAGACGCGAAGGACCGGGAAGGCCGGGTCCCGTCCCTTCTTCGCCCGCAGGAGCAGGACGTCGCAGGTCCTCCCCGAGAAGAGCTCCGATCGCTCGACGGTCGCGTCGTAGTCGTCGACGAAACGCGTCCGCGCGACATCCGCGACGGCGAAGCCGCCGGTCACCCGGTGGCTTCGCGGCACGCGGATCGGGTTCCGCGTGTTCGGGAGGACGAGCCAGGCGTCCTTCCCGTTCACGAGGAGGAGCTTGCCGCGGTCCGCCGGCGCGAGGAACTCGATCCGGATCCTCTCCGGTCCCTTCACGAGGACGGTGAACTCGCCGGTGAAGGCCTCGGCGCCGGAGCCCGAGGTCGTCACGCGGAGGCGCAGG
>CAYVPO010000160.1:0-8354 GCA_964453825.1 uncultured Holophagales bacterium
CAGGTTCGAGGACATCCTCGACGCGGTCGAGAGCTACCTTCCGGGGGCCGACGAGGACCTCCTCCGGAGGGCGTACATCTTCTCGGCCCAGGCGCACCGGCACCAGCTCCGCTCCTCGGGCGAGCCGTACCTCGTCCACCCGATCGGCGTCGCGATGCTCCTGGCCGAGCTGAAGCTCGACGAGGTCTCCGTGGCGACCGGCCTCCTCCACGACGTCCTCGAGGACACGAAGACGACGAAGGAGGAGCTCGCCGCGCTCTTCGGGAGCGAGGTGGCGGAGGTCGTCGACGGCGTCACGAAGATCGGGCGCTACGCCTACACCTCGAAGGAGGCCCAGCAGGCGGAGACGTTCCGGAAGATGCTCCTCGCGATGACGGGGGACCTCCGGGTCATCCTCGTCAAGCTCGCCGACCGGCTCCACAACATGCGGACGCTCCACCACCTGCGCGAGGAGAAGCGGCGCGTCATCGCGGCGGAGACGATGGAGATCTACGCGCCGCTCGCGAACCGGCTCGGGATGGGCCGGATCAAAGGCGAGCTCGAGGACCTCTCGTTCCGATATCTCCACCCGGACGAGTTCGCGGCGCTCTCGGGCGCGGTCGACGAGCGGATGAAGGCGTCGGGCGCCGCGATCGAGAAGCTCCGTGGCGACATCGCGTCCCGCCTCGACGAGGCGGGCGTCCCCGCGGAGGTGACGGGTCGCGTGAAGCGCCTCTGGTCGATCCGCCAGAAGCTGATCCGTCAGTCGATCCCCCTCGACCAGCTCTACGACGTCCTCGCGTTCCGCGTCCTCGTCGACTCGGTCCGCGACTGCTACAGCGCCCTCGGCATCGTCCACCAGGCCTGGCGTCCCGTGCCGGGCCGGATCAAGGACTACATCGCGATGCCGAAGCAGAACTTCTACCAGTCGCTCCACACGACCGTGATCCCGGAAGGGGAGCCGCCGTTCGAGATCCAGATCCGGACGCTCGAGATGGACCTCGTCGCGGAGCAGGGGATCGCGGCGCACTGGAAGTACAAGGAGGGGCGCGGGAGCCGGCGTGTGGACGAGGAGGGGATCGCGGCGATCCGGCAGATCCTCGAGACGACGCGCGACATCGCGAACCCGAGGGAGTTCCTCTCCTCCCTGAAGATGGACCTCTACGCCGACGAGGTCTACACGTTCACGCCGAAGGGGGCCGTCTTCTCGTTCCCGCGCGGCGCGTCGCCGGTCGACTTCGCGTACCGGATCCACACCGACGTCGGGCACCGCTGCGTCGGCGCGCGGGTGAACGGCCGGCTCGTCCCGCTCCGGACGCCGCTCGTCAACGGCGACATCGTCGAGATCCTCACGGCGCCGTCGGGCGCCCCGTCGCGCGACTGGCTCGCGTTCGTCGTCACGTCGCGCGCGCGGAACAAGATCCGCGCCTTCCTCCAGACGAAGGAGAAGCAGAAGTCGATCGAGATCGGACGCCGCTACCTCGAAAAGGAGCTGAAGAAGGTCAGGAGGTCGCTCGGGAAGCTCGTCGACGGGAAGGCGTTCGACGGGATACTGGCCGACTTCGGCGTCCCGCGCGTCGACGACCTCCTCGCGGAGATCGGCTACGGCAAGGTCCTTCCGCGCGCGGTCGTTCAGAGACTCTTCCCGCAGGAGGAGCCCGAGGCCGAGAGGGCGCCGTCGCGGACGGAGGCGCTGAAGAAGGTCGTCCGGAAGATCCTCCCGATCGGCGGCACGGGCATCCTCGTCCGGGGCGAGAACGACCTGCTCGCGAGCCTCGCGAAGTGCTGCCGTCCCGTGCCCGGCGAGGAGATCGTCGGCTACGTGACGCGGGGGCGCGGGGTCTCGGTGCACGCCGCGGCCTGCCCGAACGTGAGGAACCTCCTCTTCGACCCGAGCCGGGAGATCGAGGTGGAATGGCACGTGGGGAAGGACGCGTCGTTCACGGTGGACTTCGTCGTCGAGGTCGAGGACCGCCCGGGGATCCTGGCGCGGATCACCCAGGTCATCTCCGACGCGGAGTCGAACATCGAGTCGATCGAGGCCCGGACGAGCCTCGGGGGGACGGCGCTTATCGAGGGGAGCGTCACGACGCCGGGGCGCCGCCACCTCGACAAGCTCTTCCTCGCGATCCGGTCCGTGCCGGGGGTCACCGGGGTGAGACGAAAATTCAACGTCTCCCGGGCCGGATCGCGCTGAGGAGCTGGAGCGCGCCCGCGGGGAGCGCTCTCCCCGCGGCGGGCGGTGGGGTCAGCGGACGACCTTGGTGATCTTGTCGGACCGGAGGCAGCGGGTGCAGACCGTGACTCTCTTCGAGCCGCCGGGGACCGCAGCGCGCACCCTCCGGAGGTTCGGCTTGAACTGCCGGTTCGTGACGTTGTGGGCGTGGCTGACCCGGCGACCGGCGACCGGGCTCTTTCCGCAGACTTCACACATCTGGGGCATGGGGTGGCTCCCTCTGAATCCTGAACGCGATACCCGGCGGCGCCCCGGTCCCGTCCTCGTCGGAGCGGACCGGGGTCGCCGCCGGAACTGCGACTTATAACGCCCCTCGGCCTCGCTGTCCAGAGGCATTTCGGTCCCTTCTCGTCCTTGACAGTCTCGGACGACCCGCGCAACATAGCCGCCACAAAGGCTTTACCCAGCTCGTGTCAGGGTGTCGCGTCGGTTCCGGAACGTAGAGGGAGGGAGACCGCACCGTGTTGTTCCGCAAGGCCAAGAACCTCGTCGGTCTCGACATAGGCTCGTCCGCCATCAAGCTGGTCGAGCTGCGGGCAGGAAAGGATGGGCATTTCCAGCTGGTCAAGGCCGGGCTGGAGAGCCTCTCGCCGGAAGCGATCGTGGACGGCGCCATCATGGATTCCTCGCTCGTCGTCGAGACGATCTCCCGGCTTCTCGCGTCGACCGGTATCAAGAACCCGAACGTCGCCGTCTCCGTCTCGGGCCACTCCGTCATCGTCAAGAAGATTCAGCTCCCGACGATGCCGGAGGAGGAACTCTCCGAGTCGATCCGGTGGGAGGCGGAGCAGTACGTTCCGTTCGACATCAACGACGTCTACCTCGACTACGTCGTCCTCGACCCCGGGGTCCCGGGCGAGACGATGGGAGTCCTCCTCGTCGCGGCGAAGAAGGAAAAGGTGGACGACTACAAGAACGTCGTCACGCAGGCGGGGCGGACCCCGGGCCTCGTCGACGTCGACGTCTTCGCGCTCCAGAACTGCTACGAGGTCAACTACGGCCTCGACCCGACGCGCGTGATCGCCCTCGTGAACATCGGCGCGTCGGTGATGAACGTGAACATCCTCGCGAGCGGCCAGACGGTCTTCTGGCGCGACATCACGTTCGGCGGGAATCAGTTCACCGACGCGCTCCAGAAGGCCTTCTCCCTCAACTTCGAGCAGGCCGAGGCGCTCAAGAAGGGGGAGCCGGTCGGCGGACAGTCCGCGGAGAGCATCCAGCCCGTCCTCGCGGGCGTCTGCGAGGACGTGGCCGGCGAGCTCCAGAAGACGATCGACTTCTTCCACGCGACGTCCGGCTCGGAGAAGGTCGACACGATCGTCCTCTCCGGCGGAGGTTCGCGGGTCGGGCAGCTCGACGAGGTCCTCAAGGACCGCTTCGGCCTGCCCGTCGAGATCATGAATCCGTTCCGCTCCGTCGTCGCCGAGGACCGCTCCGTCGACCCGGCCTGGCTCTCGGAGAACGGCCCGGCGCTGGCGATCGGCGTCGGGCTCGCCGTGCGGAAGCTCGGCGAGTGACGGAGGAGGCCAGATGATCAAGATCAACCTCCTCTCCGAAGCGAAGCCGCAGAAGAAGAAGAAGGGCGTTTCGGCGCTCGGCGGCGCCGGCCGCCTGAACCTCTTCCTCATCCTCGGGGGGCTCCTGATCGGGCTCCTCGTCGTCGGCGTCCAGTGGTGGGTCGAGGCGTCGCGCCTGAAGGAGCAGCAGGAGAAGAACCGGATCGCCCAGCAGGAGGTCACGCGCCTCGAGGCGATTCTCAAGGAGGTCGCCGACTTCGAGGACAAGAAGGCGAAGCTCCAGAAGAAGGTCGACCTCATCAACGCGCTCAAGGCGAACCAGCGCGGGCCGGTCCGCCTCATGGACGAGGTCTCCAACGCCCTCCCGGACCTCCTCTGGATCGAGAGGATGCAGGTGAAGGGCAACAGCATCACGATCGACGGAAAGGCCCTCAACCCGCCGGCCGTCGCGAACTACCTCGAGAACCTGAAGCGGGTCTCGGCGTTCCAGGAGCCGAAGGTCCCCTTCATCACCGCCGCGAGCGCCGGCGCCTCGAACCTCTACAACTTCGGACTGACATTCGTCTTCGCGGATCTCGACAGGACCCAGTTCGTGTCCGCCGCGCCGGCCGGGGGCGAGGCCGCTCCCGCGCCCGCCGCTCCAGCCGCGCCGGCCGCGGGGAACTGAGGGGGCCGACGTGGCGATCGAACTGAAGCAGCTCGAAGACAAGCCCTGGTACTACGGCCTCGGCATCGGCCTCGCGCTCGCGGTCGGCCTCTGGGCCGTCGCGAACTGGCAGTACCCGAACTTCAAGGAGATGCAGCAGCGGCTCGCCGGCCTGAAGGCCGAGTACGGGCAGCTCCAGGAGAAGATCGAGCGGGGCCGGGTCGCCGAGCGGCGGCTCCCGCAGCTGCGGGAAGAGGTCCGGCGGATCGAGCTCGACCTGAACCGCCTCCTCGAGATCCTCCCCACGAAGCGGAACACCGAGGAGCTCATCAAGAAGATCGAGGCCCTCACGCGGCAGGGAGACTTCTTCCTGAAGGACTTCCGCCCGAAGGAATACGTCAACAAGGACTTCTACGCCGAGTGGCCGATCGACGTGGCCCTCGACGGGACGTACCACAACCTGGCGCTCTTCTTCGACAAGATGGCGCGCTTCTCCCGGATCATCAACGTCGAGTCGCTGACGATGACGGGGTACCCGGACGCGAGGGCGGGCCGCACGCTCGGCGCGAACTTCACGCTGAAGACCTTCATCTACCTTGGCGACCAGGCGTCCGGACCCGGCGGAACCGCTCCGCCCCGCGGGGCGGCACCGGGCGGTCCCGGCGCGATCCCGTCCGGCTCGGGCCGGGATGGAGGCGTCTGATGAAGCCGCAGCGTTCGACGGCCGGTTCGATCCTCGCCACCGCCGCGATCCTCGCGTTCGCCCCGTCCGCTTTCGGGCAGGCTCCCCCGCCCGCCGCTCCCGCCACCCCCGAGACGGAGACGGGGATCGCGGTCCCCGTGCCGGGCGAGGATGACACCTCCGCCCCGGCCTACACCTACGAGGTCCGCGGCCGCCGCGACCCGTTCCGATCCCTCCTGCTGCGGACCCAGGACGACAAGGACCGCCAGCGTCCCCCCGGGATCGCCGGGATGCTCGTCGAGGAGCTGGAGCTCCAGGGGACGATCCGGACGCGACAGGGATGGATCGCGATGATGAGAGGCGGCGACAACCGCTCGTACCTGCTCAGGAAGGGGACCACGGTCTTCGACGGCGAGGTCATGGAAATCGGCCCGACCGAGATCGTGTTCCGCCAGAACGTCAACGACCCGACGAGCCCGAAGCCCTTCCGGGACGTCGTCAAGGCGCTGGCCCTCCAGGCGAAGCCGTGAGCGAAGGAAGTTCGATGACGATCAAGACGACCCGCCTCGAACCCGGTCGGCACCTCGGCACCTCGAACCTCTCGTGGGGAGGAACCATGTTTCGAACTGGTAGGTTCTCGGCACCCGGGCTCGCGGGAATCCTCGTCGCGGCCCTCGCGGCCGCGGGCTGCTCCTCGCAGGCCGGACCCGCCCCGACGACGGAGAACGTCGTCTCCGCGTCGGCGGCCCCCGCGGTCCTGACGAGCGCCGCGCTCCTGATCGACGGGGACGCGCCTCGGCTCCTGCTGGCGGCGGATGGCCCCCTCCGGCCGATGGTCTACGCGCGCGAGGGGTCGAAGACCCTCGTGGTCGACCTCCCCGGAACGGTTGCCACGCCCGGTCTCGAGCCTCCGCGCGCCGACGGCACGCTCCTGACCGCTCTCGAGATGCGGTCGTTCTCGGAGCTCGGCCAGCCGCAGGTCCGGTTCGAGCTGACCGGGCGCGGCGCGCTCGACGCGCAGATCGCGGGAGACCCGGCGTCGCGCGCGATGTCGATCGCGCTGATGCCGCGGATCGAGGAGCCGGTCCTCGCGCAGGTGGCGACGCCCGTCGCCCCGGCGCCGGACGCTCCCGCTCCGGCAGCGGCTCCGGCGCCCTCCGCGCCCGCACCGGCCGATTCGTCGGCTCCGGTCGTGATCGCCCGTCACGAAGCGTCGGGCCCGGCCGCGACCCGCCTCGCGCGCGTCGCGACGCAGACCCGGGACGGGGCACTCTCCGTCCGGCTCGAGGCCGACGGCGAGGTCTCCTACGAGGCCTTTACGCTTTCGGGCCCGCCGCGCTTCGTCGTCGACCTCTCCGGCGTCCGGAACGCGTCGCGCTTCCGCAGCGAGGACGTGGACGCGGCCGGCGTCGCCCGGGTCCGCGTCTCCCAGTTCCGGACGGAGCCGACCGCGGTCACGCGCGTCGTCTTCGACCTCGAGAAGGAATCCCTGCCGGTCCTCCGTCAGAGCGGGTCGACCGTGTCGATCTCGTTCGGAGGCGAGGCCGAGGCCCCCGTCCAGGTGGCTTCCGCCGCGCCGGTCCTCCCGGCCGCCGGGTCGTACGAGGCGCACGAGACCGACGACTCCTCCGAGCCGATCGTTCCGCCCGCGCCGGCCCCCGAGCCCGTCGTCGCAGCGGCGACGGCTCCCGAGGCTGTCGTCCCGGTGACCGTGGCCCCGGAGGTCCGGGTCGCCGAAGCGGCTCCCGTCGTCGATCCGCCCGCCCCGGCTCCGGCCGTCTCGGAGCCGGTCGCGACCGCGACGCTCCCGGCCCCCGTTCCGGTCGTCGCACTGTCGCCCGAGGCGGTCCGCATCGCGTCGGCGCCCGCTCCGACCGTGACGGTTGCCTCTCCGGAAGTCGCGGTCCCGGCGCCCGTCGCGCCCCGACCCGCCCGCAGGAAGACCTCGGCGGACGACCGCGCGCTCCTGGAGGCCGCCGAGACGCTGGCCGTCGAGCAGCAGGGCGGGGGCCAGCTGAAGGACATCTCGAACCCCTACGAGTCGCGAGCGCTCGGGCAGACGGAGCGCCAGTACACCGGCGAGCCGCTGACGCTGAACCTGAAGGACGCGGACATCAAGGACACGCTCCAGAAGTTCAGCGAGCTGACGAACCTGAACATCGTCCTCGACCCGGACGTCCGAGGCACGGTCACCGTCTCGCTGACCGACATCCCCTGGGACCAGGCCCTCGAGCTGATCCTGAAGATCAACGGGCTCGGCTACGTCCTCGAGGGGAACGTCATGCGGATCGCGGCCACGGGCAAGCTCGCCTCGGAGGAGGCGGCCCGCCAGAGCCTCCTCAAGGCGCAGGAGTCCAACCGGCCGACCCGAACCGTGATCCAGAAGCTCTCGTACGCGAGCGCCGGAACCGCCGCGGCGACGGCGAAGAAGGTCATGTCGCCGCGTGGCGACATCTTCGTCGACGAGAGGTCGAACCTCCTCATCATCAAGGAGCTCCCGGAGTACCTCCCCACGGTCCTCGACCTCGTCAAGAGCCTCGACACCCCCGTGCCGCAGGTGATGATCGAGGCCCGGATCGTCGAGGCGACGCGCACCTTCAGCAAGCGCCTCGGAATCGACTGGGGCTTCCTGGGCGTCTCCGACCAGGCCCACGGAAACACGACCGGGATGGTCTTCCCGAACAGCGCCGAGGTGGAAGGAGCGGTCTCGCTCCCGAACGGGAACCAGATCCTCCGGGCGAGCCTCGCGAACGTCCTCGACACGTTCCGTCTCGACGTCGCCCTGAGCGCCGCCGAGGCGCGGGGCCTCGTCAAGATCGTCTCGTCGCCCAAGATCCTGACGCAGACGAACGTCGCCGCGTCGGTCCAGTCGGGCTTCCAGATTCCGGTCCAGACGACCGTCAACAACACGACGACGGTCCTCTACATCGACGCCACGCTCCGGCTCGACGTGACGCCGCAGGTCACCGCGGAGGGGACCGTCATCCTCGACATCAAGATCCAGCGCCGCGAGCCGGCGCCCGGCGTCGCGATCACGGGAGGCAACAACGTCCCGCTCGTCACCCGCGACGCGCAGACCCGCCTGATGGTCCGCGACGGCGGCACCGGAATGATCGCCGGGATCTTCAAGCTCTCGGCGAACGACGGTCAGAACATGATCCCGGGCCTCTGGAAGATCCCCCTCCTCGGAGGCCTCTTCCGGAACAAGACGATGGACGAGACGACAGACGAGCTGATGATCTTCATCACGCCGCGCGTGATGAAGGCGCTCTGAGGCCGCGACACGGAGCCGAA
>CAYVPO010000161.1:0-8237 GCA_964453825.1 uncultured Holophagales bacterium
CGGAGGAAGAGGAGGTAGGTGATCTGCTCGATGACCTCGAGCGGGTTCGAGATGCCTCCCGACCAGAAGGCGTCCCAGATGCGGTCGACCTGGCTGCGAAGCTCGCCGGTGAGCACGTGCGGTCCCCCTGTCTTCGGCCGACACGGAGCTTCTCCGGGGCGGCGCATCCGAAGGCTCCGGCAAGTCTACCCGCCGTCTCCTCGACAGGCCTCCCGGCGGGTGGGATCATCCCGGGTTTTCGGGGCCGCCGCTCGAGCGGCGGGCCCGAGGACGGAGCCCCCTTGAAGAAGCTCGTGGAAACTCTCTCCTCCCTGAAGCTCGCCGTCGGCCTCCTCGTCGTCCTCCTGATCGGCCTGTCGATCGGGACGATCCTCGAGTCGCGGACCGACGCGGCGACGGCGCAGCGGGTCGTCTACTACTCGTGGTGGTTCCTCGCCTTGCAGGGGCTCTTCGCGCTGAACGTCGCCTGCTCGCTCGCGAACCTCTTCCCGTGGGGGAAGAAGCGGGCCGGTTTCGTGACGACGCACGCGGCGCTCCTCCTCATCCTGGCGGGGGCGACGCTCACCTACTTCTGGAAGGTGGAGGGGCAGCTCGGCCTCTGGGAAGGGGAGAACGGCGCGACGATCGAGAACCACGACGCGCAGGGGAACGTCGTCTCCCGGCACGACCTGCCGTTCTCGGTGAAGCTCGTCGACTTCGTCCTCGACACCTACCCGGGGACGATGCGCCCGGCCGGTTTCGCGAGCGAGGTCGTCATCACCGACACCGACACCGGGAAGTCGTTCCCGGCCCGGATCTGGATGAACCACCCGCTGCACCACCGCGGCTACACGCTCTTCCAGTCGAGCTACCAGCAGCAGGGGGGGCGCGAGGCGACGGTGCTCTCGGTCTCGAAGGACCCGGGGCAGCTCGTCGTCTTCGCCGGCTACGTCGCGGTCGTTTTCGGGATGATCCTGGTCCTCCTGACGCGCGTCTCCCAGGCGCGGGAGCGGGACCGCGAGAGGGCCGCGCTCGAGGCGAAGGTCGCGCAGGGCGGGATGTCGCTCCCGACGATGGGGAAGGCGCTCCTCCTCGGCCTCGCGCTCCTGCCGTTCGCGGCGCCGGCGGCGACGCCCGAGCTCGAGGCGCTCCGCCGGCTCCCGGTGCAGCACGACGGGCGGACGATGCCGCTCGACACGCTCGCGCGCGAGACGGTCTGGAACGTGACGGGGTCGCACGCGTTCCGCGGGGAGGACCCGGCGGCGACGTTCACCGGCTGGCTCTTCGACCCGCGCGCGGCCGCGACGACGCCGGTCGTGAAGGTCGGCAGCAAGGCGCTGGCCGCTGCGGCGGGGCTCCCGGCGGGGACGAAGCACGTCTCGTTCGAGCAGCTCGTCTCGAATCAGCGCCTCATGGGGCTGATCCGCCAGGCGGGGATGGCCGCGCAGCGGGAGGAGCCGCGCCGGGGCGTCCTGAAGGACGCCGAGAAGCTCGAGAACCGGCTGAACGTCCTCTACGGGCTTCTCCAGCGCGAGACCGTCCGGCCGATCCCGTCGGCGGAGGGGCCGAAGGCCCGCTGGAACCGCCCCGAGGCGGTGACGAAGGAGGCGCTCCTCGCCCTCGCGAACGGCCCGCGCCTCGAAGGATGGCCGACGGAAAAGAAGATCGACCGGGAGATCCTCTACAACCGCGTCAACCCCGCGAAGGTCGCCTGGATCGTCCTCCTGGCCTCGCTCGTCGTCGCGATCGTCGCCTGGTCGAAGGCGAGCAAGGCCCTCGACTGGACCTCGTTCGCGCTCCTCGCCGTCGGCTTCGGCGTGATGACGTGGGGGATCGGGATGCGGTGGGCCGCGGGGGAGCGGATCCCGGCGGCGAACATGTACGAGTCGCTCCTCTTCCTCGCGTGGGGCGTCGGCCTCTTCGCGGTGATCGCCTATGCGCTGATGAAGAACCGGACCGTCGTCCTGAACGCCGCGGCGATGTCGGCGCTCACGATGGCGCTCACCGACCTCCTCCCGATGGACCGCTTCATCCACCCGATCGCGCCCGTCCTCGCGGGGACGCCGTGGCTCGCGATCCACGTCCCGATCATCATGGTCGGCTACGCGGTCCTCGCGCTCGGCGTCGTCGTCGCGCACATGCAGCTCGCGTTCGCGGCGTTCGGGAAGGGGAAGGTCGCGCTCGTGGAGAAGCTCTACGAGCTCCTCTATTGGTACATGCACGTCGGCTCGATCCTCCTCCTCGCGGGGATCCTGACCGGCTCCGTCTGGGCCGCCTCGTCGTGGGGCCGCTACTGGGGCTGGGACCCGAAGGAGGTCTGGTCGCTGGTCGCGTTCCTCGCCTACATGGCGATCCTCCACCTGAAGGTCGACAAGGTGATCGGGACGTTCGGCGCGGCGGCGATCAGCATCCTCGCGTTCCAGACGATCCTGATGACCTACCTCGGCGTGAACTACGTCCTGAACGTCGGGATGCACTCCTACGGCATGGGCGACTCGCCGATCGTGAAGTGGATGGTCCTCGTCGGGCTCGTCGAGGTCGTCTTCCTCGTCGTCTGCGGCGTCGCGTTCCGCGACCGCAAGAGGCTGCTCGCGGAGGCCTGAGGACGAGGGAGCGGGGCGCCGCGACCCGCGAGGGTGCGGCGCCCCGGAGCGGGGATCAGGCCTTCTTCCGCTTCAGGTGGAGGACGAGCGGCGGCTCCTCGGTCTTGCCACCCTTCCACCCGATCCAGGTCTCGCGGATCTCGTCCGGGCCGAGGAGCTCGACCTTCACGGCGTGGATGTGGACGTCCTTCGCCGGGTCGACGTTCGTGCCACCGTCGTAGTCCATCGCGATGACGTTCCCGGTCACCGTCTTCGCCCGCATGCGCGGCTGGTTCTGCGCGGCGCAGTAGTGGGTCATCACGAGGTCGTTCCCGTCGCGGTGCCAGACGGAGACCATCTCGTGGGGCGTGCCGGGAGCGAGCGTCGAGAGGACGGCCGAGCCGGCGCCGGTGACCCGGTACATCACGGCGACGGCCCCCTTCTCACCGACCTTCGGCTCGATTTCGATCCAATCGCCCGCGAGGGCCTTCAGCTGCTCGAGGGCGGCGGCGCCGGAGCCGGAGGGGGCGGACGCGGGAGAAGGCAGCGTCTCGGCCTTCTTCGGCTCCTCGGCGCCGAGGGGAAGGGCGAGCGCGAAGAGGGAAAAGACACCGACGGCGAAGAGAACCTTCCGAATGCGGGGCGCGGGCGACTTCATGGAGACCTCCTTCCCGCTGCGGCGGGGTCGTACCTGCGGCGCTACTCGATGAGTCCGGTCGCTCTCTCGAAGGGGCCCGCTCCCGTCGCCCGCTGCTTCAGCCGGACGAGGAGCGAGGCGAGGTGGAACGCGGACGCCCCGAGCCTCGACTTCAGGCTCGGGCGGAAAACGGCTCCGGCGAGGACGGTCGTCACGGCCCCCGTGATCAGGGGGACCGGCGACTCCGTGTAGAAGGTCTCGAGGACGTGCGGCGTGTAGAAGCCGTGGACGAAGCGGCTGAAGCGGGCGATCGCCCGGCCGTACTGCTTCTCCATCGTGCGGAAGTCCGCCGCGTCGACTCGCCCGCGGCGCGAGAGAGCGCGGCCGATCGCCTCCGCGGCCATCTCCCCGGAGGACATCGCGAGGAGGACGCCGCTCGAGAAGACCGGGTCGAGGAAGCAGGCCGCGTCGCCGACGAGGCAGAAGCCGTCCCCCGAGGTGCGGGGCGTCCTGTAGGAGTAGTCCGGGATGGCGCGGACCTCGCCGAGCCGACGGCTCCCTTCGAGGAGATCGCGGACCTCGGGCGTCGCGGCGACCCGCGCCTCGAAGAGCTCCTCGACCGTTCCCGGCCTCTTCGCGAAGCGGGACGACGGCATGACGACGCCGACCGAGACGCTTCCGTCGGAGAACGGGATGAGCCACCACCAGCCGTCGGCCGTCGTCACGACGACGATGTCGCCTCCGGTCGGCCCCTCCGCCCGGCGGAAGCCGGAGAAGTGGGCGAACGCGGCCGAGCGGTCGAGCTCCGGGTCCTTCCGGCGTCCGCCGAGCCGGCGCGACATGAGGGCGTCCCGCCCCGTCGCGTCGACGACCGCTTTCGCCTTCACGTCGCAGGCCGCGTCGCCCTCGACCTTCACGCGGACGCCGACCGCCCTCTCGCCCTCGATGAGGACTTCCTCGACGCGCGCCTCCTCGGTCACGACGACGCCCGCGTCCCGGGCGTGCCCGAGGAGGAGCGCGTCGAACTCCGCCCGCTTCACCTGGAAGGCCGAAGCCGGCGCGCCGTCGTAGGCGTCGGCGAATCGGACCAGGCGCGCGTGATCGGTCCCCTGGTGGTAGAAGCGGGCGCCGTACTTCACCTGCGGCCCGGTCGCCTCCAGCTTCTCGAGGACGCCGAGCCTCCGGAAAAGCGGGACGTTCCACGGCAGGAGCGACTCGCCGATGTGGAAGCGCGGGAATCTCTCCCGCTCGAAGAGCGCGACGGAGAAGCCGGCGCGCGCGAGGAGCGTCGCCGCGGTCGAGCCGCCCGGCCCTCCGCCGCAGACGACGACGTCGAAACGGGAGGAGACAGGCGGCTCAGCCATGCGCGGCGACCTCGGCGCCCCCGTCCGGTGGGGCCACGGCGCGCGGCGGGAGATCCGGACGCGGCCCTTCGAGCGGCGTCGGCCGCGCGACGTACGTCCAGGCGTTCGCGACCTCGGCCTTCGCCCACCGGAGGAGGCCGTGCCACAGCATCACGTGCGCGCCGGCCCGGAGCGTGAAGCCGACGAAGCGCGGCCGTCGGCCGGCGTTGTGGTTGCCGTAGATCCCGAGCGCCTTCTTCCGCTTCGCGATCGCGACGAGGCGACGCCGGTAGAAGTTCATCGGCCGGAGGCCGAGCTCCGCGCCGTCGCCGAAGAACGGGGGGATGCCGAGCCGGGAGGCGGACTCGTTGTAGACGGGGTGGACCGCGACGAGGTAGTAGAGCGCCGTGTCCATCAGGAAGGCGATCGTCATCGTGTCGTAGTCGCCCATGATGTAGTACTTGTCGCGGTAGATCGACTCGTAGAAGTAGCGGAAGAAGCGGTCGTAGCGCTCGTTGTGGTCCGCGTACTCCCGCTCCATCTCGGCGGCCGGGGTCCCCGCGAGCGCCTTCAGGATCAGGTCGACCCTCGTGTGGACCGAGAACGACATCTGGTCGAGCCCCGGCGAGTAGAACGGGTCGAGGAAGCCGCCGGCGTCGCCGACACAGGTCCACCCCGGCCCGATGAACTCGTCGACGAAATAGGGGAGGTGGCCGTAGTAGCGGCAGTCCCCTTCGACGGGCTCGGCGTGCTCGACGAGCTCCCGAGTGAGCGGGTTCGCGTCGAGGAAGCGCGTCAGCTTCTCGAGCGGTGTCGCGCCCTCGGGCTGCACGAGGCGCTTGTCCCAGACGAGGCCGACGCTCGTCTCTCCGCCGCGAAGCGGGATGAACCAGATCCAGTACCCCCAGCCGGTGAAGTGGTTCGTCGCGAGGCGCCGGGCCGCGACGACGCCGCGCGCGAACGGGTCGGCCGGATCGGTCCCGACGACCGCGGTGCCGTCGAGGTCCTTCGCGCCCCGGTAGCGGACCCAGATGGCCGACGTCGGATGGCTCTCGACGGGCGTGACGCCGCCGCGCCGGCGCGCGAGGAGCGCCTGGCGCCCGGTGGCGTCGACGATCCACCTCGCCCGGACGACGACCTTCGTCCCGTCGGACTTCTCGACGGTGACGGAGCTCCCGTTCACGCCCTCGAGCGAAAGGTCGACGACCTTTGCCGGCCGCCAGACCTCGGCCCCCTCCTCCTCCGCCGTCCGGAGGAGGTGGCCGTCGAGGACGGCACGGTCGAGCTGGAAGCTCGGCGTGCGCGCGAGCTGCGTCGGCCCCACCTCCGAAGCGTCACGCAGCCGCGTGGCCCGCTCGTTGTGGAACCAGTAGCGGAAGCCCTGCTTCGGCAGCTGCTCCCGGCTCAGGTGGTCGTAGAGCTTCAGGACGCGGATCAGGAAGTACGAGGAGATCTCGACCGTCGACTCGCCCACCTTCCAGTCGAACTCCTCGCTCTTCTCCACGACGAGGACGCGGAGGGTCGGATCGCGGCGCCGAAGGAGGATCGCGGTGGAGGCGCCCGCGATCGCGCCGCCGATGACGACGACGTCGAAGTCCGGGGCCGCGCACGCGTCGCGGCCCGCCTCATCTGGGACCGTGCCAGTCCTGTTCATTTGCGG
This sequence comes from uncultured Holophagales bacterium, assembly GCA_964453825.1. Lineage (GTDB taxonomy): Bacteria > Acidobacteriota > Thermoanaerobaculia > UBA5066 > UBA5066 > UBA5066. The sequence goes on from CAYVPO010000161.1 coordinate 6,202, forward strand.
ATCATAGAGAGAGGACGGACGAAATCGGGGAGGAAACGACGGGAGAGGAGCTCCTCCTCTCTGGACGCAACGCCCCGTCCTCCTTATCCTCGCCTGTTGGGCCGCCCCCGCACGGGGAGCGGCCGACCCTGCCCCCGACGACCGCGACACCGCGGGGCCGGCGCGGCGGGGACGAGGAGCCGCATGTCGGACTACAGGATCCAGGAACACCCGATCCTCGCGATCCCGGGCGAGGCGGTCGTGCCGTTCACGTGGAAGGGCGAGGCCCTGAAGGCGAGGCCGGGCGAGACGATCGCCTCGGCCCTCTTCGCGAACGGGGTGCGCATCTTCGGGCACCACCACAAGGACGGCTCGCCGCAGGGGATCTTCTGCGCGAACGGCCAGTGCGCCCAGTGCTCGGTCGTCGCGAACGGCCTCAGCGTCAAGTCGTGCATGGTGCGCGTCGCCGAGGGGATGGAGGTCGAGCCGCTCGACGGGAAGGCCGCCCTCCTCGAGGCGGACGGCGACCTCCGCTTCCACGACGTCGAGACGGTGGAGACGGAGTGCCTGATCCTCGGCGGCGGCCCGGCCGGCCTCGCCGCGGCGATCGAGCTCGGGAAGGCGGGCGTCAACGTCGTCCTCGTCGACGACAAGGCTGCCCTCGGCGGCAAGCTCGTCCTCCAGACGCACAAGTTCTTCGGCTCGATCGAGGCCTGCCACGCCGGGACGCGCGGTCTCGACATCGGCAGGAAGCTCGAGGCCGAGGTCCGCTCGTACCCGAGCGTGCGCATCTGGACCGAGACGACGGCCCTCGCCGTCTTCTCCGACCGGAAGGTCGGCGTCCTGCGCGACAACCACTACGTCCTCGTGCGCGCCCAGATGCTCCTCGTGGCGACGGGCGCCCGCGAGAAGTCGCTCGTCTTCAAGGGGAACACGCTCCCCGGCGTCTACGGCGCCGGCGCGTTCCAGACGCTCGTGAACCGCGACCTCGTCCGGCCCTCCGAGCGCCTCTTCGTCGTCGGCGGCGGGAACGTCGGCCTCATCGGCGCCTACCACGCCCTCCAGGCCGGCATCCAGGTCGTCGGCCTCTGCGAGGCGCTCGAGGAGTGCGGCGGCTACAAAGTCCACAGGGACAAGCTCGCGCGGATGGGGGTCCCGATCCACACGCGGCACACGATCGTCTCGGCGAACGGGACGGAGGAGGTCGAGAGCGTCACGATCGCGAAGCTCGACCCGTCCTGGAAGGTGATCCCGGGGACCGAGAAGACGTTCAAGTGCGACACGCTCCTCGTCGCCGTCGGCCTCGACCCGGTGGACGAGTTCCTGAAGAAGGCGAAGGAGTTCGGCCTCCCGTTCATGGCGGCGGGCGACGCCGAGGAGATCGCCGAGGCGAGCGCCGCGATCTTCACGGGCAAGATCCGCGGCACCGAGATCGCCCGGACGCTCGGCCGCGACGTCGGCGAGGTGCCGCCGGAGTGGCTCCGGACGGCCGAGGTCCTGAAGGCGCGCCCCGGCGCCGTCATCACGGAGGAGATCCCCGCCGACGAGACGGGCGTCTTCCCGATCTTCCACTGCTCCCAGGAGATCCCGTGCAATCCCTGCACGTCGATCTGCCCGAAGGGGGCGATCCGGATCGAGGGGGACGACATCCTGGGCCTGCCGACGTTCGACGAGAGCGCCTGCATCGCCTGCGAGCAGTGCGTCGCGATCTGCCCCGGCCTCGCGGTGACGCTCGTCGACTACCGGAAGAAGGACGCCGAGGGGCTCCTCGTCTCGATCCCGTACGAGTTCCCGAAGGCGAAGATCAAGGAAGGCGACATGGTGACCGTCCTCGACACGCTCGGCGCCGTCCTCGGGCACGTGCCGGTCGTGAAGGTCCGCGCGCCGAAGTTCGCGGACCACGCCCTCCTCGTGAAGGTGAAGGCGCCCTCCGAGATCGCGAAGCGAATCGCGGGGATCCAGGTCCAGGAGCCGTGGGTCTCCGAGGCGATGGAGGAGAACGTCGAGCGGATCGGCGACGACGACGTCGTCTGCCGCTGCGAGCGGGTCACCGCCGG
>CAYVPO010000162.1:0-8216 GCA_964453825.1 uncultured Holophagales bacterium
CCGTCGAAGATGTCCTCTCGGAGGCGGAGGAGCTCATGGACCATGGGGTCGGCCTTCGGCACGAACTCGACGATGCCGGCCGGCGCGAGGTCGACGAGGCCGTCGACGAGGCGATCGAGCGGGACGTTGCGGCCGATGGCGAGGTGGTGGACGAGGGCCAGGGCGAGGACGGCGTCCGCGTCGGCCCTCTCCCGCAGGCCGGGCCTCTCCTGCTGGGCCCAGCCCTGGCTGGGGGTGGGGTTCGCCGCGTCCAGGACGAGCGGCAGGAAGTCGAGGCCCTCCCGCCGGGCCCGCTCGAACGCAATCCCGGCGGCGACGCCGTCGGCGTCGAATCCGATGACGCGGCGAGCCCCCGCCTCGAGGGCGGCAGCGGCGTAGTCGCCGGTGTTGCAGCCCAGGTCCCAGACGGTCTCGGGGGCGAGCCGGGAGACGAACCGGCCGACGAACTCCCTCTTTGCGCTCTGCTCGGCGGGAGAGTAGCTGTTCGAGCGCGCGTAGTCGCCCCAGACCGACCGCCCAGCCCCCGCCGGCTCGAGGCGCCGTATCCAGCTTCGAAGGCCCTGCAGCATGGCGAGGAGGCCTTCCCGGGGGAGCTTTCGCGCCGAAGCGACCCGGGCCGCGCTCGCCCGGCTCGAGGCGCGCTGGTACCGGGCCGGGAGGAGAACGTGGACCGCGACGTTCCACGAGAGCCGGTGCCGCGGGTGGAGCAGCGCCGCGAGGTCCGTCGCCGGCACGCCCTCGAGGCTCCCGCGAAACCAGGGGGCGTGGGAGACCCCGAGCAGGGAGTGCATCAGCAGGGGGTTGAGGAACTGCTCGCAGAACTGCCGGTGCCCCAGCCAGTACTCGCCCTCGCGGTAGGGGCGGAAGGAGAGCGTGTCGACGAAGACGGGATGCGGTCCCCGGAACTGCACGTTGAAGGCGGAGGCGTCGCTCAGCGTGAAGCCGCCGGCGAGAGCGTCGAGGTGGACGTCCAGGTGGAAGAGGGCCGCGGCCTTGAGGGCCGGAAACGGCCATTCGTACGGCCAGGAGACGAAGGGGAGCCGGGGATGCTCGAGGACGATCGGGGCGTCGAAGCCGAGGGCGGTCGACTCGGCCTCCTCGAGCCGGCGGTGGGGAATGAGGCGCCCTCCCGAGACGAGCCGGGAGTAGAGGCCTTCGTTCTCCGCGCGCTCGAAATCGGAGGCCGCGCGGCGGGAGATCGTCCGGTAGACGCGACGGCCCACGACGTGGACGCTGCCGGCCGGGTCGCGGAACGAGCCCGCTCCGGTGGAGGGCCCGGTCACTCCTCCTGCTTCTCCTCCGCATCGGCGGCCGGCTTTCGGCCGAAGACGGATTTCAGGCGCTTCCAGTAGAGCTTCAGCGCGACGGCCCCGGCTGCGATCGCGGCGATGATGCCCTGCACCACCATGCTTCCCGTGCCGGGGTCGAGGTAGGCGTCGGCCGGCCGCGCCAGGAGGATCGCGGCCAGCGCGAGGACGACTGCGGCGAGGAGCCTGGGGGCGATCTGCATGGTCCTCACTTCACGAGCGAGCGAACCCATCGTACCCCTTCCACGCGGCGGAATCCGGCGGGAGGGGCGTGCCGCAGCTCCGGGGTCTCGTCACGGCGCGGTCGTCCCGCCCGGTGCCGCACGCCCGCGCCGCCGGGCTTTCACCGCCTCCCGGAGGAGGTACTCGACCTGGCCGTTCGCGCTCCGGAGCTCGTCCGCCGCCCACTTCTCGATCTCGGCGAAGAGGGCGGGGTCGATCCGGAGGAGGAAGGCCTTTCGGGTCTCCCCGGGGGGCGGCGGTCCGGCGGCGCGGCTCGGCATCGCTCCTCAGGAGTAGAGGGTCCCGGCGTTGACGACGGGGTGGACCTCGGAGTCGCCGCAGAGGACGACCATGAGGTTGCTGACCATGGCCGCCTTCCGCTCGTCGTCGAGCGTCAGGACGTTCTTGTCGGCGAGCTCCTTGAGCGCCATCTCGACCATCGAGACGGCGCCGTGGACGATCTTCTGCCGCGCGGCGATGACGGCCTCGGCCTGCTGGCGGCGGAGCATCGCCTGGGCGATCTCGGGAGCGTAGGCGAGGTGGGTGAGGCGCGCCTCCTCCACGACGACGCCCGCCTTCGCGAGCCGCTCGTGGAGCTCGGCCTTGAGCGCAACCGAGACCTCCTCGACGTTCGAGCGGAGTGTGATCTCGTCCTCCTCGCCGTGGTCGTAGCTGTAGAGGCTCGCGATGTGCCGGAGGGCCGACTCGCTCTGGGTTTCGACGTACTTCTCGTAGTCGTCCACGTCGAACATCGCCATCGCCGTGTCCTGGACGCGCCAGATGACGACCGCGGCGATCTCGATCGGATTGCCCCCCTTGTCGTTCACCTTCAGACGCTGGCCGTTCAGCGTCCGGGCGCGCAGGGAGATCCGGTTCCTCTTCGCGGAACGGCGCCCGGCCGCCTGCGCCGCCTGGGCGGCGAGCGCCGCCGGCTTCGTGCCGTGCCCCTCGGCCGAGGCGGCGGCCACCGCCGCTGCGGTAGCCGCGCCCGACCCGTTCGAATAGAACGGGTTCCCCCAGTGGAAGCCCGCCTCCCGGACGGTCCCCTTGTAGGCGCCGAAGAGGACGAGGACCCGCGCCTCGTTCGGCTGGAGCGTGAAGAACCCGGTGACGAAGACAATCCAGGCGGGGAGTCCCAGGAGGGAGACGACGAAGGGGAGGACGAAGGGGTCCCCCTTCGCCTGCACGCCGGCGGCGATCGACCAGACGAAGAGGCCGATGTCCGCGGCGAGGAGGAGAAGGGCGAAGACGAGCATCGGCCACCCGTTGTGGACCGTCGCCGGAACTTCCCGGTTGACGCTCAGGGTGTTCGGTTTCATGGCGCGACCTCCTGTCGGCTGCTACTGAAGTGATATCACCATGAAATACGCGGAGTCAAGCAGGAAGTTTCGCGACCGGAGGGGCGGCCGACCCCGGCCCGGCTACTTTCCGAGGTCCCCGGCCGCCCGCGCGGCGGTCTCGATGCCCCGGGCGAGGACGGAGCGGACGCGCCCGTCCTCCATCGCGAGGATCCCCGCGATCGTGCAGCCGGCCGGGGTCGTGACGTCGTCCTTCAGCGCGGCCGGGTGGCGGCCGGTCTGGAGGACCATCTCGGCCGCGCCGAGAGCCGCCTGGGCGGCGAGCTCGATCGCCGCGGCGCGCGGCAGGCCGCGCATGACGCCGCCGTCGGCGAGCGACTCGAGGACGACGTAGATGAACGCCGGGCCGCTCGCCGAGAGGGCGGTCACCGTGTCCATGTGCTTCTCCTCGAGCTCCATCGTCCGCCCCATCGTCGAGAAGATCTCGAGGGCGATCGCGGCGTGCGCCTCGGCGGCGTGCGTGCCGCGCGACACGACGGTCATCCCCTTCCCGATGAAGCAGGGCGTGTTCGGCATCGCCCGGACGACCGGGACTCCGGCTCCGAGGGCCGCCTCGAGCTCCCCGGTCGTGATCCCGGCGGCAATCGAGACGACGAGCGGGGAGCGGGCGAGTGCCCCCTTCGCGGCGAGCGCTTCGCACGCCTTCCGGACGTCCTTCGGCTTCAGGCAGAGGACGAGGACGTCGGCTTCGCGGGCCGCCTCGGCGTTGTCGGTCGTGCAGGGGAGCCCGAGCTCGCCCGAAAGCCTCTCGGCCGTCTGGCGGGTCCGGGCGGTGCAGGCGAGCTGTCCGGCCGTGACCTTTCCCGATCGGAGGAGCCCCCCCGCGAGCGCTCGTCCCATGGTCCCCGAGCCGATGATGGAAATCCGCTTTCCGCTGAGCATCGATCCGTCTCCCGTCCCCTCGAAGTGCGGCGGATGGTACGCGAGCGGGGCGAGGCGTCCCGAATGACCCCGCGCCGGGCCCGGACTAGAATCCGCCCCGCCCGATCGGGCGAATCGAGATCCGAAGAGGGGACTGACGAATGAAAGTCCACGAGTACCAGGCGAAGGAGATCCTCCGCCGCTACGGTGTCGCGACCCCCAAGGGGCACGTCACCGACAGCCCGGAGGAAGCCCGTCAGATCGCCAAGGACCTCGGCGGCAAGGCCGTCGTCAAGGCCCAGATCCACGCCGGCGGGCGCGGCAAGGGGGGAGGCGTCAAGCTCGCGAAGACGCCCGACGAGGCGTTCGAGGCGGCGCAGAAGATCATCGGCATGCAGCTCGTGACGCACCAGACCGGCCCCGAGGGGCGCAAGGTCAAGAAGGTGCTCGTCGAGGAGGCGGCCGACATCGCCCAGGAGCTCTACCTCGGGATCACGCTCGACCGCGCGATCGGAAAGCCCGTCCTCATGGCCTCGAAGTTCGGCGGCATGGAGATCGAGGAGGTCGCGCACAGAGACCCCTCCGCGATCCTCAAGGAGCCGTTCGACGCGATCGCCGGCCTCCAGCCCTTCCAGGCCCGGAAGGTCGCCTACGCGCTCGGCCTGACGGGAGACACGCACAAGAAGGCCGTCCCGTTCCTTCTCGCCCTCGCGAAGGCCTACCTCGAGACCGACTGCTCGCTCGCCGAGATCAACCCCCTGATGATCACCGGCTCGGGCGACGTCGTGGCGCTCGACGCGAAGATGAACTTCGACGACAACGCCCTCTTCCGCCACCTCGACATCAAGGAGTACCGCGACCTCGACGAGGAGGACCCGCTCGAGGTCGAGGCGTCGAAGTTCAACCTGAACTACATCAAGCTGGACGGGAACGTCGGCTGCATGGTGAACGGGGCCGGACTCGCGATGTCGACGATGGACATCATCCAGTACGCCGGCGGGAGCCCCGCGAACTTCCTCGACGTCGGCGGCGGCGCCAACGAGGAGCAGGTCAAGAACGCGATGCGGATCATCCTCTCGGACCCGCACGTGAAGGGTGTCCTCATCAACATCTTCGGCGGCATCATGCGGTGCGACATCATCGCGAGCGGCGTCGTGAAGGCCGTGAAGGAGATCGGCTGCACGATCCCCGTCGTCGTCCGCCTCGAGGGAACGAACGTCGAGGAGGGGAAGCAGATCCTCAGGGACTCCGGCCTCGCCGTCATCCCGGCCGACGGGATGAAGGACGCCGCCGAGAAGATCATCGCCGCGGTGAAGAAGGGGGAGAACTGAGATGGCCTCCTGGCTGAGCACCGACACGAAGGTCGTCGTCCAGGGCCTGACCGGGCGCGAAGGGAAGTTCCACGCCCTCGCCGGGCGTGACTACGGCACGCAGGTCGTCGCCGGGGTGACCCCCGGCAAGGGGGGCACGACGGTCGAGGGGATCCCGGTCTTCGACACCGTTCACGACGCCGTCGCGAAGACCGGCGCGAACGCCTCGCTCCTCTTCGTCCCGCCGCCGGCCGCGGCCGACGGGATCATGGAAGCCGCCGACGCGGGAGTCGCCCTGATCATCGCGATCACGGAAGGGATCCCGGTCAACGACATGATCCGGGTGAAGGCGTTCCTCGCCGAGCGCCCGGACGTCCGCCTCGTCGGGCCGAACTGCCCCGGCGTCATCCGCCCGTCGGCGAAGGTGAAGCTCGGCATCATGCCGGCGCGAATCCACCGCCCCGGCAAGGTCGGCATCGTCTCCCGCTCGGGGACCCTCACCTACGAGGCGGTCGGCCAGACGACGGCGCTCGGCCTCGGCCAGTCGACTTGCGTCGGCATCGGCGGCGACCCGGTGAACGGCACGAACTTCATCGACTGCCTCGCGATGTTCAAGGACGACCCGGAGACCGAGGCGATCATCATGATCGGCGAGATCGGCGGGAGCGCGGAAGAAGAGGCCGCGGAGTGGATCGCGGCGAACCTGAAGAAGCCGGTCGCCTCGTTCATCGCGGGCCGCACGGCCCCGCCGGGACGCCGGATGGGCCACGCCGGCGCGATCATCTCCGGCGGCAAGGGGACCGCGACCGAGAAGGTCGCCGCCCTGCGCGCCGCGGGCGTCCTCGTCGCCGACTCCCCGGCCCTCATCGGCGAGACGCTGGTGAAGGCGATCAAGGGCTGATCCGAACCACGAATCGACGCGCGACGGGACTTCGGCCCCGCCGCGCCGTTTCCCGCCGAACGTCGACGTCCCCCCTCCCGGCCGTCCTTCTCTCGGGGCGCGGAAGGGTCCGGGAAACCCGGCCTCGGGTTTCCCGGGAACAGGAACAGCAGAGGCGCGGGACGCGTCCGCACCCGGGACGGTGAGGATCGCTCCGGCACCTCGCACCAGCAAGGAGCTCAACTTGGAACTCACCTTCGCGATCATCAAGCCCGACGCCGTCGAGGCGAAGAACGCCGGGAAGATCCTCGCCCGCATGGAGGCCGAGGGCTTCCGCGTCGTGGCGATGAAGCTCCACCGGATCACGAAGGCGGAGGCCGAGGGCTTCTACGCCGAGCACGCGGGGAAGGGCTTCTTCGGCTCGCTCGTCGCGTACATGACGTCGGGCCCGGTCTTCGTCGCCGTCCTCGAGCGGGAGAACGCCGTCGCGCACTGGCGCGCCGTCATGGGCGCCACGAACCCCGCGAACGCCGACGAGGGGACGATCCGGAAGGAGTTCGGCCAGTCGATCGAGCGCAACGCCTCGCACGGCTCGGCGAACCTCGCCGACGCCGCGCGCGAGGTGACGTTCTTCTTCTCCCAGGCCGAGCTGCTCTAGGAAGGTCCGGCCGCGAGCGTCGGGCCGCCGCTCAGCGGCCCGACGCCCGCCAGAGCTTCAGGAGCGCCTTCGCGTTGGCCCGCGCCCGTTCGTGCTCGACGAGCCAGACCGGGTCCGGGGAATCCCGCACGACCGCCTCGGCGATCGCGACGGCCTCGTCCCGGCGTGAGGAGTCGAGGTCGTGAAGCGCCTCGGCGAGAAAAAGCCGGTTCACGAGGCTCGTCGGGGCCGCCGTCGCGGCGCGGCGGAGATGACGGATCGCCTCCGCCCGCGAGACCCAGCCCGTCAGGAACGGAATCGCCGGCGTCTTGTGGTGCAGCCTCCCGAGCGTGCGGTCGCCCGCCGCGTCGTCGAGTCCCGGGTCGAGGCGGAGGACCGCCTCGGCGGAGTCGCGAATCCGCCCGGCGGCTCCCTCCCGGGCGGCGGCGAGCATCCCCTCCGCCAAAGAGAACATGCCCCAGACGACGCCGCCCCACTCGAACGCGGAGGCGGCTTCGGAGTCTCCCGCGAGGCGGGACACCAGCTCCACGGGCGTGGCTCTCGAGAAGTCCTGCGAGGAGCCCTCGGACGCGCGGCTCCGGAGCAGTGCGAGGCACTCGTCCGCGATGCGCGTCCCCTCGACGAAGCGCTGCTTCGCATCCTTCTCTCCGGTGGCCGCGTACTCGCCCTCGAAATAGAGGGCCCGCATGAGACGCCAGCGTGCCGCGACCGAGAGGGGGTCTGCGGCGAGATCCGCCCTGAGCAGCGCCACGACCCTGCGGATCCCAGCGACCCGGGCGCGCCCGCCGGAGCTTCCCTCGGCCCGGACGGACCAGGCGGCGTCCGCTTCCTCGACCAGCGGAGAGACGGTCGGCCGTGCTCGTCGGGCCATCCCTGGAACGATACGCCCCGGCGCGGCGGACGTCGCTCTCCCGATCCCGCCGATCGCCGGAGGTCGGAGCCGTTCGGCGGGGCCTGCGACAATCCGCCGGTGAAGGGAGCTCTCGCCCTCGTCGTCGGCCTGCTCGCCGGCTCGCTCTCCGCGACGGCGCAGGAGCCGCAGCGCCTGCACGGCGGGTTCGGACGGCCGAAGCCGACCCCCACGCCGTCGCCGCGGCCAACGCCCTGGCCGACGCCGACTCCCTGGCCCGGAACGTTCCAGCCGGCCCGGACGCCGCCGCCGCCCCCGTCGACGGCCGTCGTCCCACCAGCTGCCGTCGCCACCGCTCGACCGGCGCCCCCGCGATCCGCGCCGACGCGCGGCCCCGCCGTCCCGACGGCGGCCCCGACGGCCTCGACGTGGCGCGCCGCCTCGCCGACCCGCCCCGCCGCCGCATCCTCCGCCCCCCGCGCCGCCGCACCGCGGATGCGGCAGAAGCCCCCGCGCGCGGCGGCCGACGTCTCGGTCGGGTACGTCCTCGTTCCGTTCGTCGTCACCGACCGCAAGGGGCGCCCCGTCGCCGGCCTGAAGCAGAAAGACGTGACGCTCTTAGCCGACGGCGAGCCGGTGGCCTACGACCTTTTCCAGGGGAGCTCCGACGCCCCGGTCTCCTACGCCATCCTTCTCGACGGCTCCGGCTCGATGGACCTTGCCGGGAAGATGGATGGAGCGCGGGCGGCGCTCCGGGCCCTCGCGGCGGC
>CAYVPO010000163.1:0-3205 GCA_964453825.1 uncultured Holophagales bacterium
TGGCGAAAGTGGCTCGGCCGCCATCACGCCGAGAGCAAGGCCATCTGGGTCGTGTTCCTGAAGAAGCACACGGGGCGGGCGGCGCTCACATATCAGGACGCTCTCGAGGAGGCGCTCTGCTTCGGCTGGATCGACGGGGTCCGGAAGAGGATCGACGACCTTCGGTTCGCGCAGAGGTTCACGCCGAGGACGAAGTCGTCCCGCTGGTCGGAGACGAACAGCGCGCTGGCCGCCGACCTGGAGGCCCGGGGGCTGATGACTCCCGCGGGCCTCGCGGCGCGGGGCTCGGCGCCGCCCGAGACGCCTCCGGCTCGGGAGCCGACGTCCGGCGTCCCCGAGTGGCTGGCCGGCGCGCTGCGGACGAGCCCGCTCGCGTGGAAGAGCTTCAACGCCCTGCCCCCCTCGCACCGGCGGCGATATGTGGGATGGATCTCGTCCGCGAAGCGCGACGAGACCCGAAACAAGCGGGTCGCGGAGGCCATCGCCCTGCTCGAGGAGAACAAGCGGCTCGGCCTCGGGCCCGGCGAGGTTCGGAAGTAGGTCGCGCGTCGTCCTATGATTCCCGGCAGCTCTCGGACAAGGAGGTCCCCATGAACGCTCGGTCGATCCTGGTATCGACTCTGATCGCCGCGGGGCTTCTCGCGACGGCCTGCGGCGACACGCCCACCGAGCCCTCCTCGCTGGTCGCCAACGGCAACCTCCAGATCCAGCTCACGCAGCCCTGCGCCCTGCCCGGGAGCGTCTCGGTCTCCGCGAACGGCATGCAGCTCGGCACGCTCGCCGTCCCGGGGCAGAGCACCTTCTCGGTGCCTGCCGGCTCCTACTCCCTGGCCTTCGTCCGCGGCCAGGACGTCTTCGCCGGTCCCGGCCCGGTCCAGGTGCCGGCCGGAGGCACCGTCGTCGTGACCGACCCCGCCGGCGCCTGCATGGCGACGACCGGGGCGCCCTGATCGGCCGCGCTCGCATCGTCGGCCGCGAGAGCGCGGCATCCCGGCCCGCGGCTCCGGAGGCCGAAGAGCTCCTCTCGTACGCTGCGCCAGGCCGCGGCTCGCGCCACGGCACGGACGGGCGCACGGAGAAGAAGAGGAACGACATGAAGACGAGCGAACGCGAAGAGCTCCTGCACGTCCTGAAGGGACGCTTCGAGAAGCACGGGGACCGTCATCCGGGGCATTCGTGGGCAAAGGTCCTCGCCCGACTCGAGGGCAACCTGCCGGCGCTCCGGTCGCTGCGCGCGATGGAGTCGTCGGGAGGGGAGCCGGACGTTCTCGCTCGCGGCGGAGAGACGGGCCCGATCTCCTTCTACGACTGCTCGGCGGAGAGCCCGGCGGGGCGAAGGAGCCTCTGCTTCGACGGCGAGGCGCGAAAGGCCCGCAAGGAGCACCGGCCGGAGTCCAGCGCCGTCGAGATGGCGGCGGCGATGGGGATCGACCTGCTGACGGAGGAGGAGTACCGGACCCTCCAGGGCTTCGGCGAGTTCGACACGAAGACCTCGAGCTGGATCGCGACGCCAGCCGACGTCCGGGCGCTCGGCGGGGCCCTCTTCGGCGACCGCCGCTACGGCCGGGTGTTCGCGTACCACAACGGGGCGCAGTCGTACTACGCCGCGAGGGGCTTCCGCGGGCTCCTCCGTGTCTGAGCTCGGCGGCCCGGGGCTCGACGGACGCATGCGAGTCCTCGCCGTCTCGGGAAGCCTCCGCGAGGCTTCGTCGAACACGTCCCTCCTCCGCGCCCTCGCGGCGCTCGCGCCGGCGGACACCGCCGTCGGCTTTCCGGTGCCGCTCGACTCGCTGCCGTTCTTCAGCCCCGACGTGGAGGAGGCGGGCCTTCCCCCGTCCGTTCATGCGTGGCGCGCGAACGTCGCCCGCGCCGACGCGGTCGTCGTCTCCAGCCCGGAGTACGCGCACGGCGTGTCCGGCGTCCTGAAGAACGCTCTCGACTGGCTCGTCGGCGGCGTCGAGATGAGCGGCAAGCCGGTCTCCGTTCTCAACGCCCGGCCGCAGGCCACGATCGCGCACGGGGCTCTCGTCGAGACGCTCCGGGTGATGGGCGCGCGCGTCGTGGACGAGACCGCCGTTCCCCTCGCGGGCCGCAGGCTCGACCACGCGGGCATCGCCGCCGATCCCGAGCTGGCTGCAATGCTCCGGACCGTTCTCTCCACGCTTCGGCAGGCGGCCGAAGACCCGCTCGCCCCGCGCCTCGAGTTCCTGCGGGAGATCGACGGGCTGAAGTCCGTCGTCCGCCAGTCTCCGCTCCTCGACCGAAGCCGCAGGGAGAACAGCGCGGAGCATTCCTGGCATCTCGCCCTGTACGCGCTCGTCCTGCACGACCTCGCGGCGGGTCCGGTCGACGCGTCCCGCGTGATCCGGATGCTCCTCGTTCACGACATCGTCGAGGTGGACGCCGGCGACACGCCGCTCCACGCCGGCGTGCCCCCGCGGGAGCAGGCCGAGCGGGAGGAGGCGGCCGCCGAGAGGATCTTCGGGATCCTCCCGCGGCCGGAGGGAGAGGAGCTCCTCGCGCTCTGGAGGGAGTTCGAGGCCGCCGAGACTGCCGATGCCGCGTTCGCGAAGGCGCTCGACAGGGTCCAGCCGCTGATCGCGAACGTCGCCACGGGCGGAGGGACCTGGCTCGCGAGCGGGCTCACGCGGGACCAGGTGCTCGCCCGCTACGGACCGACGATCGAAAAGGGCTCCCCGCGGCTCTGGGCCGCCTGCGAGGCGCTCGTCGGGAGCCACTTCTCCGGGAGACCGGACGCTTCGGAACTGAGCGACGCCGGAGCCGGGGCCGATCCGTCCGCGGCCGATGCTCGAGATCACGATGGGAGGACGACGATGGTCCCGAAGAACACGATCTGCCTCTGGTACGACGGCACCGCCCTGGAAGCCGCGCAGTTCTACGCCCGGACGTTCCCGGACAGCGCGGTCGGGAAGGTCTACCGCGCGCCCGCCGACTACCCCTCGGGCAAGGAGGGCGACGTCCTGACGGTCGAGTTCACCGTGATCGGCATCCCCTGTCTCGGCCTGAACGGCGGCCCGGCGTTCCGGCCCAGCGAGGCGTTCTCGTTCCAGGTGGCGACGGACGACCAGGCCGAGACCGACCGCCTGTGGAACGCGATCGTCGACAACGGCGGCCAGGAGAGCGCCTGCGGCTGGTGCAAGGACAGGTGGGGGCTCTCGTGGCAGATCACGCCGCGCGCGCTCAC
>CAYVPO010000163.1:3305-8136 GCA_964453825.1 uncultured Holophagales bacterium
GCTGGTGCAAGGACAGGTGGGGGCTCTCGTGGCAGATCACGCCGCGCGCGCTCACAGCCGCGATCGCGGACCCCGACCCCGCCGTCGCCCGGCGCGCATTCGAGGCGATGATGCAGATGCGGAAGATCGACATCGCGGCCATCGAGGCGGCCCGGCGCGGCTGACGCGCGAGGGCGTCCGGCCGCGGCCGCCTCTCGACCGGTACCGTTCGCTCATGACGTTCGAGGTGCAGCCGACGCCGCGGGGCAGACTCCTCGAGCTGCGCCCCCTCCGCACGGAGGACTGGGCCGACCTCTTCGCGGCCGCGTCCGACCCGCGGAGGCACAACGCCGAGATGAAGCGGCGGATGCTCGACCACGCGTTCCGCTCCGTCGACACCGTGACCTTCCTCGCCGGACCGCAGAGCCACCGCTCCCGAAGGGCCGTCGAGAAGATCGGCGGAGCCCTTTCGGGGACCCGGTTCGAGCGCGGTCACGAGGCCGTCGAGTACCGGATCACCCGGGAAGCCTGGTCCGCCGATTGAAGCGAGCGGAAGGCCCCGCGAGCCCGGGCGCGGGCCGCAGGCTCCGCCAGGCTCCCACCAACTCACGCACGGAGGACGCCGTTCGATGGGCACCCGCACGAGGCCGAACCCTTCCCTCAACCAGCTCGTCCGGTCCGAGGAGGTCGACTGGCGGCCGCTGGACGAGCCCGGCGTCACGGGCGTCTCCGTCAAGGTCCTGCGATTCGACGAGGTGGCCGGGCGCGCTCCGACGATCCTCCTCCGGTTCGACCCGGGCGCCCGCTACCCGGCGCATTCCCATCCCGGAGGCGAGGAGATCTTCGTCCTCCAGGGCGACGTCCGCCTCGGCAAGGACCGTCTCGCCGCGGGCGACTACCTCTACACGGCCCCGCACAACGTCCACGCCGTCCATTCGGAGGGCGGCTGCGTCATCCTGGTGAACGTCCCGCAGGAGGTGGAGATCCTCGTTTCCCCGGGCGGCTCCGTCGCGGGCCCCGGGTCGGGTGCGTAGCCCCGTTCCCGCCACGTCGTACGATGGGAGCCGCATGATCTCCCGCAGCCTCATCCAGGCCTACACCTTCGTCGCGCCGTTCGCCTTCGCGCTGTTCTGGGTCGCCGCCGCCGTAGTCCACGTCGCGTTCGCGGTCGCGGTCTACCGCCACGCTTCGCCTCTGCGCGCGAGCCGCGGACGTCTCGTCTTCGTCGGTCCCGAGCTCTGGACGCTCGCCGCGCTCGTGAGCGGCCCGGTCGCGGTCGTCTCCTACTGGCTCCTCCACTGCTCCCGCCTCGCGGGACCAGAGGAGCCGTTCGCCCCTCCGCGGGCCTGACGCGGCGTGCGGCCCGCGGGACGCGGGACCCCGCGAGGAACGTGCAGACGCCGGGAGGGCGAGGTGACGGTCGAGAACGAGAGCGACGTGGAGGGGATACTGAAGGCCGGGCGCGTCGTCGCGACGGTGCGGGACGCCATGCTCGAGAGGGTCGAGCCCGGGATGACGACCGCCGAGCTCGACGAGATTGGCGGCCGCCTGCTGGAACGGCTCGGCGCGAGGTCCGCGCCCCGGGTGACGTACGGCTTCCCGGGCGCGACCTGCATCAGCGTGAACGAGGAGGCGGCGCACGGGATCCCCGGTCCCCGGGTCATCCGGGCCGGCGACGTCGTGAACGTCGACGTCTCGGCCGAGCTGGAGGGCTACTTCGCCGACACGGGCGGAACGACCGTCGTCCCGCCGGTCTCGAGCGTGAATGCGTCGCTCTGTCACGCGACGCGGGTGGCCCTCGACGGCGCGCTGGCCGAGGCGAGAGCCGGCGCCCCGATCAACCGGATCGGGCGAGCCGTCGAGCGGGTCGCCCGGGCGCACCGCTTCCGGGTGATCCGGAACCTCGCCGGACACGGGGTGGGCCGGAAGCTGCACGAGGAGCCGGAAGGGATCGTGAGCTACTACGACCGGGGCGACGGCCGCCGGCTGCGGCTCGGTCAGGTGATCGCGATCGAGCCGTTCCTCTCGACGAGGAGCGCCCACGCGGCGGAAGCGGAAGACGGGTGGACGCTCGTCGGGCACCCGGAGAGCCGCTCGGCGCAGTTCGAGCACACGATCATCGTCACGAACGGCGATCCCATCGTCGCGACCCGCTCGGAGAGGAGCGGCTGACGGGACGGCGCGCTCCATGGGCGGACGCGCGCCGGAGTGGCCGGGCACGAGACGTGCGTTCCGGAGAGGACATGCCGCCGACCTCGAAGCGAAAGGCCCTGCTCCGGGACGTGGGCCAGCTGATCCTCGTCGCCGGGCTCATCCTGACCGGCCGCTCCGTCCTCGCCGACTGGTACGTCGTTCCGACGGGGTCGATGAAGCCGACGATCCTCGAGGGGGATCGCGTCTTCGTCCTGAAGGCCGCCTACCAGGTCCGCGTCCCCTTCACGAGCCTGCGGCTCTTCTCCACCGGGGAGCCGGGCCGCGGGGACGTGGTCGTCCTGCGGAATCCCGACGGCGGGCGCGTGCCGTTCGTGAAGCGCCTGGTCGGTCTCCCGGGCGACACCGTCGAGCTCCACGACGGGCGCCTCCTCGTGAACGGGAAGGAGCAGCCCGTTCGGTTCCTTCCGCCGGCAGAGGACGCGACCGGCCGGACCGTGCTCCTCGGGACCGAGCGGCTGGACGGCGCGCCCCACCCGGTGCGGGCGGTGCCGGCGCTGGCGAGCGCAGCCCGAACCTGGGGCCCCGTGCGCGTCCCCGAAGGAGAGGTCCTCGTGTTGGGCGACAACCGCGACGAGAGCCGCGACGGACGGTACTTCGGAACGAGGCCCGTCGCCGACCTCCTCGGCCGCGCCGTCGGGGTGCTCTGGAGCTGGCGCTCGCCGTGGAGTCACGGACCCCGCCTCGGGCGCTTCGGCCGGCCGTTCCTCGACGAGGTCGACGACCGGACACCCGCCGGGTAGGAGCGAGCTGAAGTTGATCGAGAACCACGGCGGCATCGAAGCGGAGCGCGCGCTCCGTGGGGCGCCCGGAAGCGCCCGACGCGGAGCGGTCCACGCGGCATGAGCACCGTCCGCATCGCCCTCGCGAACGTCCGCGTGCCGGCGACGCCCGAAGCCTCCGTGCTCCAGGCGACGGCGGCGGTCGCGGAGGCGGGCCGACGGGGCGCGCTCGTGATCTGCTTCCCGGAGTGCTTCGTTCCCGGGTACCGGTGGCCGGGGACGAAGCTCCCGCCGCCCGATCCCGCGTTCCTCGAGCGGGCGTGGGCCGCCGTGGCGGAAGCCGCCGGGGCGGCCGGCGTCACGGTCATCCTGGGCACGGAGCGCGTCACCGACCGCGGACTGCAGATCACGGCCTGCGTGATCGGCCCGGACGGCTCGGTGGCGGGACAAGGGCCAACTCGACCCGTCGGAGGAGGGCACCTATCCGGCGTTCGCGACCGAGCGGCGAGTCTTCACCGCCGGAGAGCTGACGTTCGGGGTCGTGATCTGCCACGAAGGGTGGAGGTACCCGGAGACCGTGCGGTGGGCGGTGCGCCGCGGCGCGCAGGTCGTGTTCCACCCGCACGCGCACGTCGCCGAGCCGGGGAGCTACCGACCCGTCACCTTCGCGGACCCCGCCAACACGTTCCACGAGAAGGCGATCCTGTGCCGCGCGGCGGAGAACACCTGCTACTTCGCGTCGGTGAACTGCGCGAGCGAGGGTTCCGGCACGACATCGGCGATCGCGCGCCCGGACGGTTCGCTCCTGTGCCATCAGCCGTATGGAGAGGAGGGCCTGCTCGTGGCGGACCTGGACCTCGACGCGGCCACCGGTCTTCTCGCCCGGCGGTGCCGGACCTCGCCGATGTAAACCGATCGAGGAGGACGCCCTGAGAGCCTCGGTCTTCGTCGGTACGAGCGTCGACGGGTTCATCCCACGGCCCGGCGGCACGTTCGACTTCCTGTCGACCGGAGGCGCGGGCGAGGAGCCGCACGGCTTCGAGGCGTTCTTCGCCATGGTCGCGCCGTGACTTCTGATGCGGACGCCCTCGGCGGCCCTCATCTTGCTGCCCCCGACCGGGAGGTCCTCTCATGAAGGCACTTGCGTCCGTCGGTCTGGCGATGGCGAGCCTCGTCGCCTGCGCTTTCGTGGGCTGCGCGCCCGCTTCGACCCGGTCGAGCTCCTCTCGCCCCGGCGCGGCGGCCGAGGCCGTCTCGCCCTCCGTCTCCGACTCGTCGGCGGACGCGCCGCTCGCGACGCCGACGGAGGGCTCGACTCCGCCGACCGGCTGGCCATGCGACGGGATCGAGATCCTGGGGACGAGGGGCACGTCCGTTCTCGACACCGACTCGAGCGGCGGCCTGGTCGAGTGGCTCGTCCGGCTCCGGAATCGGAGCCGCTTCGAACGTACCGTCACCTTCGGCTGGCGGGACAGGTACGGACGGGAGAAGAGCGCGGAAGTCCGGATTCGAGGCGGCGAGCTCGTCTCTTCACGAGTCGAGGTCGCCCCGACGAACGTCTTCTCGCCTGTCACGGACCTGAGGCTGCTCTCCTGCGAGTGAGCGGCCGGGCCACGGCGCTCGTTCCCGGCTCGCGGAGCGCAGCGACACGCCGATCGAGAGGCTCGCCCGGCCGTAGCGGGGCGTCTCGTGGCTGCGCCGCGCCCGGACGGCGGATAGACTGGAGCGTCCGTCCCCACCCTCGACCGAAAGGAGCGCGCGTGTGAACAGGCGGGTCCTCGTCGTCCTATCAGCCCTCGCTCTCTCGGCGACGCTCGGCCGGGCCGGTCTCGCGGCCGACGCGCCGGGCATCCGTTTCCGCACGATCGACGAAGGCTTCGCCGAGGCGCGAGCTTCCGGGAAGCCTCTCCTCCTCTACT
>CAYVPO010000164.1:0-7996 GCA_964453825.1 uncultured Holophagales bacterium
ACCTCGAAGAAGCCCTCGACCCAGAGGTGGACGACCCACCAGCGCCAGTACTCCATGACGGAGAGGTGCGTCTTGGCGGTGAAGAAGAAGCCGGCGCCGTAGAGGAGGCCGATGGCCGTCGTGGCGCCGGTGAACATCCAGACGAGGGAGCGGGCGTCGTCGCGGCGGCGCGCGGCCGGGAGGATCGCCCGGAGCATCAGGACGAGCCAGAGGACGAGGCCGACGAAGAGGGCGATCTGCCAGACGCGCCCGAGGTCGACGTACTCGTACCCCTGGTGGCCGAGCCAGAAGCTGAGGTCGAGCGGGAGGACCTGGTGGATCGCGAGGTACTCGCCCGCGAGCGAGCCGACGACGACGAGGAGGAGCGCGCCGAAGAGGACGTTCACGCCGAGGCGCTGGAACTTCGGCTCGTGCCCGCCGATGACCGGCGCGAGGAAGAGGCCGGCGGCGAGGAAGGCCGTCGCGATCCAGAACACGGCCGTCTGGACGTGCCAGGTCCGCGCCAGCGCGTAGGGGAGCCACTGCCCGATGGGAAAGCCGTAGAGCGCCTGCCCCTCGACGGTGTAGTGGGCGAGGAGCGCGCCGAGGCCGACCTGGACGGCGAAGAGGCCGAGGACGGCGACGACGTACTTGCCGACGGCGCGCATCGACGGCGTCAGCGTGATCCCGACCAGCGGGTCGACCGGGGGAGCGGTGACGGCGGGCTCGGGCTTCTCGCGGAACGCCGTCCACCAGACGACGGCGCCGATCCCCGCGAGGAGGAGGGCGATCGAGACGAGCGACCAAACGACGTTCGCGCCCGAGGGGACGTTCGCCACGAGCGGCTCGTGCGGCCAGTTGTTCGTGTAGGTGATCGCCTGGCCGGGGCGCTCGGTCGTCGCGGCCCAGCTCGTCCAGAAGAAGAAGGCCGTGAGCGCCTTGCGGCGCGCCGCGTCGGGGACGGTCGTCTCCGACATGGCGTAGTCCTCGCGGAGCGGCTTGAGCTCGCGCGCGCCGCCGAAGAGGGCGTCGAAATGCGCGGCCGCGCGCCGGTACGCCTCGGCCCGCTCGGCGGAGATCCTTACGACGCCGGTCGCGGCGTCCCAGGTGTTCGTCCGCATCTCGCGGACGAGGGCCGCCTTCAGCGCGGCCTGCCGGTCGGGGGAGAGCGAAGCGAAGTCCTTCGCTCCCTCGGCCTCCGCCCTCACGTCGAGGAGGGCGACCGCCTCGCGGTGGAGGTGGTCGGCCGTCCAGTCGGGGGCCTGATAGGCGCCGTGTCCCCAGATGGAGCCGAGCTGCTGGCCGCCCGTCGACTGCCAGACCTGCTGGCCCGTGAGGATGTCGTCCTTCGTCATGAGGGTGGCGCCGTCGGGGGTGACGACGCGCTCCGGGATCGGTGGAGCCTGCCGGTAGACCTCGCGGCCGAAGAAGCCGAGGACGAGGAAGGTAAAGAGGAGGACCCCGCCGAGGAGCGCCCAGCGGCGGCTGTCGTTGCCGGGGAAGTTCGTGCTCATCGCGTCCTTTCGGCTCACATCTCCGCGCAGAGCGCGCGGCGGAAGAGGATGTTGTTCTCGAGGTGGACGTGCTCCATCAGCTCCGCCTCGAGCTCGTCGAGGCGGAGGTAGAGGGCTCGCCAGGTCGTGCAGGCCTCGGCCGGCGGGACGAGGTCCGTCGTCAGCGTCCGGGTCTTCTGGAGAGCGAGGGCGACGTCCTCGTGCTCGCGCTCGAGCGACTGGACCTGCGCCGCGGCCTGCCCGCCCCGGCCGGAGAGGAGCATCGGGAAGAGCCCCTGCTCTTCCTTGTCGAGGTGGTCGATCAGCTCCCGCGAGAGGCCTTCGACGTGCTCGGCGAGGCCGCGGGGAACGCTCTCCTTGTCGGCGTGGACCGCCTCGACCTTCCGCGCCATCTGGAGAAGGAGCGGGAGCTCCGTCCGGAGTCGCGCGTGGTACCAGTCGACGATCCGCGCGACGATCGCCGGGATCGGCTGATCGGCCATGGTCTCGACGTCGCCGGCGGTGCGGGCCTCGGCGGCGACCTCGGAGAGGAGGGCGGCGGCATCGAGACCACGCTCGGCGCAGGCCTCGGAGACGGGACGCCGCCCGTGGCAGCAGTAGTCGAGGCTGTGGCGGCGGAAGACGCGGGAGGCGGCCGGGTAGGCGACGGCGAGGTCGGCGAGGGTCTGTTCGGGTTGAAGCGGAAGATTCATCGGTGGCCTCCGTGCAGCTCATCGCACGCACCGTGCCGAGCGGAGGGACGTGCGGAATCAATGAGTTGCGAACTCGTGTTATGAATGCGACAGCAGGCGTCGTCGTGCAAACCGCAACTCCGTCGTCAAAATCGCAACCGGATCCCCTCGAAGTCCTCCTCGAGATCGTGGGCGATCTGACGGCCTCCCTGGGCGCTCGCGACCGATACGAGCGGCTCCTCGCGGCGGTCCGCCGTCTCGTTCCGTTCGACGCGGCCTGCCTCCTGCGCCTCCAGGGGGACGACCTCGTCCCGCTTGCAGGGCACGGCCTCGTGCCGGAGGCGCTCGAGCGCCCCTATTCGCGTTTCCGGCACGCCCGTCTCGACGCCGTCCTTCGGTCGCCTTCTCCCGTCCTCTTTCCGCACGACTCGCCCCTGCCCGACCCGTTCGACGGCCTCCTCGTCGCCGACCCGCACGCGCTCGAGCGGATCCACGCCTGCCTCGGGTGTCCCCTCACGGCCGACGGCGAGGTCGTCGGCGCGCTCACGGCGGACGCCCTCGATCCGGAGGCGTTCGACGATCTCGACGGGCGGCTCCTCGCGACGCTCGGCGCGCTCGCCGGCGCGGCCCTCAGGACCGCGAGCCTCTTCGAGGCGCTGGAGAGGAAGGCGGAACGCGGGACGCGCGTCGCGCGCGAGCTGCAGCGAAGCGCCGACGAGACGAGCGGCGCGGCGATTCTGGGGGCGAGCGCGGCGGTCGCGGCTCTCCTGTCGGAGATCGACGTCGTCGCCGCGTCCGGCCTCCCGGTCCTCGTGACGGGGGAAACAGGGGTCGGAAAGGAGCTCGTCGCACGGCACGTCCACTCGGGCTCGCGCCGCAGGGACGAGGCGCTCATCCACGTCAACTGCGCGGCGCTCCCCGAGTCGATCGCCGAGAGCGAGCTCTTCGGGCACGTCGCGGGGGCCTTCACGGGCGCCGTTCGCGAGCGGGCGGGGA
Organism: uncultured Holophagales bacterium; assembly: GCA_964453825.1. Lineage (GTDB taxonomy): Bacteria > Acidobacteriota > Thermoanaerobaculia > UBA5066 > UBA5066 > UBA5066. The sequence continues at coordinate 3,161 of CAYVPO010000164.1, forward strand.
AGTTCGAGGTGGCCGACGGCGGGTCGCTCTTCCTGGACGAGGTGGGCGAGCTGCCGCTCTCGCTTCAGCCGAAGCTCCTCCGGGCGCTCCAGCAGGGAGAGATCCAGAGGATCGGCTCGGACCGGTCGCATCGGGTCGACGTTCGCGTCATCGCCGCGACGAACCGCGACCTGGCAGCGGAGGTCGCGAGAGGCCGCTTCCGCGCCGACCTCTACCACAGGCTCGCGGTCTACCCGATCCGCGTCCCGGCGCTCCGAGAGCGGCGGGAGGACATCCCGATCCTCGCGACGCACTTCGCGGACGCCGCCCGCCGACGGCTCGGCCTCGGTCCGCTCCGTCTCTCCGAGGAGGTCCGTGAGGCGCTCGCCGCAGCGGACTGGCCGGGGAACGTCCGGGAGCTGGAGAACGTGGTGAGCCGGGCCGTGCTGCGTGCCGCGGCCGGGAAGCCGGCCGGCGCTCCGATCGCCGTGGGCCTCGCGAACGTCGACCTCGGGTCCGACGGCCCCGCCCGGGCGCCGGTCGACGTGCCGGTGCCGACCGTGCCGACCGGCCCGCTACGGGAGCAGGTCGAGGAGTTCCAGAGGAGGCGAATTCGCGAGGCGGTCGAGCGGCACCGCGGGAACCACGCCGCCGCGGCGCGCGAGCTCGGGATGCACCGTGCGAACCTCCACCACCTCGCGCAGAGGCTCGGCCTGAAGGGCTGAGGGAGTCCGTGCCGACGGTCCTCGCGCGCTGGCGGTACTACCTCGCTTCGGTTCTCCCGATGCTTCGCGCGTCGCGACAGCCGTTCCGCGTTGCGACGTGGATGGCGGGGCTCGGATGCCGTGGTTTCGTCTGGGAGCTCGGCTCGGGCGTGAGCTTCCGGGTCCGGTCGCCCCTCGACGCCTGGATCGTGAAGGAGACCTGGGTGGACCGTGCCTACGACGTCGCCGGGACGCCCGTGGAGGACGGCTGGACGGTTCTCGACGTCGGCGCGGGGATCGGCGACTTCGCGGTCCGCGCCGCGAAGGCCGCCTCCTCGGGCCGCGTCTTCGCGTTCGAGCCGGCCGCAGATGCTTTCGCGCTTCTCGAGGAGAACCTCGCGAGGAACGGAGTGAGGAACGTCGTCGGCTGCCGGGAGGCGATCGGCGCGCCGGGGGAGACGGCGGCGACGGAGCCCCTCTCGTCGGTCCGCTCGCGAACCGTTCCCGCGGGCTCGGGCGGGAGCCTGCGCCCGGTCCCGACGGCCAGCCTCGACGAGGTCTTCGAGCGGCTCGGCCTCGCGAGCTGCGATCTCCTGAAGATGGACGTCGAGGGTGCGGAGGAACGGATCCTTCTCGGAACGCGCGCGGAGACGCTCCTCCGCGTGCGGCACGTCGTCCTCGAGGTCCACGAGGAAGAGGAAGGGGGCGGGAGGGAGAGGCGCCTCGTCCGCCGGCTCGAGGAGCTCGGCTTCGAGACGAGAAGGACGCCGAACCCAGCGTGGCCCCGGCTTTCGTTGCTCTACGCGAGACGCTGAAGCGCGGAGAGCCCGGGCGCCGGACAGGTTCACACCCCGGAGGGGCCGGCTCCCGATATCCTCGGCAGGCCCGATGGACACGACCTTCGTCTCCTCCACCATCCTCCTCGTCCTGATCACCGACCCGCTCGGGAACATCCCGTTCTTCATCTCGGCGCTGAAGCACGTCCGTCCGGAGCGGCGCCGCATCGTCGTCCTCCGGGAGTGCCTCGTGGCGTTCGCCGCGCTCCTCGCGTTTCTCCTCGCGGGGCGGCCGATCCTCCGCCTGCTTCACCTGAGCGAGGACGCGCTCCGGATCAGCGGGGGAGTCGTCCTCCTGCTGATCGCGATCCGGATGATCTTCCCGGAGCGCGGGGCCCGGCTCGGGGAGGAGGACGGGGAGGACCGAGAGCCGTTCATCGTGCCCGTGGCGATCCCGCTCATCGCGGGTCCCTCGGCAATGGCGACCGTCCTCCTGATGTCGACGCCCGATCCGATGCAGATGCTCTCGCTCGCGGGCTCGCTCACGGTGACGATCGCGATCACGGCGGTCGTATTCGTCTCGAGCACGCGCATCCAGAGGGTGCTCGGCGACCAGGCGATCATGGCGATGGAGCGCCTGATGGGGCTCGTCCTGACGGCGATCGCCGTCGAGATGCTCCTCGGCGGCGTCGCGAGCTACATCCGGCGCGGGCCGGGCTGAAGCGACGGCGCGGACGACGATCCCGCCGGCGGGGCGGCGAACGCCACTCCGTTCTTGCCGGCTTTCTTGACCCCGTACATCGCCTGGTCCGCCCGCTTGATCAGCTCGTCCAGGTCCTGGCCGTCCGCCGGATAGAGCGCGATGCCGACGCTCGCGCCGACGCGAGCCTCGTGACCGTCGACCGTCATGGGGCGCGAGAGAACGCCGACGAGGGTCTCGGCGATCCGGGACGCGACCTCGTGATCGTGGACGTCGTCCACGATCACCAGAAACTCGTCTCCGCCGATCCGCGCGACCGTATCGCTCTTCCTGACGCAGGAGAGCAGCCGGCCTGCGACCTCCTCGAGGACCTGATCTCCGGAGCCGTGCCCGAGGGTGTCGTTGACGGCCTTGAATCCGTCGAGGTCGAGGAACAGGACGGCCGTCATGTTCCCGGTCCGGTCGGACCGGTGAATGGACTTGAGCAGCAAGTCCCGGGCGAGCTGCAGGACGGGCAGGCCGGTCAACGCGTCGTGGGTTGCGAGATAGCGGATCTGCTCCTCGGCTTCCTTGCGCTTCGAGATGTCGACGAAGGTCTCGAGCAGCTTCTCGTGTCCTCCCAGACGGATCGTCTTGACGGATTTCAGGATGTGCGCCGACGTTCCGTCGACCCGCCTCAGGGTGCACTCCCTGCTTTCGTCGACCTTGCCGAGATCCGTGATGGGGCAGCGGCCGACTTCGGTCGGACAGAGGAAATCGTGACAGACGCGGCCCCGGACGTCCTCCTGGGAAGCGCCGAACAGGTTCGCGGCGTGCGGGTTGACCTGCTCGATCACGTGGGTGACGGGGTCGACTACGACGATGCCCGCGTCGACGCCGTCCAGAAGGCCGCCGATGGTCTCCAGGCTCTCCTGCAGCGCTCCTTCCGCCTGCTCTCGCCGGGCGATGTCCGTCTGGAGCGCGTCGGCCATGTCGTTGAGCCTCGCGGAGAGCTCTCCCACCTCGTTCGAGGAATCGACGGCACAGCGGGCGGCGTAGTGGCCGGAGGCGATGTCTGTGACCGTCGCGAGCAGGCGTCTCAGGGGAGCCAGAACGCTCCGGAACGTCTGCAGGCTCTTGAGGAAGACGGCGAGCAGCGTGATCGCGATGAGAGCCGTCGTCAGGCGAATCTGCCGGCGAAGCTCGAGCTGATGCGAAAGCAGCTCGGCGGTGGTCCGCTTCTCGATCAGGACCAGGAACTCCTGAATGGGAGCCATGATGGCGGCCTTCTCGTCGACGTAGTGCTCGCTGAACAGGAGGCTCACCGCGAATGCGGGGTCCGGCGGGCGCCGGACGGTGAGGTTGCCGTGCCCGTCGTCGAAGAGACCCTTCAAGGCGGCGAACGCCTGCTCCTCCATCGCGACGAGATGGTCGGACCGTGCCTGCGAATCGTCGAGAAGAGCGAGCTCCTCGGCGGCGAACTTCTCCCGCCGTAGGAGGTCCCTCAGAGCAACCGTTTCGCCCGTGGCTTCGGCCGGCCCTCTGCCGATGCCGGCCAGATGCCAGTAGGTCGAGGCGTAGGGAACCGGACGGGAGCGCTTCCCGTTACGGATGTCGAGAATCGTGTCGTAGTACGTCTCGTAGACGGGATCGCTCGTCGCCGCATAGCTGCGTGCCATGCGGGTCAGGTCTTCGGAGCTCTGCAGGAGCTCGTGTGCGAGGTGAAACGACCTGAAGCGATGGCGTTCGCTGCGGACGGTGTCGCGCTGGATCCGGAGGCTCAGATAGGAGAGGAGTCCGGTGACGGTCAGAAGCAGCGCGATGAAGAACGTGAAGAGCTTGTAGGTCCGACTTATCTTCAAGTGACGAGAACCTCTTGCGGGAGCGTCGGGCTACGTGAAGTCCTGACTCCGCAGGTCACACGGTCGACGACGAGCCGGGCGGGCTACCGCCGCTTCGCGGTGCGCGACGTGCTCCGTTCCGCTCGGGGCTGGCGGTTGGCGCTCACGTTCGATCGAGCGGGGCCAGATCGACCCGACCGTCGCCCTCGGGTCCGGCGACCCCGCAACACGTGACGAAGATACGCCGGCGCCGCCCGCACGTCGATGCTCGGGCGTTCGCGAGCTACCTCCGGCGCTTCGACGCCGGAATCTGATCGCGCGGCACGGGGGCGGGCGTCGAGGAGACGCCCCAGGGCGGCGCGCTGGAGGTCGTGCCGCGCGGCTCTGCCGCCGATTCCCCTGCGACACGCGGACGCGGCTCGGGACGGCGCCCCTCGTCGGGCCAGGGGGGCGCGGCCGCAGGCGGGCCGTTCGGAGCCGGAGACGCCGGCGCCTTCGGCCGCGCAGGCGCGGAGGAGGCGGCGCCGGCAGGCGTCGGCGCGGGAGCAGGTGTGGCGCGCCTCACCGGCTTCGGCCTCGGCGGAACCGCCTCGGCGGCCGCGCGGGAGAGCCCGCGGGGCGCGCCGATCCCTTCGCGCCCGGGGGGGATCGGCAGCGGGCGCCGGACGAGGGGTGCGTTCCGGAGGCCACGGAGGAGATCGGGGTCGCGGAGGAGGTCTCGATCGCCCGCGTGGCCGCGGGCGAAGACGGCGCGCGGGAGGTAGAGGGCGCGCTCGCGATGGAGATAGCGCTGCGACGGGTCGCTCGCCGGCGCCGTCGACTCGATCCACCAGGGGGCGAGCGCCTCGCCCGGACCG